>NZ_UCNW01000004.1 GCF_900474185.1 Synechococcus sp. UW69 | reverse complement strand
ATCACCATCGCCAACCATGAAAAAGCCACCTCGATTGAGGTGGCTTTTTTGTTGTATGGTTTTAGAAGTCTTCTGAGCGAATCTGTGTCAAGACGTTCGCTTGTTCGACAGTTAGGTGGGCGGATATGGAATGCCTGTCAGCGCTGGAATAACGCTGAATGTGTGGATCTGAGTGCTGCTTTTGCTTATTTCGTCCTTCAGTCTTTTTTCCCGCTGCTGCTCATCGCTTTGTCTGTGGCGGCCAGGGTGTTTGGTGAAACAGATAGTTTGGATAATGTTTTGGAGTCGGTTACCCAGGTCCTCCCCCCTTCCGCAACCAACCTGGTGGATTCCACCCTGCGTGGGTTGGTGAATCAGGGATTTGGTGCAGGAATTCTTGGCGTAATTGTCTTGCTTCTCACGGCAAGTAATGCCTACTTAACATTGCAGCGCGGAGCTGATCGTCTTTGGTCAGACATTCTCCCGGACCCGGCGATTGACTTGCCTTGGTGGCAGCAAGTGGTGCAGTTCTGTAAAACGCGTGTTGAAGCTTTTTTGACTGTCTTTGCTATATCGATTCTGATCGTCTTTCAGCAGTTGGTTCTCAGCATCAGACAGCTTCCGGAAGACATCCTTGGTGTTCTGGATGGTTTTATTCCTGGGTTGATGGCTCTTGTGCAATCCAGTCCCATTCTTCCCCTTGGGCGAATTCTCGTTCCAGCATTGATCTTGTCCTTGATGGCCCTGCTGCTTCAGATGGCCTTGCCCAGTCGCCGTGTTCCAAGAGCACCCTTGATCCCTGGCTCGTTGTTGATTGGCTTTGGGTTGGCATTGCTCAACAAAATTTTGAGCTTAAGTATCGTTTCTCTTGGTAATCGCTATCAGGCTTATGGGGTGATCGGTGGTGTTTTGGTTTTAACGCTTTGGGTTTGGTTGGTGGGTGTCATTCTTTATTTTGGCCAGTGTTTGAGTGTGGAATTGGCCTCAGTTCGTCTTGCTAAGCCTCGGCTCGGAGAACCGAACACCCTGACGCCTTGAACTTCGATACCCCTCTGCGAAGCTGATCCAACGGACCATTTCCGTTGAGGCAAATGAATCGACCGCCAGCAGTGTTGTGGATTGCAGTTGTCTTGCTGTTGCTGGTGCCAACAGCGGCTGGTCGTCTGTTGCTCGATCTCGCAGGCGGTCTGCTGCTCACGCTCTTGGCGCTGCCGTTGATCCTGTCCGGTCTGGGCTGGATTGGCTGGAAGCTGTTGCAGTCGAGAATGATCACCTGCACTTCTTGTGGGGCTACTGGTCTGAAGGGCGCTGGCGTTTGCTCGTTTTGCGGGACGCCTTATCCCAACGCTGCGGACAACACTGGAGTTTCAGCTGCCCAGTCCACACCCGCGAGGGATCTCACGATTGATGTGATCGCTCAGGACGTGGATTCCGATTCCTGAGCCTGCAGCTGTCGTTCCCGAAGGAACAGAAAGAATGGTGCAGCACAGGCAAAGGCAACGCCAAAGCTCAGAGGAATGGCAAGCCACCAGCCTTTGATCTTCTGGCGTGGACCCTCCACACAGATCCACAGGGTGACCGCACTGGCCCCCACCAGCAGGTCAGCGCTCAAGGAGCGTGAGGCCGCTGTGCTGTTCGCATCGGCGATGAACCGAGCCAAATCGAAGGCCTGACCGCCACCTTCAGCAATGAACTCCAGATTGGCTTTCCACGGCAGGATCGCCCCCGCAAGTGCAAGGAGGAGATAGATCCAGGGCAGTGCCTTACGCATTGTTCGTGGGTTCAAGGGTTGTGGGGTCGAGTTCGACAATCGACTGTTCGACGCTGTCGAGCAGGGTCTGGCAACGGCTGAGGTAAATCTCACCGTGGAGAACCCGTTGCTGCAATTCCGCCAGGGGCACACTGTCGTTCTGCAGCTCAGCGAGCAGCAGATCAAGGGCCTGCATGGCTTCTTCGTAGTTGAGGCCAGCGGCATCGCTGCGCCAGCCTTCCATGCGATCGCGTAACTCTTTGCTGGGTTGGCGCTTGCTCATCAGGAGGTGGTTTTTTGGGAACTGCGTTGGATCTGATCGACCCGGGCGTCAAGCGTTCCGTCGCTCATCCGAATGCTGAGCTGATCTCCGATCTTGACGGATTGAAGGTCCGGGATGGCATCGCCGGAAGCATTGCTGACCAGGGCGAGCCCCCGTTTCAGCCAGCGTTCTGGAGACAGCGCTTTTAGCAATAGTTGTTTCTGCGCCAGCTCCTGGCGATGGCGCCTGATTCGCTCGAGAGGAGATTGTTGCTGCAACACAAAGGCCCGATCCTGAAGCCTTTGACGTTCGCGAAGGATTCGCCCCAGCAGTGCGTCCCTCAATCGACTTTGGCGTTGTACAAGCCCCTGGCGTGCAGCATTGCGGTCGGGCAGGAGCGCCACGATTGCCGCCGTGGGGGTGGCTGCCCGATGGTCTGCAACCAGATCTGCGACGGTCAGATCGTCTTCGTGGCCGAGGCCCGTCACCACAGGTACGGGGTAGTGCGCCAGCACGCGGCAGAGCGCTTCGTCATCGAATACCGCCAGGTCCTCCCGGTTTCCGCCGCCGCGCGCCAGCACCAGGGCTTGAATCCCTAGGTCAACTGATCGTTCGGCCAGACCCTCCAGCGTGCTGACAATCTTGGATGCCACTGCTCCCTGCACTGGAATCGGCACCACGATGAGTTGCGTCAGCGGCCAGCGTTCAGCGGCGGTGCGCAGCATGTCAGCCAGGGCGGAACTGGGCACACTTGTGAGCACCGCAATGGTTGAAGGTTGGCTCGGTAGCCGCCGCTGACGGCTGGGGTCAATCACTCCCTGCTCTTCCAGCAGCTGACGCACCCGTTCAAAGTCCCTCAGCACGGTGCTCAGGCTTGGGCGGATGTCCAGCGCCTGAACGGTGAGGCTGGCCCTCGCTGCCCAGAAATTCAGCTTGCCCACCACAGTGACGCCGTCACCGTCCTCGGGTTTGTAGCTCAGCTGGGCCAGTTTCGAAGCCCACACCACGCCCGAAATGCTGGCGGCGCCGTCGGTGAGGGTCAGCCAGAGGTGGCCTTTCTTGAGTTGAGGCCGCGAGACTGTTGCTTCTAACAAAAAACGCGGCGCAAAGCCGCGTTCCAGCAGGCTTCCGATGGCTGTGTTCAGTTCAGCAACGGAGTAAGTCGGAAGGCGATCAACGCTCAAGGCGGCTGTAGGCGTAACCCCAGTAGATGCAGACAATGGCCGAAATGCTGGTGACAAGAACGCCCCAGTGCTGGTGAATCTGAGTGGCGCCGATCGTGCAGATCACCAAGGCGCTGCTGAGCAGCCTTGATCCATCGCGTCTGTTCTGTACGTAGAGCGGTGCCAACGACTGTCTCAGTGGAATGCACCCACTTTGATGCATCAGCGATGGCCGATACCGAGGCAACAAAAAACCCCCGGTGAGCCGAGGGGTTCTCTAGGTCCGCGGTGCGGAAATCAGCCGAGGCCGATCTGGGACAGGATGCCCTGGCCGGTCAGGAGCTCGGTGCCGAGACCGATCACGATGCCCATCATGGCCAGACGACCATTCCAGGTTTCAGCGAAGTTGACGAAGCCGAAGCGTGCGTTGTCAGACATGGGGGAGGACCGATTTGGTTTGGTAACAATGTAACAAAGGTTGGAGTTTTGTTGCGAGTGCTAACGGCTACAGGAAGGGGGGTCCATTTCCATTGTTTACGCCTGCCCGCCGCTTGACCTGCGTTTCGTCCGGGCGGTCGGCAGTGCCTGGCGCGGGTCGTCGGGCCAGGGGTGCTTGGGGTAGCGCCCTCGCATCTCGCGGCGCACGTCCTGATAGCTGCCTTGCCAGAAGCCTTTGAGATCCCGGGTGCGTTGCAGGGGACGTCCTGCCGGTGAGAGCAGTTCCAGGGTGACGGGGATACGACCATCCAGCACGTGGGGCCCGTCGTCACATCCGAACATCTCCTGCAATTTCACGGCAAGGATGACCTCGTCCCCTGTGTAAAGCAGTGTGGCCTGCCGGCCGGCTGGGATCGGGACGCGACGCGGCAAAAGCGCATCCAGCTGTTGTCTGAGGCCCCAGTCCAGATCGCCCCAGAGTGCTTCTTCCAGTGCTGCTGTGCTGATCTCGCCCCAACCCAGGCAGCCCTCCAGGGTTGGACCAAGCCAGGTGTCAGCCTGCTCCAGCAGCGTCGTGAGATCCCTGGCCGGCCATGGGCTGCCCACCTGCTGATGCATCCATTCCAGCCGTTGGCGCAGCTGGTGGGTGCTGTCCGTCCAGGGCAGTGCGTCAAGGCTGGAGTTCTTCTGCAGCTGTTCGATGAGCAGGCTCCGGCATAGCGGCGCTGCTGGCGAAGGCTGTGGCGTGCGGCGCACCACCAATTCACCCAGTTTCAGCAGTCGTTCGGCGCGGATCCTCTGGCGTTCAGGATCCCAGCTGACTAAGTCCTGCCAATGGCCGTCTTGCTCAGCGATGGTCAGCAGGGTGCTCTGGCTCAGGGCCACTGCCATCTGGATGCGGGTGTCTCTGTCGCCCATGTCGACCCTGGCGACAGCCAGGGCCGGGCTCCCCTGAAGCGGATCCCAGGGAAGCAGCACGGCGCCGCGTCCCTGGCGCAACTGATAGCGACCGGTCTGGTCCGGTCGCTCTTGCGCTAGCCATTCAGGAAAGGCCGCCAGGATCAGATCGCCGGCGCTGACGGACGATCCCTGGTTCTGGGGTGAAGGGCCAAGTCGCTTCAGTTGGCGGCGGAGCTGCTGGCTGAGCGTTCGCAGTGATGGATGGCGCTGGATGCTGTTGAGCCGGGCCTCGAGATCGCTACCGATTTGGCGGCGATCGAAGGGATCCCTTTCGCTGAGGATTGCCGCCAAATCACACCCCAGCTGGGGGGCGCCCTGTTCATGGGCCTCCAGCAGCAGCATGCCGAGACGGGGGTGAACGCCCAGGCCGCCGATCAACCGTCCCCGCCTGCTGATGCGGCCGTCTTGCTCCAGCAGGCCGAGCTGTTGCAGGCCGTGCTGTCCCTCCTGCATGGCGGCTGCAGGTGGTGGGTCCAGCCATGGCAGTTCTTCGCCCAGTCCAGCGCCCCACTGGGCCAGTTCCATCAATACGGGCTGGGGATCCGCCAGCAGCAATTCGGGGGGGTGGAACTGTGGTCGTCGCTGTTGCTCCGCGGGTGACCAGAGGCGGATGCAACTGCCTGGGCACTGTCGGCCGGCTCGGCCCCTGCGCTGCTCCGCACTGGCCAGGCTGGAGGCTGTCGTCTCCAGGCCTTCCATTTGGGTGTTGGGGTCGTAGCGCAGTTGACGGCTGAGGCCGCTGTCAATCACCAGCCGCACACCATCGATTGTGAGGGAGCTTTCGGCAATGGCACTGGCCAGGATGATGCTGCCGTCCTGGTTCGGATCGCAGCGTTGGAGGGCTGAACTCTGTTGTTGCAGTGGGAGTTGCCCATGCAGCACTTGAATGCGCCAGTTCTGCAGAGCCGCTGCTTCGGTCAGGGTCTGCCTGCAGCGTTCAATCTCCGCCAGTCCAGGCAGAAAGACCAGTACACCGCTTCCCTGAGGTTGCTCGAGGGCATGGTGCTCAATGGCGCGTAACACCTGTCGAGGCAGGGGTTCGTCCGGTCGTGGCGCTTGGTGATGGGTCTCCACCGGGTAACAGCGGCCTGGGCTTTCCAGCACTGTCGCTTCGGGCAGGCGTTCTCTCAGGTCGGACAGATCCAGCGTGGCGGACATCAACATCAACGCCAGGTCTGGATTCAGCAGCGGACGCGCTTCGCGCAGCAGCGCGAGGGCCAGATCCGCATCACGCCCCCTCTCATGAAATTCATCGAAAATTACGCAGCCCACCCCATCCAGTGAGGGGTCGCTCTGCAGGCGCCGCAGGAAGAGGCCGTCGGTGATCACCTCCACCTGGGTGCGGCTGGATCGTTTCTGTTCCCCGCGTACGGCATAGCCGATGCGGGCACCCACGTCTTCTCCCAGGCTCGTGGCGAGGCGGGCAGCGGCGGCCTTGGTGGCCAGCCGCCGCGGCTCAATCATCCAGATTTTTTGCTTCCCTGCGAAGCCCCCCGGCCCTTCCGTCAGGGCCCCGATCAGCGCTAAGGGAACCCGTGTGGTCTTGCCTGCCCCGGGTGGCGCCTGCAGCAGAACTGTTTGTCCCGGGCGAACTTCAGAGCAGATCCGCGCCAGCAGGGCGTCGATCGGGAACTGGCTCAAACCGGTGCTGCCGCTCGATTCATGGGACGAGATTCATCAGGCCCAACAGAAGCAGGCTGCTGATGGCGCCAACAGCGGCCAGCAACCGCACAAGGGGCCCGATGGAAACAACGAGGGAGGCCATAAAGACTTTCTTAAAGGCCGAATTGATTCCGGTCTAGCCCCTTGGTTTTCGCCTCGCTGCATTCATTCGCACGCCTTTACACACGCTGTGCCTCGATCAACGCACGTGGCGTGTTCCATCAACGGGGTGGTACTCCTCGCCGGTGAGTTCTTCGAACACGATCGCCGGAAGGCCGGTCTCGAACATGGTTTGCAGCGCCTCCTTGAGATAAGGGTTCCAGCCACCGGTGCTCACCTGGCCGTGACGGACGGTCCAGTCCCAGGTGCCCTGAAGGTCGCGGGGGATCCTGCCTTCCCGGTCACGACGGGCCACCA
Organism: Synechococcus sp. UW69; assembly: GCF_900474185.1. Lineage (NCBI taxonomy): Bacteria > Bacillati > Cyanobacteriota > Cyanophyceae > Synechococcales > Synechococcaceae > Synechococcus > Synechococcus sp. UW69. The sequence goes on along the minus strand of NZ_UCNW01000004.1, from coordinate 288,275 downwards.
GATCAAGAGATTCGACAAGTCCCACGGTGATGGGGTCCTTTCCGTAAGCCGGAGTCAGGCTCAATTCCAGGCGAACCGGATCTTCTTTCATCAGCCGAAGCCGAAACCGGGGGGGCAGCTTGATGCCCTTGATGACCGCGGCAACGATGCGTGTTCTCTGATCCACTCAGGCGACCCCTGTCGACTCCAAGCGCCCAATTTATTCAGTGCCGGGTCCAGCGGCCGTCGAGGTCTCGTCATCGTCACCGCCGAAGCGCACCGTCAGCAGGTCTTCTTCTGTAATGCGTCCCTCGCTGTCCAGCAGTTCCGGGTGGATGGTGACCTGGCCAGTGCGGTCGATGGGATCGCTGCTGGGGCCACTGCTGATCGGACCACTCGCAGCACGAAAACCCTTGCTCATAACGCGGAAGGCCTGCCAGAGCAGGGCCACAAACAACGCGCCGTAGAGCAGCGGAAACAGTGAACCGAGCATGACCCTCCACCCAACTGAATCTCTTCATTCTCACGCTATCGGGATCCCGGTTGCACGCGGTCACAGCTTTGACATCGCTGGTGGCTTTTTTTGCGTCTGCTCTGCGTAGCGTCGAGTCAGCCGATCGCCCTGCAGCTGTGATGACCTCTCAGTCCCGCTCGCTCGTCGCCTCCGCTCTGGCAGGAGGGTTGTTGTTGGCCGGTGTTGGATCGATCCCGTTCATCGTTGGCCCTCAGGAGGCTGAGGCGCTGCCAGCGATCCGTCGCGACTCGTTTGTGGCCGCCGCTGTCAAGCGCAGTGGTCCAGCAGTGGTCACTCTGGAGACAGCTCGGACCGTGAATCAGTCCGGTGCTGCGGGGGTGCCGCCAGCCCTGATGCGGGACCCCCTGTTTCGCCGTTTCTTTGGTATTCCTCGTTCCACAGCACCGCGCTCCAGGGTTCAGCGCGGCCAGGGGAGTGGGGTCATTTTCGATGCCAGGGGTCTGCTCCTGACCAATGCCCACGTGGTGGAGGGGGCGGATCAACTCACCGTGGGGCTTTCCGACGGGAGAAGGGTGCCTGCCCGGGTTGTGGGCAAAGACAGCCTTACGGATCTCGCGGTGGTGCGTCTGGAGGGGGCTGGACCCTGGCCAGTCGCTGATTTAGGCGATTCTGATCGGCTCAGCGTTGGCGACTGGGCGATTGCCGTTGGCAACCCCTTTGGCCTGGAGAGCACAGTGACATTGGGAATCATCAGCAACCTCAACCGCAACGTTGCTCAGCTCGGGATTTCGGGCAAGCGTCTGGATCTGATTCAGACCGACGCGGCGATCAATCCTGGTAATTCGGGCGGGGCGCTCCTCAATGCCGACGGGGAGGTGATCGGGATCAACACCCTGGTCCGATCAGGACCAGGGGCGGGTCTTGGTTTTGCCATTCCCAGCAATCGCGCCCGTGCCATTGCGGAACAGCTGGTGACCCGCGGCAAGGCCCGTCATCCGGTGATCGGCATTCGTCTTTCTCCTGTGCCCAGGCCCACGCCGACATCCCAGGTGCCCGCAGGAGCGGTCATTCGCTCTGTCCAGCCTGGGGGGCCAGCGGACCGCGCCGGGCTCAAGGTGGATGACGTGATCACGAGTTTTGATGGCAAGGCTGTTGCTGATCCTGCAGCTGTGGTCAGTGCCATCGATCGCCGCGGTGTGGGAGCCACGGTTGTGTTGGGGGTGCGTCGCGGTGAGGGCCAGGTCAGGATCGAAGTCAAGCCGGTTGATCTGTCGGCCTTGCCCTCAAGCTGAAGTCTCGGCGTCAGACGTCAGACGTCGTCGGAGTCCCTTAGTTGTTCCACGCATTGGGTGATGCATTCGCCGTCGTCGAGCGAACAGGTGGTGATGCACTGGAAATAGGTTTCCACGGCGTCCCAGGTCTGCTCATGGGTTTCCGCGCCTTGGGCTGATGAACCGCCAACGGGTTCGGTGTTGCCGGGGCCGGAAACCATTCTCATCGGGGCTGGGGATCAGTTTTGTCAGCCTATGCAGACGAAAACACCAGGTAAAGAGAAATAAGTCTTCCTGCCTAAGGGTGTGTGAAGTTTTCGGTTGGGTGGCTCGATGCTCGTCAAGCCGCCTTTTTGCGCCGGGCATCTCGAGCTTTCTGCTTTTCCTTGTTGGCTTTCCGCTTGGCCTCTCGCTCCATGGCCAGTTCTTTCTCCTTGGCTTCAGCCCTTTCCTCCTCTTTTTTCTCGAGGTAGTAGTTGTAATCCCCCCGGTACATCACCAGATCACCCTCCCGCAGTTCGACGATCCGGTTGGCCACGCGGGAGATGAAATAGCGGTCGTGGGAGACCAGTAGCGCGGCTCCTTCGTAGGCCATTAAGGCGTCCTCGAGCATCTGCTTGGCCGGGATGTCGAGGTGATTGGTGGGCTCATCCAAGACCAGAAGGTTGCAGGGGGTCAGCAGCATTAGCGCCAGTGCCAGACGGGCTTTCTCGCCTCCGCTGAGCTTCCCGACCTCTTTGAACACTGAGTCGTTGCTGAAGCAGAAACTGCCCAGCAGCGAACGAACCTGGGTCTGGGTCCAATCGGGGACCGCTTCGTACATCGTGTCAATCACGGTCTTGGAGAGATCCAGAGCTTCGGCTTGGTTCTGTTCGAAGTAGCCCGCAATGACGTTGTGTTCCCCCAGTCGGGCACTGCCTTCATCGGGAGGTTCCACCCCCATAACCAGGCGCAGCAGGGTGGACTTACCCGCACCGTTGGGACCCACGAAGGCGATGCGGTCGCCCCGCTCCACCTCCAGTTCAGCCCCCAGAAACAGAATCTTGTCTCCATAGCTGTGGGTGACGTTGTCGATCAGGGCAACCTGTGCCCCTGAGCGTGGAGCGGGCGGGAACTGGAAACTCGGCCCTGCCACAGATTCGATCGGTGCCTCCACCCGTTCCACCTTGTCCAGTTGCTTCTCACGGCTTTTGGCCTGGGTGCTGCGGGTAGCGCTGGCGCGAAAACGATCGATATAGGCCTGTTGGGTGGCGATGTCTTTCTGCTGGCGTTCGAAGGCCGCCTGCGTGGCCTCCCGTTCCATTTGTTTCTGCTCCAGGTGGGCGGTGTAGTTCCCCAGATAGCTGCGGGACACCCCCCTTTCGGTGGAGACAATTTGATTGCAGACCCGGTCGAGGAAGGTGCGGTCGTGGCTGATGACGACGAGAGCAGCGCTCTGCTCCAGCAGGTAGGTTTCCAGCCACTGGATGGTCTCGACATCCAGATGGTTGGTCGGTTCATCCAGCAGCAGCAGATCCGGCTCCTGAAGCAAAATTTTCCCCAGGGCGATACGCATCTGCCAGCCCCCGGAATAGTCCTTCACCTGCAGCTCAGCGCCCTCGGGGGTGAAGCCGATCGTGGGCAGGAGCTTGTCGATCCGGGCGTCGAGTTCGTAGCCATGCAGTGCTTCGAAACGGCTCTGCAGCTGTCCCAGTTGTTGGATCAGCTGATCCAGATGATCGGGATCTTCAGCAGCGCGTTCCGACCCCATCGCCTCTTCCACCTGCTGTTGGCGGTTCATCACTTCGGCGGCTTCACCAAAGGCTTGGAACAGCTCCTGGCGCACTGTGCGCTCCAGATCCACATCGAATTCCTGCTGGAGATAGGCGATGCGGGGTTCTCCCTGACGCACCACCTGGCCGCTGGTCGGTTCCTCGTGTCCGGCGATCAGACGCATCTGGGTGGATTTGCCGGCGCCGTTTACCCCCACCAGTCCGATCCGGTCTCCGGGTTTCACCTCCCAGGTCACCGCGCGAAGCACTTCCCCAGTGGGATAGATCTTGCTGACGTTTTCGAGTCGCAGCACCGGCGGAAGGCGTCCTTCCCCCCATCATCCCTGTCGGCACACTGGGGAAGGTTTCCGGAGGGTGCTCGCCATGCTGAAACTGGAGCAGCTGGCCGCTCTTGTGGTGGCCGCAGGCCTGGCGATCGTGAGTTATGTGCTGTTCTTCAGTTGGGCCGGTGGTGGTGGCTACGAACGCCGGCAGCGCGTTGAGCCCCAGGCTTTATTGAAGTCCGTCTCGCCCAACTTCAAAGACCGCCCCTCGCTTTAACCACCCAGCGGTTGCTGTCTTCATCGTTCAGGCTTGCCAGATGCTCGCGCACCTCTTGGGCTGTGACTGGCAGGCCCAGCTCGTTGCCCAGATTGCAGATGCTGTCCATGGCGCCGTTGGGGTCCTGGAGGGCTTGGCGGAACAGCGCCTGCGTCTGCTCAGGATTGCTGCTGATGCGGGCGTACAGCGATGCGGCGTTGGAAGACATCGCGGTTTAAGCAACTGTTCAAACGCTATTCAGGACCGAAGGCCTTGTCAGGCGGCCTGTTCGATGCCGTCATCGAGCTGTCCCAGGGCAGAAGCGTCCTCCATGCTGCGGGCATCCATGCAGAGCACCTTGCGCAATTGGGCGTAGTTAGCTGCCTGGGTGTTACGCCCTTCCTGGGAGGCTCCGTATTCAGCCCGCTGCAGCACATGGTGCAGGTGGGTCAAAAGGTAGGTGCTGATCACCGCTGACACCAGGACATCACTGTTTTCGGCGCTGCGACGGGGGCGTCGCGACCGACTGCGTGATCCGGCAGGGCTGCGACGGGAGCGGGATGTGGCTTGTGTCATGGGGTTCTCCGAGGAGGACCAGTGCCCCCACCATAGTCATGGATACTACCCTTGACCACCTCTGTACACTTTTCACTAACTGAGCCTCTTTCTGGGGATCCGGTCGTGCCCACCCGTCAGACCTCATCCAGTGGGAAGCCCAAGTCCCCAAGAATTCAGGTGGTTCTGCCTGAGGATCTTTGTGAGCGCTTGACCGCCATGGCCGAGCTGGAATCCCGCACGGTGAGCAACATGGCGCGGGTGCTGATCCAGCAGGGGGTGCAGCGCCACGAGAAGGCTCTGGAGGCGTCTGCTCCCGCCCCAACACGCGAGGAGCGCCTCCGGTCGGCACTGGAATCACAGCAGCCACGCCGTCTGCGGGGAGCACCCCGGCGCTTGCGCCTGCACCGGCCTGGCTAGGCCTAGGCCGCTCCGATCAAGCTGGAGGCACCAGTACGCCAAGCACGGTTTCGCGACTAGCCCCTGTGACGGCAGGCACGTTGCCGGGGTGGTTCTGCTGGTGCCACCAGGCCAGCAGCGCGAAGACCAGGGCCTCTCTCGCCTCTGCCGGTACCCCGAGAGTGCTGCTCTCATCCACCTGGGCACCACGGCAGCGCCGGCGCAACTCGTTGATCAACACCGGGTTTTGGCTTCCACCTCCAGCGGTGATCAGTTCGATCGGTGCGATGCCGCGTGTCTGGCGCAGATGCTCCAGATCCTGGGCGACGATGGCTGCGGAGAAGGCCGTCAGGGTCGCGATGGTGTCGGCCGCTGAGGCTCCATCGAGCTGATCCAGCCGTCGGTTGAGGTCCTCCCGCCCGAAGCACTCCCGTCCGGTGGATTTCGGCGGTGCCATCTGGAAATAATCCTCCTGGAGCCAGCGCTGGATCCGGGCCTCATCCGCTTGGCCCTGCGCTGCCATCGCTCCTCCCTTGTCGAAGCTTTGGGCCCCAGCGGTGAAGTGGCGCATGCCGAGGTCGATCAGGCTGTTCGCTGGTCCGCAGTCCCATCCCAAGACCGAGGCATGGCGGTCCGCGCCATTGCATGGGGGGATCAGGGTGAGGTTGGCAATTCCGCCCAGGTTCAGCAGCGCCCGCCAGCCCTCGGTGCTCCCCAAAAGCGCCGCATCCGGCCGAGGAACGAGGGGTGCTCCTTGCCCACCGAGGGCCAGATCAGCGGCGCGGAAGTCATGGATCACAGGCCGCTGGAGCAGATGGGCCAGGAGCGGCGCCTGCAGCATCTGCCAGCTCGAACCCCGCCTCCCCTGGGCCGGCGGACGATGCCAGACGGTCTGACCATGGCAGCCGATCACTTCGGCTTTCCCTTCGGGATCGCATGCCATGACTGCGTTTGCCTGCGCTTCTGTGATCGTTTCCGCCAGCTCCAGCCAGAGGGATGCGGGCATTGCTGCTCCCTGGCCGGCGGCCACCACCTGCTGCTGCAGCTGGGGCGGGTAGGGCTGATGGTGGTGGCGAATCAAGGACCACTGCGGACGTTGGGCAGGGCCGTCGAAGCGCGCCAGCACGGCATCGACACCATCGGCACTGGTCCCGCTCATCAGCCCGAGGCAGTGCATTGGCTCAGATTTTTGGCAGGCGTTGCAGGTCGTCCACCAGCCCCATGACCACCAGAAGGTGACCCTCCTCGAGCACATGGGATGCCGGTGGGTTCACCATCAAGCTGCTTTGCGGCCCGGCCGCCAGCACATTGACCCGGAAGTTCTTGCGCAGATTCAGATCTCGGAGCGACCGCCCCACAAACGGTTCTGGAACCTTGATCTCCTCGATGCAGTGCTGTTCATCCAGGGCCAAGCGCTCCATCAAGTTGGGGCGAACCAGTTCAAGACCCAGGCGTTCTCCCTGCATCCGCGAGGGGAAGATCACCCGGTCTGCCCCAACCCGTTTCAGCATTTTTTCGTGGAGGTCGCTCGTCGCCCTGGCGATCACCTGGCGCACCCGGCTTCCCTCACTGTCTTTGGCGATCAACGTCGCGGTGATGCTGGCTTCGATCGGTTCACTGATCGCCACCACCACAGTGCCCATCTCAAGCACGCCAGCTTCCCGCAGAGCTTCTTCGTCGGTGCAGTCGACAACGCGGGCTTCCACGCTGGGCTCCACCTGACGCAGTTCATCGACCGCCCGTTCCGAGCGGTCCACGGCCAGAACGTCGGCTCCGTTCTGGAGCAGTTCGCGGCAAACGGCGATGCCGAAACGGCCGACGCCGATGATCGCGAAGCCGAGGCGATCGCTGCCCTGGATCGGGCTCCACTGCCACCACTCCTTCATCGCTCTATCCCCCGCTGATAGTCCTCAGACATACAGATCCTCGCTGGGATAACCGATTCGATTCTGGCGATTCATCTGAATTTGTTCCTGGGTCATCGCTTCCCAGATCGCACTCAATAGAAGCAGGATTCCCAGTCGTCCTACAAACATTCCCACCATCAGAACAGCCTGGCCGAAACGGGGAAGTTCAACTGTGACCCCGAGATCCAGCCCCACCGTGGCAAAGGCGGAGACGCAGGTGAACAGCATTTCCATAAACGTGAACGAATCCTTGCCGTTCAAATTGCTGGCGATGCTGATCAGCAGAGCCATGGTCATCACGAACAGCAGTGAGCCCACCGTGATGCCCACGGCCCGCAACACCACCTTGTCGCTGATGGTTCGGTTGCGGATCACCACGGCCTCACGGCCTCGCAGGGTGGATCGCGTGGCCGCCATCAAGGCAGCCACGGTGGTGGTCTTGATTCCTCCACCGGTGCCGCCGGGACTGGCCCCAATGAACATCAGCACCATCAGCAATAGCAGGCTGGATTCGGTGACGTTCTCGAGTGAGAGCGGAACGGTGGTGAAGCCGGCCGTGCGAGCCGTGACGGATTCAAATAGAGCCGTCAGCCAACGCTCAGGCAAGGGCATGCCCGTGAAGATTTCGCCCTGGTTCAACCATTCCGTAAGGGCTAAACCGCCTGCCCCGAAGGCGATGAGCAGCATGGTGGTGCGGAGCACAAGGCGGGAGTGCAGGCTCAGTCGACGTCGTCCTCGCCGTCTTCGCAGGAGCTGTGTGCTCATATCGCTGGTCACCCGCCAACCCAGGCCACCGGTCACGATCAGCAGCATCACGACGGCATTCACCACACCATTGCTCCGGTAGCGCTCGAGGCTGTCGGACCAGAGCCCAAACCCGGCGTTGTTGTAGGCCGAAATGCTGTGGAACACGGCGGCCCAGAGACGTTCGCTGTTGTTGGGAATGTCATCGAAGCCGAAGTGGTACAGGATCACCGCGCCCATCAGGATCACCAGCGTCGCCGTCAGGGCAATGCCACGAAAGGTGCGTCCCACGCCTCCTACGCCGAATTCGTCGAGGGCCTGGCCCCGGTCCAGGCGACGACGCAATGCTGTTCCCTGCACCACAAATCCCTGCAGAAATGTGGTGATGGCCATCAGGCCAAGGCCCCCGGCCAGAATCATCAAGGCCAGTACCGCCTGGCCGAAGGTCGTTAGGTCCGTGCCGATGTCGATGATCGAGAGCCCCGTCACGGTGATGGCGGACGTGGCTGTGAACAGAGCTTCCCAAAGCCCCACGCTGCTCGAGGAGCACAGCGGCGTAGACAGCAGCAGCGTGCCGATCAACACCACCAGCAAACCGGTCACCACGGTGAACTGGGGAACCGTGAGCCGACGATGCCAGCCCTGGCTGCGTTCGATGGCTCTTCCGATCGGCACAGGCGCGTGCGAGATCTGACCAGTGTTGTTCAGGATCCGCCGTAATGCCAGAGGATCAAGGCCGGCACCAGAATGGTCATGATCACGGTTAGGCCAAGTCCATACCGTGTGACATCCAGAAAGCGATAACGGCCTGGACCGAACACCATCAAATTGGTCTGATAGCCAACAGGGGTAAGAAAGGACTGACTGGCTCCAAACAGCACCGTGATCAGCAGTGCCGTGGGAGAGAGCTGAAGGGAAGGAGCCAGTTGCACCGCCACAGGCGCCAATAGGGCCACCGAGGCGGCATTGCTCATCACCTGGGTTAACAGCGTTGTGCCGATGAAGATCACCATCAGTGCGGAATAGCTCGGCCAGCCCGCCAGCCCCTGCTGGAGCACCAGGGCTAGGGCATCGGCCAGACCCGTGCTTTGCATGGCAACGCTGAAACTGGTGAGGGATCCCAGCAGCAGAATCACGTCCAGCCGGATCGAGCGCTGCAGTTCTCCAAGGCGCAGGCAGCCGGTGGCGACCACGCTCACCATGGCCAACAGCACAGCGGCCACCAGGGGGATCGGGGTCAGACTTGGTAGCAGGAGCATCGCTAGGGCGATGCTGACCGCCACGGGCTTGCGTCGCACAGTGGGGAGGTCATCTTCCAGTCGATCCAGGACCAACAGGTCATTGCTCGCCTGCAGGCCCCGGATGGAGTCGATCGGTGCCTGCAGCAGCAGCACATCGCCTTCCCGCAGGATGACTTGCCCCAGGCGTTCTTGAACGGTCTCCTGGCCGCGGCGCAGGGCGAGAACAGTGGCGTTGTGGCGCTGCCGGAACCGTAGTTCCCGCAAACTGGCACCGGCCAGGGTGGAGCCAGCAGGCAACAAAACCTCCACGGTTTTTTGTCCACTGGCCTCTTCGGTGTTCTGGCTGAAACCAGCGTTCTGCCCCTGGGTTGTGAGCTGAACCGTGTGATCCTGCTGGAGCCGCAGCAGATCAAGGCGGGTGACCCTTAAGAGCAGATGATCGCCGGCCTCAAGACGACGGTCCGCCAGGGGTGGCAGGAGTCGCTCTCCACCGCGCTGTAGTTCCAGCACGTCAACGTCGAAACGACGTTGCAATCGACTGTTCAGCAGAGAGCTGCCCACCAGCTCCGACTCGGGTGGGATGCGCACTTCCGTGCAGTAGCTGCTGGTCTTGGGGCTGCCACCGAGGTCATCCGTGCTGGCACCTCGGTCCGGCAGCAGCACCCTTGGAGCCAACACCAGATAAATGGCCCCTGCCAGCCAGACCGGAAGGCTGATCAGGGTGAAGCTGAACAGATCAAGGGAGCCGTAGCCCAGTTGCTGGCTGATGTCGCTCACCAGCAGATTCACAGAGCTGCCCAGCAGGGTCAGGGTGCCCCCCAGAACCGTGGAAAACGACAACGGCAGCAGCACCCGGGATGGGGAAATACCGCGCCGCTGGCACCAGCCCTCGACCACGGGAAGCAGGGATGCCACCACTGGAGTATTGGGAACCACTCCCGAAACCGGGGCGATGACGAAGGCCATCAGGGCGATCAGACGGCGCGAGGAACGGATCCGTTCTGAGGCGATCAGGGCCCGTAGTCGGTCCAGCGCACCGCTTTTGAAGAGTGCTGCGGAGACCGGAAACAGTCCCAACAAGGTGATCAGTGCAGGACTGCCGAACCCCGCCAAGGCCTCCTGTGGGTTGAGCACCCCAGTCGCGATCAACAAGCTCAGGCTCAGCAATCCTGTGAGCTCCGGTGCAATCACCCCGGTGATGAACAACACCACTGCCAGGCCCAGCACGGCCAGCGTGATCAACGCCTGAGGGTTCTGAAGAGCGTTGCTCAGCTCTGCCATGGCGGCGAGTCGCCGGTCGTCAATTGCGGGGATTCTGCCCTGGGATCAAAAAATTGCTCGCGCATCCACTGCTGCAGGCCTTGCAGCCCATCCCCCCGCACGGCAGAGAGGAACAGTGCATCGGGCTCCCGCTGATGGATTGCTTCGATTGCGGTTGCCTCGCAACGGTCGATCTGATTGGCGATCACCCTGCGCAGGGCGGTGCTGCCGAGGTCATCGAGCAAGCGATGCACGGTGTCCAGGTGGCCTTGCCAGTCGGGGTCAGCCAGGTCCAGCACCAGCAGCAGCACATCCGCGTCCAGTGCCTCCTCCAGCGTTGCGCGGAAGGCTTCCACCAGTGGGGCTGGGAGATCGCGAATGAAGCCAACTGTGTCGGTGAGCAGCAGCCGTTGGGGGCGCGCCCCAGGGCAGGGGAGGTCGAGTTTTCGCGTGGTGGGGTCGAGCGTGGCGAACAACTTGTTCTCCGCCAGCACGCGATCGCTCGCCCGTTTGCCACACAAGGCATTGAGCAGGCTGGATTTACCGGCGTTGGTGTAACCGACCAGGGCCACCCGCGGCAGACCACGCCGCTGATCCCGCAGTCGGCTGCGGTGGGATTGGAGCTGGCGCTGATCCCGCAGCAGCCGTTCGATGCGTCGGCTGATGGCCCGACGGTCTTTCTCCAGTTGTGTTTCCCCTGGGCCGCGCGTGCCGATGCCGCCGCCCTGACGCGACAGGCTGCTGCCCCGTCCCAACAGGCGTGGCAGCCGGTATCGCAGTTGGGCTAGTTCCACCTGGAGGCGCCCTGCAGCACTGCCGGCCCGCTGAGCAAAGATGTCGAGGATCAGTTCACTGCGGTCAGAGACCGGGCAGCTCAGCAGTCGTTCCAGATTGCGGGCCTGCACTGGGGTCAGCTCCCGGTCTGTGATCACCAGTGAGGCCTGGCAACGACGGATCTCGAGGGCGGCTTCCTGAAGTTTTCCGGAACCCCAGACCGTCTGGGGATTGGCTTGGCCCCGACGCTGGCTGGTCAGAGCCACGGGCTGGGCTCCGGCACTGCGCACCAGCCCCTCCAGTTCAGCTAAATCACGCTGGTCGCGCTGCCCATCCCCGCTGGTGAGCGTGAGCAGGAGCACCCGCTCCTCTCCAGTGGCGGCTTGGATGGTTGAGGCTTGGGGTTCGTCTGGTGTGAGGGAGCAAAGGTCCCGCAGGTCGCCCTGTTCGAACTCTCTCCACCCATCGGGCTGCAGTGGATCAGGGATTAATAGTTCTGCCGGGCGGCCGCCATCGGCCGCGGGGCACGGTGCAAAGCGCAGCCAGTGCCTCGGGGCGATGTCGAGAGCGACAACAGCGTCGCGGGGATCCTGGTGCAGCCCTTTGCGGGCGAAGGGGCAGCTGATCAGCCGCCATCCTCCGCTGCTCCGCCGCGGTGTTGCTGGCAGGTGCTGCAGCGGTGAATCGCTGCCGGTGAGCGGGCCCATCCAGAGCAGGCGGCAGAGCCCACGGCCGTCGAGCACCAGATGCAGGGGCATCTCGAGATCCAGAACCAGATCCGCCAGTCGTTCGAGGCTCAGCAGATCGGCCCCGCAGCCTTCCGGATGACGACGATGACTCAGGCGCTCCAGCTGACGTTGCTGGCTGGGGCGCAGACCGCGGCAGCGCCCTCCCAGGTGGGATTGCTTCAACGGCTCAGCAACCAGGCGCCGGCGGAGCGCAGTCCCAGGGACAATCCCGGAAGACGGGTCAGGTACGTGGCCCGTCGCAACTGAAATGCCAGGGGGCCGGCGAGGGTGAATCCCATGCCAGTCAGTGTGGCGTCGCCGACCCCGAGGCTGAGCATTTCGCCACGATCCTCAAACTGGAAAGGTTGCGGTTCCTCCCCCATCCGCAGGCTTGCGATGGCTGCGGCAGTGGCATCCCCCTGCTGCATGGCCACTTGTGCACTGGCGGGCCATGGACTGTCAGGCCGTGCTGAGAGATCCCCCAGGGCAAACGTGTTGGCGCTTCCCACCAGGCGCAGGTCAGCGTTGACGGCCAGACGTCCTCTCTCCAGCACTGGTGGAGGCGCGATGGCTGGGATGGAGGGGCTACTCCCTGCAGTCCAGATCAATCCCGCATGACGTAGAACCACGCCATCCGCCAGAACGGCACTGCTGGCATGCACTTCGCTCACGCTCGTGTTCAGCTGCACCACGACCCCTTTGCGTTCCAGCGCTGCCTGGGCTTTCTCCCGATTGAACGCCGTGCTGCTGGGCAGGATTTCATCGCCCATTTCCACCAAGCGAATGCTGGCGGCCCCTTCGATCAGATCCGCGAGCTTGCACGCCAGTTCCACTCCGGTGGGTCCAGCTCCAACGATGATCAGCCCTGCGTCTCCATCACGCTGCTTGAGCTGAGTGTTGAGCCATTGCTTCAGCCGGCCTACATCGCTGAGATCACGGAAACCAGAGCTGTGCTCCTGCACGCCGGGGATGCCGAAATCATTGGCTTTCGAGCCTGTCGCCAGCACCAGTTGGGCCCAGCCCAATCGGTCTCCCGAATCGAGTTCGATGGTTTGGCTGGTTTGATCGATGCGAACAACGGTGTTTTGGATCCAGCAGATGCTGTTATTCAGCAGCTGGTCATAACGGGGGGCCACCTCCCAGGTTTGAAGTTCATCGCTGAGTAGTTCGTACAGCAGCGGTTGAAACAGAAACCGATCCCGCGGTTCGATCAGAACGATGGGGCAGCCGGGCTGCCGACGCTGAAGTGCAAGAGCTGTGAAAAGTCCTCCGAATCCACCACCAACGATCACCACGGCATCCGACGTGGACGAGGGTGAACGCATGAAAGAAACCGCTGGTTTGAGAACGATAGGAAGCACAGCCGGTCCCACGACAGGGGAGGATGGCGTGATGACGGAGGCCCCCGACGCAATGGTGCCCATGGCGGTGCAAAACGACTTGCGCGATGGGCGCAAGCTGCTTGAGACCATGGAGCCGCAGGAGCGTCTGGCCTGGGGGCTGGATCAATTCGGCGACCGATTTGCTCTGACGACCAGTTTTGGCATTCAGTCGGCTGTGCTCTTGCACATGCTGAGCACACTTCCCGGAGGTGACGCTGTTCCGGTGATCTGGATTGATACCGGTTATTTGCCACCGGAGACTTACTCCTACGCCCACCAACTCACCGATCAGCTCAAGATCCGTCTGGTGGTTCGTCAGAGCGAGATGTCCCCGGCTCGAATGGAGGCCCTGCATGGTCAGCTCTGGGAGTCTGGCCGTGTCGAAGACCTGGAGACCTATCACCGGATCCGCAAGGTTGAACCTCTGGAGCAAGCGCTTAATGACCTCCATACGCGCTGCTGGGCCAGCGGCGTGCGGCGTGGTCAGACCGATCACCGTCGCTCGATGACGGCCTTGGACCCGATTCGGGAGCGCTGGTCATTGAGACCACTTCTCGAGTGGACCCAGCGTGATGTGTATTACTACATGCAATCAAACAATCTCCCTCAGCATCCATTGTTCGAGCAGGGCTATTCCACAGTGGGGGACTGGCATTCCAGTGGCCCTGATGTGGGAGACCTGAGTGGCCGCGACACCCGCTTTGGGGGGCTAAAGCAAGAGTGTGGAATCCATCTGCCCCAGGACGCTGTTGAAGGGTTGATGGGTGAAGGCATCTGAGTGAAGGCGTTTGAACGTAGTGGCGGCCGCGCTCTGCTGATTGGCAACAGTCGTTGGCATTGGGCCCAGCGGACTGAACAGGGAGTTCGTGTTGATCACGGTGATCCAGACCCTGGTCGAATCGGTACAGATCCTCCGATCTGGGCGGCGGTGGGGCCGGTGCCCGAGCAGCTCAGGGCTCACCAGGACCTGCGCATTCGTCTGGAGGATGTTCCATTGCCGAAGGCACCTCCTTGGTTGGGTGTGGATCGAGCGCTCGGGGCATGGATGGCCTGGCGACGTAGTCAGGAGCAACAGCTCGACTGTTCCAGGGGGCTGCTTTTGGTGGATGCAGGCACCGTGTTGAGCTTCACCAAGGTTGGTGCGGATGGCAGTTTTGGTGGAGGGCAGTTGCTACCGGGCTATCGCCTGCAGCTCAGGGCCATGGCGGAAGGAACTGTTGGCCTTCCAGCAACGCTGGAGCGTCCTCAAGAGGCCTTCCCCCAAGACATCTTTCCCCAAGAAACGGCGGCGGCCATGCAGCGGGGTGTGTTGCAAGGGTTGCTGGCCGCCATCGCACTTGCCCAGCAGCATTCGCAAGGGTTGCTTTGGATCTGCGGTGGTGACGCTGAGCTGATCAAGACGCACTGGGCCCATGCAACGGAATTGCTGCAGATGGAGACCGATCTTCAGCTGCAGGCTCTGTTGGATCTGGCCGCAGGCATCAGCTCACTTCGAGATCGCTGATCAATGTGTCGGCCATGGTGGCCGCTTTGACCTTGAGATAAATCCGTTCGATTTTTCCGGCTTCATCAATCAAATAGGTGTGACGCATCATTCCCATGTATTCGCGCCCCATGAATTTTTTCAGTCCGTAGCTCTCATAGAGGCTGGCTACCGCACAGGGCTCCACATCGGTCAGCAGCGTGAAGGGGAGCTCGTATTTGTTGATGAATTTGCTGTGGGATGTGGCTCCGTCCTTGCTGATGCCCAGAACGGTGATGTTGTTGGCCTTCAGTTGATCCCAGCGATCGCGGAAGTTGCAGGCTTCCTTGGTGCACCCAGGGGTGTCATCTTTCGGATAGAAGTACAAAACAACCTTCTTCCCGCGCAGTGAAGAAAGGCTGACGGGTTCACCGTTCTGATCGGGAAGGCTGAAGTCGGGGGCGGCGTCGCCGATTTGCAGGCTCACAGACTGTGCTTTGGCAGTGGCGGCAGCGTACGGCGTTCAGGACAAGCCCGGTTCCGGACAAGACTGTTTGTGCTGCCTACCTTGCAACCAACCTGCAGTTGTTGGGCCATGGTGTCGCGGACTCGGGTGGACCAAATCGGACGTTCCCTAGCTGCTTTAGGTCTGTTGGCCATGGGAGTCAGTGCGCTCGTCGCACCGCGTCATGGTCTCTCTTTGGATCAAGCCGCTCCACGGCTGTATGAGGCGAATTTGAGCCGGCAGCTGTTGCAGCGCGAAATCACCTTGCATCAACGCAGTGAAGCCGAAACGCTGCTGATGGATTTCACGCGTGCGCAGATGACGCGCCATTACTGGGGTGAATTCGCAGGCTCCCTGCAGGATCTCGGCCTGTCTGCCAGACCGCAGCTTGTGGCAACGGTCGATCGCGATGCCGTTCGGACCCGGCTGTGGATTCAGCCTCATCACGGCACGGAGGCTTACCTCGCCGAAGTTGAGCGCTGGGGCGGTCGCCTTCGGATGCGTCACTGCCGCGGCGACAGGGATGGCGTGCGTCTGGTGCATGAAGACCGCTGCCCGGACGGATGGCAAAGGATTCACTTGAATTGACCCGAGATTTCTGCTTTCTTTTGGCGAGGAGAAGGTACAAATCGACCTGAAATATTGAGTCTCGCGAGTCTGTTCTCGCGAAATTCCTGTTTTTCATGTGGTGCTGGCCTTTTCAGAGGCTTGTTCTTGTTGGCGATTTTTCTTTTGGGAGCTATTTTTTTATTGACGTGCTCTCTTTGTCGTCCGTGTTTTCTCGTCTCGCCGCTGGCCTTCTGGCCGGTGCCTCCCTCGCCGCTCTGGCAGTTCCTGCTGAAGCAGGAACCAAGCGTCCCGTCCGCTGGAACACCGGTGGTGCTGTGTGGACAACCACCTCTTCTGAGTTCAAGACCTTCCTGACCACCGGTGAAGTCACCGATCGTGCTCTGGATGCCGGCATCAACAACTCCGGTTGGACTGCCGAAGAAATCCAGGAAGGTATGACCAAGACCTACGCCGTTGACATCATCGGCGTGTCCCGCTTCCTGTACTCCGACGACGGCGTCAAGTTCCTGAAGGATCAGACCCGTTCCTACTTCCCTTACTGGAAGATGAAGTCCACCTCCGTGGTGGCCCTGCGTTCCGCGATCATCGCCGACTCCATCGACGGTGAAATCTCCTCCGCCAGCATCATGGCTGAGCTGCCCGTGGACTTCCGCCTGGCTGATACCTGCGGCACCTACGACGGCATCCAGAACGTCTGTGCCCCCGACAAGTGCGAAGGCGACGCCCAGTGCACCTCCCTGCTGTCCTGGTACGTCTTCCTGCCCGCTTGCGTGCAGGCCAACTCCGTGCTGCCCGAGCCCGCTGCTCGTCCTGCTTACGTCGCTCCTGCCCGTCCCCTCTGGTGATCAGGCCCTGAGCCCTGTGTCATCGCCCCGGCCTCGGCCGGGGTTTTTTTATGGCTTGATTTGGTTGCCTTTGATCAGTTGATGGCGCATGGGCAGCCGCAGGCCGCCGTCGCCCAGGCCATTCAACGTCCGGCGCAATTCCGCCAGCACCTCGGTTTTGATCTCTCCCATGGCCTGCCGGTAAGGCGACCCCTCGGCCAGCCATCGGTCTGCCAGCTCTTTCCCCCCCGGCAGGGTCAGGGGTTCCAGCCAATCGTCGCAACTGAGCTGCCAGCCCGCGTTTGCCAAGAGCTCTTCAGGGCGCTGTTGGAGCTCGAGCCAGTGTTGTTCCTGGGCCACAACAGGGCCTAAGAGCTCCTCTGCGCCCCCGTTCTGCTGCAGAGCACCGGCGGGACCCAGTTCGGCGCGACTGAGCAGCAGCCGTAAGCCCGTCGTCGGGAGGGAATGCCGGTTGATCGCATCCAGTAGCGCCGTCCAGTTCTGCTTTTGCAGGTCTGCTGCGGCGAGCCGTCCTCCGATCCAGTCGAAGGCTTGGGTCGACGACAGGGTGTCGAGGTTGTCGGTCAGCAGTTGGGGTCGATGCTCCGGTTCGAGCAGATCCAGCTGCGCTTCCAATCGGTTGCGATCCGCTTCGTTGTCGCAAAGCACGGTCACGCCACCTTCCGGGGTGGCCCGCAAGGGATCGATAGCCCAGATCAGCGAACGCATCCCCAACAGCAGCACCCGATCTCTGCGGGTCCAGGGGATGTCTCGCCAGAGTCGCTCGCGCAGCCGCTGCAGGCGTTCCCCCTCCTGGCCGAGTTGACGTTGCACCCAGCGGTCCACACCGGGACGGTCGGGCCCGCTGCTGAGCAGCAAGGGCTGGTCAGCTGCAAGTTCCGCGGCCGCGGCGAGTTGGGCTGCCCGGCGTTCAGCCATCCTTTCTCGCCGTTCCCCCTCCCATCCCAGTTGGCCGGGTTGCCAGAACACCTCCCCCTGCAGTGCAGAGGGGAGGTATTGCTGCTCCACCCAGTGTTCGGCGTAGGCGTGGGGGTAGCGGTAGCCCGCGCCGTCGCCAAAGGCGGCTCCGTCCCGGTTGGCGTCCCGTAAATGCCCTGGCACATCCTGTTGACGGGCGGCGCGTACCGTTTTCAGGGCATCAAAGAAGCCCAGAACGCTGTTGCTTTTTTCGGTACCCGCCAGGTAAAGGGCGGCCTGGGCCAGCGGATACAGCCCTTCTGGAAGTCCCACCCGTTCGAAGGCAGCCGCACAGGCTTCCACCACAACAATGGCCTGCGGGTCGGCCAGGCCGATGTCTTCCCCCGCCGCGATCAGCATCCGGCGGAAAATGAAGCGCGGGTTCTCGCCGGCCTCCACCATGCGCGCCAGCCAGAACATCGCCGCATCGGCATCTGAGCCCCGCAGCGATTTGATGAAGGCGCTGATGGTGTCGTAGTGGGCATCGCCGTGCTTGTCGTAGAGGACCGCCCGCTGCTGGATCGATTCCTCGGCGATGGCCAGATTGATCTGAATCACCCCCTCGCCATCGGGCTCCGAACTTTCCACCGCCAGTTCAAGCGCATTGAGCAGGCTGCGAGCGTCACCACCCGCCACGTCCACGAGGTGGTCGGCGGCATCGCTGCTGATCACAATTGATCGGTCGCCGTAGCCCCGTTCCCCATCAGCAAGGGCGCGTTGCAGCAGCCGCTGTAAATCCTCTGGCTCCAGTGGCAACAGACGGAACAGCCGTGAGCGGCTGACCAGCGCCTTGTTGACTTCGAAATAGGGGTTCTCCGTGGTGGCACCGATCAGGGTGACGGTTCCGTTCTCCACCCACGGCAACAGGGCATCTTGCTGGGCACTGTTGAAGCGGTGCACCTCATCGATGAACAGGATCGTGCGCAATCCATGCCGTTCCAGCCGTAGGCGTGCAGCATCCACCTCGATCCGCAGGTCCTTTACGCCTGCGAGAACGGCATTGAGGCTGCTGAAGTGAGCGCGGGTGTGGTTGGCAATGATCCGCGCCAGGGTGGTTTTGCCGACCCCCGGCGGTCCATGCAGGATCAGGTTGCCAACCCGATCGGCCTTGATGGCGCGACGCAGTAGCCGTCCGTCCGCCAAGATCCCGCTCTGGCCCTCAAATTCCTCCAGCGTGCGAGGGCGCATCCGGTCAGCCAGGGGGGCTAGTCGCCGCCGTTGCTGCTCACCGTGAAAAGCGAAGAGGTCCTGAGCCAACGGACAATCGGCGTTGACCCAGTGTCCCTGACGTTCCCAATCGGCGCTGGAACTGGTCCGAATCGAACGTTTTAGGCGTGCCGGTCCCCAGAGGTGCAAATCCTGTGCGGCCAGGCTCTCAGGAACGCTGCATAATCCGGGAAAGCCTTTTTGCCGTGCGTCATCCGCAGCGACTCCTGCTCACCCTCGCCGCCCTGATCACGGTCAGTTCCTGCAAGAGCGAAGCACCGAAGCCGCCGCCGCCGAAGGTGCAGGCCGTCTCGACCCAGATGGCTGAATTCACCGAGGGTGTCGACACCGTCAGCACGTTGGAAGCCAGCAATCTTGTCGAGCTCGCCGCTCAGTCGGGAGGTCGAATCCTTGAGTTGAAGATTCGCCAGGGTGATGAAGTCGAAGCCGGTGAATTGCTGGTGGTGCTTGATCAAGTCGAGAAAAAGGCCAAAGCCGAAACCGCTAGAGCCAACTACGAGCGCTACAAATATTTGACTGAGACAGGAGCTGCATCACAGAAGGAATTGGATCGTTATCGCACCCAGTACATCTCGGCGCAGGCCGAGCTTGATTACAACAACTTGATTTCCCCTTCTGCTGGCACGGTCGCTGATGTGAACGTGAAGGTTGGCGATGTGATTCAGCAAGGCCAGGTGTTCACCAGCCTGGTGCAAAACAACGAACTCGAAGCACGGGTCGAGGTGCCCGCAGTCTTCTCCTCTCGTCTGGCCCTTGGGCAGCCGGTGCTGCTCAGTGCGCCGGGTAGTTACGACCTGCTTGCAACCGGAGAGGTGGGCTCGATCGACCCCCGGGTCAACAAGCAGACCCAGGGATTGCTGGTGAAGGCGGTCTTCCCCAATGAGGATGGAAAACTGCGGGATGGTCAACGCCTTCGCACCCGGGTTCAGATCAAGGCTGAAGAAGAACTTGCCGTTCCTTTTGCAGCCGTTACCCAGACGTCAGGCCAGAGCTTCGTGTTCCGCCTCGGCACGTTTGAGGAGCTCAAAGAGAACCCCGGTAAGGCTGATATTGAAACCCTGGAGAAGGGAATCAAGGCCGGCAAGCTGCCCGCTGACGCCAAGTTCGCCCTGCAAACACCGGTCACGGTGGGCGAATTGGAGAACCAGCTCTACCCGATCACCAAAGGCCTTGAAGCCAACCAGATGGTGGTCACCACCAATCTGCTCAACCTGAAACACGGCATGCCCGTGCAGGTGCAACCCGCCAAGGCGAACTGAGGTTGAACGATGTCTGCATCCAATAACTTCATTACCAGGCCTGTTCTCAGCACGGTCTGCAGCCTTTTGATTGTGATCGTCGGTTTGATCGCGATTCCGATCCTTCCGATCGAAAACCTTCCAGACATTGCTCCGCCAACGGTGAAGGTGCAGTCCACCTACGTGGGCGCCGATGCGGTTGCTGTTGAGCAGGGGGTGACCTCCGTTCTCGAGCAGCAGATCAACGGGGTGGAGAACATGGACTTCATCACCTCCAACAGCTCGTCGGACGGTGTTAGTTCGATCTCGGTGTCATTTGAAAGCGGCACCGACGGCAACATCAACCAGGTGAATGTTCAGAACCGTGTCTCCCTGGCGGAGCCGCAGTTGCCCGAGGAGGTGCGCAAGTCGGGTGTGACGGTCAACAAGGCCTCCAACTCGATCCTGCTTGTCTACAACTTCGTCAACGAAGACCCCTCCAAGACCGAATACTCGGTGGAGACGATCAGTGGATATCTCGATAAGAACCTCACCGACAACGTCAAGCGGGTGAAGGGCGTCGGCGACGTCACCTATTTCGGCAACAGAAAGATCGCCTTTCGGCTCTGGCTGGATCCGGAGAAACTGACGGCCAATAATCTCTCGGCCACAGATGTGGTCAATCAGCTGCGCAGTCAGAACCGTCTGGTGCCTGCTGGTCAGATTGGCGGTGCCCCTGCGCCTGAAGGCCAGGAGTTCACCTTCACCGTTCAGCTGCAGGGACGTCTGACCAGCACCCAGGAATTTGAGAACATCATTCTGAGAACCACCGATGCCGGTGGTCTGGTGCGGCTCAAGGATGTAGGCCGGGTGGAGCTCGGGGGTGAGACCTACGGCATCGATGCCATGGATCTCAACGGCACGCCTTCGGTGGGTATTGCCATTTACCAGCTCTCTGGCAGTAACGCCATTGAGGTCTCCAACGGCGTCAAGGACGTGCTGGGTGAGTTCGAGAAAACCCTGCCGGTCGGCCTCGGGGTGCAGAAGATCTACGACACCACCGACTTCATCAACCAGTCGATCAAAGGTGTGACCAACTCACTGCGGGATGCGGTGATTCTGGTGGTGCTGATTCTGTTCCTGTTCCTTCAGAACTGGAAGGCCACGCTTGTTCCCGCCATTGCGATTCCAGTGGCGTTGATCGGCACCTTCGCTTTGGTGCTGGCCTTCGGCTTCTCGCTCAACCAGCTCACACTGTTTGGTTTGGTGCTGGCCACCGGCCTCGTGGTTGACGATGCCATCACGGTGGTGGAAGACACCTCGGCCAAGAAGGCTGAGGGCATGACCTCCGTGCAGGCGGCCATGGAAACCATGGATGAGCTGTTCGGGGCTGTGATCGCCACATCTCTGGTGAAGATGGCGGTGTTCCTCCCGGTGCTGTTTTTCCCCGGTGCAACCGGCACGATCTACAAGCAGTTCGCCGCCACGATCCTCTTTTCGATCGGCATCTCCACCTTCAACGCGTTGACGTTCTCGCCGATGCTCTCGGCCCTGCTGCTGTCCCGCGAAACCAAGGAGCTCAGCCGCAATCAGTACACCACGGCCGGTGTTGTCCTTGGTTTCATCTACGGCCTGCTCAGTGCTGGCAATGGAGCCGCCGCCGCCCTGATCCCCACGGTGATCGGTGCCGTGATCGGCTTCATCGCAGGCAAGATCACCGGCCTGCCGCTGCGTCTTCCCTTCACCGCTGGTGGCGCTGCAGTGGGCATGATCACCACGGGGGTGATTGTCACCAATCCGATCCCTGTGGTGTTGTTCACCGCCATCGGTGGCGGTGTCGGCTACTTCATTCCCCTGATCTTCACCAACTTCAATCGCCTCTACGGCGGCTTTGAGAAGCGCTACGCCACGATCCTCGATGGCGTGCTGAAGGCTCGTCCGATTGTGATGGCGGCTCTGGCTGCCGGCATCCTGCTCACCGGTTTTGCCTTCACCCGCATCCCTGGTGGTTTTGTGCCGATTGAAGACCAGGGCTACGCCATCGGTTTCGTGCAGGCTCCTGATGGGGTCTCCAACGCGAAAACCCTCGAGATCAACCGTCAGGTGGCTGAAGTGATGCGCTCGGAAGACGACATCTCATCGGCTGCTTTGTTCAGTGGAGCCAGCCTCGATGGCAACGCCCCCAACAAGGGTCTGTTCTTCATCGGGATGAAGCATTGGGATGAACGCCCCGGTAAGGACCACACCGTGGGTGCTGTGGTGAAGCGTCTCAACGCCAAGTTGTACGGCGCGATTGATGGTGGTCGGGTGTTTGTGGTCGAGCCCCCGTCGATTCCTGGCTACGGCACCGGTGGCGGTTTCGAGTTCCAGCTGCTTGACCAGAGCAGTGGTGTGTATTCGCTGAATGAGTTTTTCGGGTCTGCCCAGCAGATCATTCAGACGGCGAACACCGATCCCGTTCTCAGTCAGGTTCGCACGTTGTTCTCCCCCCAGGCTCCGCAATACAAGATCGATGTTGACCGCGAGCAGATGGCCTCCCTCGGTGTTGACTTCGGTTCAGCCATGTCGGCCTTCAGTGTCAACTTCGGTGGTGCCTACGTGAACGACACCTTCCAGGAAGGCAAGGTGCGGCGGGTTTATGTGCAGGCGGATGAGGTGAGTCGGGCCACCCCACAGCGGCTGTCAGCCATCTACGTCGCCAATGCCAAGGGTGAACAGATCCCACTCTCGGAATTTTTCACCGTGAAGCAAACGGTGGGCCCGAGCGTCATTCCCCACTTCA
This sequence comes from Synechococcus sp. UW69, assembly GCF_900474185.1. NCBI lineage: Bacteria > Bacillati > Cyanobacteriota > Cyanophyceae > Synechococcales > Synechococcaceae > Synechococcus > Synechococcus sp. UW69. Next base: position 265,704 of record NZ_UCNW01000004.1, on the reverse strand, counting down.
ACCTCTACCGCTCGATCAAGATTGACGGCACCCCCAAGGAGGGCAATAGCTCGGGTCAGGCGATCGGGGCGATGAAGCAGATCTTCAACACGGGTAGTTACCAAGGTCTCGGCTTCGACTGGACCGGTATCTCCCGAGAGGAAGTGAAGGCTGGATCCCTGGCGGTTGTGATCTTCGCCCTGGGCATCCTGGCTGTGTTCCTGGTGCTCTCCGCCCAGTACGAGAGCTACACCGATCCGATCATCATCTTGCTGACGGTGCCCACGGCCCTGTTGGGAGCGCTTGTGTTCCTTGGGGCGGCCGGTCAGGTGCTCAACATCTACGCCCAGGTGGGACTGGTGATGTTGATTGGTCTTGCGGGCGGCAACGCGATTCTCATCGTCGACCTGGCCAACCAGAAGATGGGAGAAGGGGCCTCGGCGCTGGAAGCTGCCACGTTCTCGGCCAAGTCGCGCTTGCGGCCCATTCTGATGACGGCGATTTCCTCCCTCACCGGTTTCTTGCCGTTGATGTTGGCCAGTGGTGCTGGTGCTCAGAGTCAGTCGTCTCTGGGTCTTGTTGTGTTTGGTGGTCTGCTGGTGGCCACCTTCCTTTCCACCTTGGTTGTTCCTGTCTTCTACGTGGTGATGAAGACCCTGCTGGGACAAGCCGATGCCAAGCCGCCTGAGGATGGCCCTACTCCCACCCCGCAACCAAGCTGATGTCTGAGCCGAAGCCTGAGGTGAATCAGCGCAAGCCCTTCAGTGGCATGCGCGTTTTGATTGCTGTGGCTATTGGCGCTGGCCTTGGCTTGGCTGTTGCCTATTTCCTCAAGGTGCTGATCGACAACAGCCCGGCCGAGATCGACGTTGGCCGCTTGCGTCTCTTCTATCTGATGGTGATCACCTCCGGAGGCTTGGGTGGGTTTGCCATCGAGTCGATGCGTCAGCTGCAGGAACAAGCCACCGATCCGGCGTATCGCCACTACAACTCTCACCGTGGTCGTCGTCGCTGAGGAATCAACAAGAGCCATCAAAAAAGCCACCCACTGGGTGGCTTTTTTGATCCTCGGTTGTGGTGAGCCGCTTCAGATGATTGCAAGCTTCATGTGATCACCTGCTTCAAGTAATCACGGTGGGGGCATCCATCCCCGTGCGTTGCTTGATCTCCGCCAGGTCGTTAATCGCGCTGATCATGTCGGCGAGGGCGATCTGGGGGTCCTGGTTGAGGTCGCCACTGCTAGGCACATAGCTCTCCAGGTAGATCCGGATCGTGGCGCCTTTGGTGCCTGTGCCCGACAGACGCACCACCACGCGGCTGCCGTCGTCCAACATGATGCGCAGACCCTGGCCCGTGGTCACGGAACCATCCACGGGGTCGGTGTAGCTGAAGTTGTCCGCTTCGCTGATGACGCGTCCGGCAAAGGATTCGCCGATCAGGCTCGGCAACATGGCCTCCAGGCGGTCGTAGAGACCGTGGGCGGCCTCGCTGGCGACGGCTTCGTAGTCGTGGCGCGAGTAGTAGTGGCGTCCGAAGCGCTTCCAGTGCTCCGCCATGATCTCGGCGACGCTGCAGCGGCGTTCGGCCAGGATCTGCAGCCAGAACAGCACAGCCCAGAGCCCGTCTTTTTCGCGGACGTGGTTGCTGCCGGTGCCGAAGCTCTCTTCACCGCAGAGCGTGATCTTGCCGGCGTCCAGCAGGTTGCCGAAGAATTTCCAGCCAGTGGGCGTTTCGAAGCAGTCAATCCCCAGTTCCTTGGCCACCACGTCCACGGCAGCGCTCGTGGGCATGGATCGGGCGACTCCCGCCAAGCCGGAGGAGTAGGCAGGAGCCAGCGTGGCGTTAGCGGTCAGCACCGCAAGGCTGTCGCTGGGATTCACAAAGCAGCGCTGGCCCAGGATCATGTTGCGATCGCCATCGCCGTCGCAGGCGGCACCGAAGCGGTAGTCGTCACTTTCGAGCAGCAGTTCGGCCAGCTCGTGGGCGTAGGTGAGGTTGGGGTCGGGGTGACCCTTGCCGAAGTCTTCCAGTGGGGTGCCGTTGCGCACACTCCCGGCTGGTGCACCCAGCAACTCTTCGAACAAGCGGGTGGCGTAGGGCCCGGTGACGGCATGCATGGCGTCAAAGGCCAGCGGGAAGTCGCTGCGGATCAGATCGCGGATCTGATCGAAGTTGAACAGCTCCTGCATCAGCGTGACGAAATCGTCGACGCCGTCGATCACCTCCACCTGCATGGCGCCGATGCTGTGCAGACCGGGCGTATCCAGGGGGATCGCTGCCGCCTCAACGATCGTGTATTGCTCCAGGGTCTTGGTGCACTCATAGACCGCATCGGTGAAGGAGGCGGGGGTGGGGCCACCGTTGGCGCCATTCACCTTCACGCCGAAATCACCGTTGGGACCACCGGGGTTGTGGCTGGCGGAAAGGATGATCCCGCCGATGGCTTGGCGCTGCCGGATCAGGTTGGAAGCGGCAGGAGTGGAGAGGATGCCGCCGGTGGTGACAACCACTTTGCTGAGGCCATGGGCGGCGCCCATGCGCAGGATCACATCAATCGCCCGGCGGTTGCCGTAACGGCCATCGCCACCCAGCACCAGGGTTCCCCCTTGCACGCCCGGGAGAGTGCGAAATGACGCCTCGATGAAGCTCTCCAGGTAATGGGGCGCCTCGAACTGACTGCTGCTCTTACGCAGGCCGGAGGTTCCTGGCTTCTGGTCGGTGAAGGGGGCGTCCAGGTGCACCTGGTGTTGGGTCGGTTCTGCAGGGGCCGAAGTGGTCATCACGTCGGATGGGGGGCTTTATGCGGAACCTAAACATGGAAATCCACTTGCGATGCCATGGGCGCGACCAGTTGAGATCGCTACCCTTTGCCTCGCACCAATGCCGACGACCATGCATCGCCTTTTGTTGCCGTTGATCGTCGGCATGGCTTGCGTCTGCCCTGCTGTGGCCGCATCACAGAGCTGGAAACGGGCCCTTCCGATGCCTCAGGCATCTCAGGAGGCAGTGACGGCCGCCAATGCTGTGATCAATCAGTCAGGTTCAGAAGAATGCCTGCGCGGCAAGCTGTCCAATGCCATCGTGCGGTTGTCCAACAGTTGTGATGTTTCCGGCCACTCCTCCACGGCGTGTGAGCTGGCTTCCGAACTGGCTGGTCAGGACAGCGAACTCAGCATGGGCGAGATGCTCACCACATCTGAGATCTTGCTTGATCTCCTCAGCGAGCCGGAGTCGTCTCTCTGATGGCCTCTTTTGCTTCGACGGTTGTTAGCGATCCCGATTTCGAGCCCCTTGACGCTGATCACGACAATCTCCGGTCATTTTGGCGGCAACGCGGCGTCCACAATCACCAGCCACGGACGCTTTGCTCCCGACGTGCAAATGAAGCGGGACGTGATCAAGAAGCACCCTGATGCAGCTTCAGCGGTTCAGATTCAACTTGGATTGAGCTTGGATTCAGGCTTAAGACTGACGTGATTTGGGCTTTTCCTTTTTCTTGACCGGTTCAGCGCAGACCCTAGGGATCCGTCGGGCCGTATTGGTGATGGTGTCCTTACGCCGGAAATCGTTGGAGCTGGCGACCTTGGCTTCATCCATCAAGGACCACAGCACGTCTTTACAGAGCCCAGGCAGTCTTTGGTTGTCCATCAGGGGATCCGCAAGCTGACGAACGCGTGTGCAGGCTTCCGTTGTGTTGTGGCGGGAACAGGCGTAGGCAGCGTGTTCGATGCCTCTCAATTGCTCCTTGCTGGGCCAGGGCTCATAGGGCTCAGCTGCAATTGCGGGGCTGGCCATCGCGAGCAGCAGCAGGACGCGTGTGATCTTGAGTGTCATGGAACCATTCTGGCGTGCTTTTTCGAAGTTGAAGCCAGTATTTAGTGGCAATAGCGAAACACAGCATTTGATCATGTTTTGCTTTTGTAAGCCTTCGCTGACTCTGCTTTCGTTGGGGTCAAAGATCAATTTGCTTTGCTCGTTGATGATGATGGAATCTCCTTTGTAGATCGCTTGCTTGGATTTTCCTTGGCGATCTTGATATGTTCGCGTCAGCCAAAAATATCTATAGAGGCTTGTAGGCCCAGAATTGATACATGCTTTGAAAAGTTGACGGATTCTCCTTTTCAAAATCCCCCCAATTGCTTAGTGAGGTGCTATTGCTGTCTTCTGGAAAACGCCGCTGGTAAGCGGTCTTGATTGCTTCAGGTAGCATGAATCCGCAAAACATCAAATTTTCAGTCTCTAAAAGTTTTTGCAGGGTCTTTGTCGTGAACTGATGCTCTTGAACGTGAAAGCAAAGGTCGCGGCACTCGGAGAGTGAATAGAAGTCATTGACAAGGACTGAAATATCTTTTAGTTCATGCTGATCGTCATTCAATATTTGCTTTCGAAAATCTCTGATGCCTTCGGGTGTGCTCTGAATGCCCAGCTTTTGGATGAGGTCTCGTGCTGCTGAGACTTTCTGCCTGGCAAGTTTGCTGTATAGGCCAATCTTGATATAGCCGCCTGGCTTGAGCATGCTGTTGAGTGCTGCCAGCCCCTTGGCGGGGTCTTCCATGTGATGCAGGACTCCGCTGCACTCAATCACGTCATAGACATCCTGAAGCTGATTGGCGTCCAGAATGTCGAGTTGCTGGAGCCGAACATTGTTCATTTGGTATTCCTGTGACTTCCTGGCTGCGTAGGCCAGACTGCTGCTACTGATGTCAATGGCAGTGATTTGGGCATCTTTGTAGCGGCTGGCATTGATGATTTGGTTTCCCGTTCCGCATCCAGCGATCAGAATATTTGGGTTGGAGGAGGGTGATGAGAGCTCATTCGTGAAGAAGGGATTTGAAATTGTTGTTTCTAAGGATATGAACTCAATTAATTGTTTTGCAAAATGGGGAGGCGTGTGGTCTGCATATTGGTATCTGGGGTAAGGATTTTCTTCATACATTTGCTGGACTGCTAGTGAAACAGCATTGGTGGTTCTTTGTCTCGCGCTGAGCCGAGCTTTGATGTTTTTCTCTTTCTGCACCTCGTTGTATTGAGTCTCGATAAATGCTTTGCTCTCATCGCTGTTGATGGGATAATTATTTATGTCACCTTCTCGTATGGTGAAGCCATGGATGGATGAATAGCAGCCAATCATGGGCAAGTAGGTATTGAAAGTCTCTTTGCTTGTCTTCGCTTTTTTGACAAGATCGTTGATCCATTGTTGCTCCTCCTCTGATTGCCAATACACATACTCGTTGAGGAAGCACTGAGTTGCTAGTGCTTCTTGGAGAGGTTTTAAGTTATTGGGTATGACATTATTGTTTTTGAGGTGAACCAGAAATTCTCTCCTGAGGCGGTTGAGGAACTGCTCGATAACTTGATGGGGTGGGACCAGTAGTGTGAGAGATTTTCTGAATCTCCAGTCTGATGCAAGCTTGTGAAAGGTCTGATTCTGATCTGAGATGATGGGATCTGAATGGGCGGCTTTTTGAATGTCTTCAAGGTATTCTTGAATGAAAATTGGGCATAGTTTGCGGTGCGAAAAGTCATTGCAATTGATCAGTATTTCATAAGCTTTTCTGGCGTAATCTCGATTCGATGAGCTGATCTTAATATCACTACCAAGGCTTTTTAGGTTCTGTATCGCTTCGATGTTGTCTGCATCAGACTCGATCGCCTTGACGGTGGCTGTTAGGGCTTCATCTGTTTGTCCAAGGTCTCGGTAAATGCTGCCCAGATTCATCTGGGTGGTGGATGCTCCTTGGTCAAGATCGAGTGACTTTAATGTAAATCGAAGTGCTTGATCAAGGTTGCCAATATCTCGGTATAGATTTCCGATATTGCTGTAAATTTTGGGGTCATCGGGCTCGAAATTTAAGGCTTGTTCATAGCAGTCAAGGGCTTCTTCCATTCTTCCACTGTTTTTGCATATAATTCCGAGATTGCAAAAAACTGCAGGATCAGATGTTCCTGCAGCGATCATTTTTTTGTAAATCGACTCGGCTTCTCGGAGTCGACCTGTCTGGTGGGAATAAATGGCTTGATTGAACCATTTCTGGAAATTCAGCTGCGGCTTTTTTGAGGATTTATTACCCTTTTTGTCTGCCGGTCCGCCAAATCCAGCCACTTGGGTTGCCTGCGTATGTTTTCAGTGTAGCTGTGTGCTAACTATCTTTAGCCTCTCTACCCAATCGTCGCAATAGGCTGGCATTAAAGTTGAAAATGAAGGTAGTTAGATTTGGATTTAATTGCTGGCATTAGTGAGGTATTTAGTTGGAATTTTTGAGCTTATAGGTTTTCCAGGAGGGAAGAACGCCAGTATTTATAGGTTTTTGAGGCATCCAGGTGATGGTCGTATGGGTTGCTGTTAAGCAACGATATTTTTGGCAAGCGGGTGACTTGATCGATCAGGTTTTCGTAAGTATTGACAAACTTGTACCCTCTTTTTGTGCAGAGTTTTTTAAGATAGTAGTTATATGCTTCAGTTAGCTTACTGCGCTCAGATTGAGAGGCAGTGACCTGTGTTCGAGCACCTTTGAGGAACCTTTTGTCTGTATTATCTCGAATAGTAGGTGGGACTACACAGCATATCAATATGTGGTTGGGTTCGAAATAGTTTTCAACCTCTTTTTTTAGGAATTCAAAATAGTTGTTTAGTGATCTTTTGAGTTGACTTCTGATGCTGTCATTATATTTAGTTTTTCTAAACCAGATAACATATCCACAGTCAACTTCTCCAAGCATTGTCATGCAATGCGTGTGTGAATTAGCGTATTTGTCTAGTTTATCTTTAAAAATCGCTAGAGCATTTGTCTTGGAGTGTGGGTTGACAGCACCCTGAGCAGATGAGCCTGTCACAATACAATGAGATATCATGAGTTTACTCATAGATCTTTCGACTAGTTTGAAGACGTGAGCATGACTATCTCCAAGTAGAAGGATTTTTTTTGAGGGCGCTGTCATTTGTAAATCTCAGTCAAAAATTTGTGATTTCTTTACTCGCTCGAAGAATCCATACTGCTTAAGTGCTTGAGTGATTTCAGTTTCGATTGCTTTCTCTTGATCTTTAGTTATTGAGATTTGGTTTTCTCTGGGGAACTCCTGAAATCTATATTGATCTTCGTCTTGCAATCCCATTAAAGTACATATGTCTTCTGATGCAAGAAGTTCTTGAAACCCAAATGCTTTAACGAATGCATGTTGTTGCAAATTTTTTATAAATTCTGCATGCATTGCAGGCGTGAGAGCCGAAGTACCGGGATGACTGTTTTCAAGTATTGATTGCTTGTATATAAATTCTTTTGGTGAGATTCTTTTTAATCCTTTTCCAGATCGTGTGGAGAAGGTTCTTAGGTACTTGGACTTTAAATAGCTCGTAGGATTTCTAAGACAGATCGATATTAAAGGCGTTTCCTTAAGCGAGTTCAATGCATGAATTGTATTGTATATTGCGAATTTTGTATCTTCTGTATGACGTGAATTCCCTTGAAGAGATGCTCCACTGTCACATAATCTTTCATCATGAATTAGGATCGATTTATTTTTAGCAATCAGTACTTGTTTTAGAATCGATTCGAGAAGTGGTCGGCAAATATCTCGTTTATGCTTCTCGATGTGTCCTGACATTATCGATAAAAGTTTAATAGCGGCTGAGATTTCACATCTTCTTTGTAGATTGTTCAAGTCGGATATTGAGCTTATAAAGTCAGCCATTCTTTTTGGGGTAAATTGAGACACGCCGCCTTTTGTTAGAAAGTTGTCGCTCGTGTAAGGCGTCTTAGTTAATACGTGATGTTTTTTGAGTTGACAAAGTATATGAGATTGAATAGTAGTTGTACCTGTCCTTGGGCATCCGATGTTGATAATTAGTTGCTGTTTAGTTCTCATTGTTTCATACAGTCCCCTTCTAGGATATTACCATATCAAATACTGGTACGTCTTCTTGGTTTCGACCAGACGAGGCAAGGGATTTGGTGATATATCAAGCATTTTGTTGGGATTGTATTTTGAATCATTTTTCCATAATGCCATGTATTTATCTTTAAGTATGCCAATGAATATGAGCAGAGTAGATCCGCTGCAAAAAATGCAAATCATTGATGGGAGCCAGCAACTGGCCTTGAATTCATTTCAAATGCTGTGGGAATTTGTTAATTTGAATTTGTTCAGCTGCCAGCTTGGTAAGTACTTATATTTAGCAATTACTTACCCTTCAAGAGTGTAGTATAAGGTTCCTTTAGGTATTAATCTTTCGGATAAATGCCAATAATTAAACAATCTATCGAGCAGATTGTAATTGACTGGGACTAGAGTTTAGCTCTTGTTGCAACACTTGGAGTGGTTTCTTTTTAAAAAAACTTTGTCACAAGATGAGCGGCTTGCAAAGCTTGAGTAATTGAAAATCGAATGTACGTTATTAAAAACTTGCCTAAATAGGTCTTGCTTTGTTTAAGGATGTTCGATTGATATTGGAGAAGTGAAATATGCTCATTTTTTTTGAGCCCAAAATTGATACATGCCTCTAAAAGTTGAAGAATTGTCTTGTTCAAATTGACCCCAATTTTTTAACGAGGTCATGTTAATGTCTTCTGGATATTGATCTCCGTAGAGCTTCTTGATTTGGCCTGGAATCATGAATCCACAAAATGTCAACTGCTGAGAATTCAGTAGTTTTTCTAGCTCTCCTGTGGTAAAACGATGCTCTTGAATATGGAAGCAAAGGTCTCTACATTCTGAGAGTGAATAAAAATCTCTTGCATATTGTGGAATATCTATGAGTTCTTTGATTTCTCCATCCAGTACTTTCTTCCTGAACTTCCTTATACATTCAGGAGAGCTTTTCAGTCCCATCATTTGAATTGTTTTCCGTGCGCTCACAATACTTTTACGTGCAATCTCGCTATACAGGCCTAACTTGATGTATCCACCAGGTTTAAGTTGTTTAACTAATGCGGAGAGTCCATCTGCTGGTTGTTCCATATGGTGGAGAACTCCGCTGCATTCAATAATGTCAAACATTTCTCTGAGCTCAGAGATGTTAAGAAGATCTAACTTTTTAAAGATAACATTATTCATCTTGTATTCCGTTGTTTTCCTTATTGCATATGCCAAGCTTCTGCTACTAATGTCAATAGCTGTGATCTGAACATTTTTGTACCTAGTAGCATTGATGACTTGGTTGCCTGTGCCACAGCCAGCAATCAGGACTTTTGACCATTCGTTTGGTCTTCTTAACTCGTCTCGGAAAGAAAGCCCTTGTTTAGTTGTCTCAATGCCGATGATTTTGGAAATTGGGCTTGCTAATTTCTTAGAAGTTATGTCCGAGTACTTGTATCTCGGATAAGGATTCTCCTCATACATCTCTTGAACGCGCAGTGAGGTTGAATTAGTAGTGTTTTGATGCTCCTGAAGTGACAATATAATTTGTTTTTCTTGATTCGGCTCTGTATGTTGGACTTTGATCAGTTCTTTGCTAATGCTATTGATAGCGGGGTAGTTGCTAATGCAATCTGCTTTTATTGGTGTTGCATGAATCGCTACGTAGCAACCTATTATTGCCAGACTTTGATTGACAATTTCTTGATTGTCGACCGCATTGCTAATAGTATGATCTATGTATTCTTTTTCTTCTTCTGTTGTGTAGTAGGCATATTCATTCAAGTGACATTGAATTGCTAAGGCTTCGGTTAATGCCTTTAATTGTTCTGGCATTGCATATCCTTTTTGATTTAATTTTAGGATTTCTCTTCTTAGCCTGGTTAAAAACAATTCGATTATTGGCTTTGTGGGAATCATTAAGCTCAGCGATTTAAGAAATCTCCAGTCAGAAGCCAGTGTTTTTAATGCTTTATTTTTGTTGCAAATAATAGGGTTGAATGAAGATGCTTCGATGATCAATGGGGTAAATGCTTGCTTGAATGTCTTTGTTAGTCTGTGATGTGAGATGTCTGTTCTTGCAAGTAGGAGTTCATACGCCCTTGCGATGTCATCGGAGTTTGATTGAGTGAGGTTAAGGTCTTCCAGTATCTCTAGAGTATTTGATATGGCGCTGGTGTTCTCTGGTTTTAGATCTATGGATTTTAGGGTAAAAGTAAGAGCTTGTTCGAGATTGCCGAGATCTTTGTAGATGTCGCCCAGGTTCATGTGGGCAGTGGGGTTATCAGGCTTGAGCTCGAGTGATTTGAGAGTGGATGCAAGAGCCTGATCAAGATTGCCAAGATCTTTGTAGATGCCACCCAGGTTCATGTGGGCATCAGGGTTGTCAGGATTGAGCTCGAGTGATTTGAGAGTGGAGGTAAGAGCCTGATCAAGGTTGCCGAGATCTTTGTAGATGCCGCCCAGTTTCATGTGGGCGTCGGGGTGATCAGGGTTGAGCTCTAGGGATTTGAGAATGGAAGTAAGAGCCTGATCGAGTTGTCCAAGGAGTTGGTAAATTCTGCCCAGATTCATGAGGGCAGTGGGATTATTAGGTTTGAGCTCTAGCGATTTGAGGGTGGAAGCAAGTGCCTGATCAAGGCTGGCAATCTCCATGTATAGATTACCAAGATTAGAATGCGCATCTGGGTGATTGGGGCTTAATTCAATAGCTTTTTTGTATAAGTAAATTGCCTCGTCTGATCTTCCGCTATTCTTGCAAATTACTCCTAAATTTGAAAATATTGCTGAATTTGAGATCCCGCGATTTATGGCCTTTCTGTAGTATTTCTCCGCATTTACTTGATCTCCTCTCGCATGGTAGTTAATAGCTTTTTCAATAAGAGTATCTCCAGTGATTTGTAGTGTTCTCCTTGGGAGATTCTTTTTGTTTTTGCCGCTTTTGGGGCTCCCAAACCCTGCCATTCTTTCTCTGAAATCTCAGTCAATTGTAAGTCATCTCTCTAGCGACTATCAGCCCATCTCAATCCCATCCCCACAGAGGATCCGCTGCCGTTCCAGCTTGCGGCGCATCTGTCCGGTGACGCCGAGTTCCGCCCCGAGCCAGAGGCGATCCATTCCTCGGGTGAAGTGTTGGGCAAGTTGCGGTGAGTGAATGACGAGCAGGGTTTCGTCGTTGGTGTGGGCAGCAGAGGGCGACCAGTTGAAGGATCCTGTGATCACTTTTTTGTTGTCGATCACGGCGTACTTGTGGTGGAGCTTGTCGCCGCGTGCCAGGCGGGGTGTGCCGACACCATGTCTTTGCAGTGGTTTTGAAGGAATCGCTTAGGGATGTCCGGGACTCCCCTAACCCCATAAGCCGGAAACCAAGCCACGCGGACACTTGATCTCGTGTTGAGCTCCCATAGGGCTACGAAGGGCTACTGGATCGGCGGCTCTGGCTTTGCTTTTAAGGGGTGTCATCCCTAAGCCCGAATCCCATGTAAGGGAGAGGGATGTTGATGAAGCCTCCGAGGGTGAGGGACAACCACGGTGCTCTCCAAGTCAGGTTGAGGCTGGATGGGCGGGACCATTTCATCCATCAGATTGGTCGTTTCGACGATCCAGTCACCCAAGCCAGGGGACAAGCCATCTGCGCTGAGATCTTGCGGGATGCCCAGCAGGGAGATTTAGAACAGTCCCTAAATCGATATCGCTACTCAAACATCTGTGCCTTCATGATTTGATCGTAAAAGCCATATTGCTTGAGTGCCTCTGTGATTTCAATTTCGATTGCCTGCTCTTGCTCTTTTGTGAAGGGCAGTTTATTTTCTCTAGGAAAGTCTCGGAAGGCGTACTTGTCTTCTCCTGGTAGACCCATTAATGAGAAGACATCATCGGAGGCAAGGAGCTCCTGAAAGCCGAATGCTTTGACAAATGCATGCTGTTGAAGTTGTTTGATGAATTCTGCATGCATTGCGGGTGTGAGTGCAGATGTGCCTGGGTGATCTGATTCGAGAGTGGCTTGCTTTTGAATATACTCTTTGGGTGAGATTTTCTTCAGTTTTCCTTGGTGTCGCAAAATTGCTGTCCTGATGTATTTCGACCTGAGATAGCTGATTGCTTCTCTGAAGCAAATAGATATGAGTGGAGTTTGTCCATTGGCTTTTGTGCATACTCTTGATAGCGCGTGAACAAGAAATTCTTCGTCTGATTGAGTATGTTGTGAATCACCTCGCAGAGAGGCGGAGCAATCGCAAATTCTTTCGCTTGAAAGTAGCAGGTTGTTGTTGTTTGCAACTTGTATAAGCTGTTTGACCGCTAAGCAGATCAGGTGCTCGACTTCTTTGTCTCTTTCGCCTCGAGAGATCTGTACTAATGGTGTCATTATATTATTGATAAAGTGTTTTGTGCTATTTATTTCTTCAGGCTTGTTGGCTTGAAGTGATTGACGAATCTCTTCTTTTGTAGTGTATCCAATAAGTGGTTTTTGATTATCTCGAATATTCCCAGAACTGCTGTAGGCTCTTTTGCTAACAATGAAGGATCTTCTGCATTTTGGTAGCAAATGCTTCTGTATTACAGTTGTTCCTGTGCGGGGTGTGCCGATGTGGAGAATCGTCGCCGGCATTGTTGATTAATATTCGATTTGACTTCTTTCCTATATTACGTTTATTCCCTCTCCACCCCCTCCCCGCATCGAATCTTTTGACGATCCAGTTTGCGGCGAATCCTTGCAGTGATCCCAAGCTCGGCGGTGTCCCAGAGGCGATCCATCTCTCGGGTGAAGTGTTTGGCGAGTTGGTGAGAGTGGATCACCAGCAGCGTTTCGTCGTTGGTGTGAGCGGCAGACGGTGACCAGTTGAAGGATCCAGTGATCACTTTGCGGTTGTCGATCACGGCGAACTTGTGGTGGAGCTTGTCGCCGCGGGCGAGGCGCGGGGTGCCGATGCCTTCAAGGGCTTGATCCAGCGGCTGGTTGTTCGCTTCCACCTTGCAGGTGTGATCCGGAAGGGTGACGCCCAGCAAATCGAGAACTTCAGAGAAAGGGCGGTTGGCAAAACCAGGATCGGCGACCAGCCTGATCTCTACGCCTTGTTTGATCTGTTCCCGCAGCACGTTCGTTAATTGCTGTGCGGAGAACACAAACAGGGCCATGTCGACGCGTTGTCTTGCCTTGTTCAACTGCTTCGCCAGCAGGTTGAGCCCGTGCCCCTGATTCCTTTTGGGATGAGGTGAGAACAGCACGTCCACCTGGGTGTTGCCGACCCGCACTGTTTGAGAGCCCTCGCTTGCTTTCTGCAGGCCAAAGCGACTGTCCGGATTACCGCCGGGTCCATCCCCCCACATCTGGGTGAATTCTTTGCGGAACACAGATGCCAGCCCAGGGCTGTTGAACCGAAGCAGGTGATTCACATTGCCGCGGCTGGACGGCCGCCTCGCATCACCATGCAGGCCGGAGCTGGTGAGATTGGCGCTTCCGGTGATCACCGATGTTTGGTCGACTACCAGAAACTTTTGGTGCATCAGCCCACTGCCACGGCTGCCGTCTTCTGTGTCGTCAATGAGTGGAATGTGGGCAGCCTTTAGCAAGGCCACGGCATCGCCTTGGAAGGCTTCTTCCGGGCTGGTGGTTCCATCCCCATCGCTATCAGCCAGTTGGTTTAACTGATGCCAACGCTTCCGTTCGCGCTGGTTCAATCGGCTCGGCCGTTGTTCGCTCCAGGCGGTGCTGTAGTTGTTCTCCAGCACCACTGCCACATGCACACCTCGTTGTTTTGCCGCGATCAGTGCTTGGGCAACCCTTGGAAGGCTGAGCTCTTGAACGGCCACCAGCACTTCCTCGTGGGCGGCATCAATGGCTGCAATCAGCCATTGCTCCAGGTCGTCACCATTGCGCCAGGCCCCAGTCAGGGGTGATCTGTAGCGCGATGTGGCGTTGTGGTTGAAGACCACATCGATCTTGTTGGGAAGTGCAAGAGCCGCTGGGCTTTCGCCCACAACCGACCCCGCCTGGCTGCAGCCACTGCAGAGAAGAGCCGCTGCCATCAATGCCAACTTGCTCTTCAGCATCCCGATCAAGCCCTTTGTCTTGATCAGAGTTCCCCTGGTTTTAGTGGGGCATCTCCGATGTCTTCAGCATCGCAACAAACCAGATGCCACTCAGAACGAGGGCCACACCAACACCTGCTCCGATACTCACCCGTGTCATGACCAAGGGCACGACCAATGGGAAAACCATCGCCCCCGCGAGGGGGGTGATGGCCACGAACCAGCGCAGGGAGGCTGGAGCTTTGGGATCAGAAGGGTTCAGAACCACTCGGCGCGAGCTTCGCTGGCGGGGTTGCTGTTGTCTTCAGGGGTCTCACGCTTGAAATTGAGCGTGATGTTGCGCATCTGCTCTCCATCAGAGGCTGTGGCCTCGATGGCATACATCTGTTCGCCATCACGGAAGGGCACCTGAATCCGGAAGGTGCCATCGGTGGAGAGAGGAACTTCCTCGCCTCCGATGGTGAGGCGCGCCGAAGGGTCGGTGGCGCCGTACACGATCAGTTCGGCGTCGGCCACCAGCCAGAAGGAGCGTTGGCGAGGTGCCACGCCACCCAGGCCGGACTCGCTGCGGCCGCTGGCCCACAGACCAACACCGGAGTCGTTCAACCCGGTGCTTTCGCCAGAGGTATCGAAACCTTCCTGGAATTCTTCAGAGCCGACCCGGCGCCGGCGGAATTGAACAGTCGCGCTTTGGTAGAGCCGCTCGTGCAGACCACTGTTGCTCGACTCACTTGGTGAGACGGGAGTCGTCGTCGTTGCTGGTGCTGCTGGGGCAGCATCGAGGCTGAAGGGAACGAACTGGTCAAGAATCTGTTCGCTGGGGTGGAGAGCAGGCACGCGCGCCACCGAAGAGAAGGCCAGAGACATCCAGGTCGTGCCGATGCGGTAGCCCAGTTCGACCCGGTAATCCCGGTCGCAGAGAGGTACAGGCAGATACCACTCGGTGCTGTGGCTGTCGACCGGCACTTCCTGGAGAGTATGTGGATGTGCGTTGCCGTCCTGCATGCCGGTGACATCGGACAGGCGGAGGCAAAGACGGCTGGCTCCATCCTTCTGGGCAACCTTGCGATCGGCTTCCGAGATTTCCCAGAACACGTAGGCCCATTGGGGATCACGGGGCAGAAACACAACGCGGGTGTCACTCGTGCTCACGGCCGGTGCGTTGAGCTCAGCTTCGATGGCTTTCAGGTCTCCACCGCGCTTTTGCTGACGCTGGGCAACTTCGTCGACAAGGGTCTCTTTGCTCTTGCGGCTGTAGAGCGGCACTCCCAGATCACTGGCGATCTGACGCAGTTGACGAAGGGTGAGACGTGCCAGTGATGACAGTGTTTGAGACACGCCTAAAAACTCCAGGTTTCGTTTGGGATCATTGTGATCCGAAAAATTCCTTTTCGAGCCGGCAATGGCCCAAGGGTCAGTGGAACCTGACCACTTGTTGGGCTCCGATCCCGGGGATCACTTTCGCTCACACAAAAAAAGCGGGGCGTCAGCCCCGCTTTTTTGATTGTGCTTGGCTCCGGACTCAGCGGCCGAGGGTGCGATAAGGAACCTTTGCCAGGTAGTCGATGTCGGCACTGGAGTTCCCACCCACCCGACGTGGACTGCCGATTTCGCTGACCCAGGCCATGTAGTCCGAAGGAGAACCACCCTTCCGGATCTTTGCGCGTTCCGGCAATTTCTTGGCAGGACCACCGGTGAAGATGAGCTGAGGGAAGCCCAGGATTCCGCGGTAGTACTCGTCGTAGCGAGGGGTGGTGATGTTGAAGGGAGTGTCACCGAGCTCGCGGCCGGGAAGCACACGGTTCCGCTGGTACGGAACAGTGTCGTAGCCAAAGGTGTCGAGGTATTCAGTGCTGTCGAGGAGAACGTCAACCAGGCCTTCGAGGCCCTTGGTCGCAATCACGATCGACCAAGACAGCTCCTCGCCTTTCCCGTTGACTTTGCGGCCAAGGATCCGTTCGCAAAGGTGGCGGACAACTTTGTAATTGCTGTTGAAGCCGTAGAAGGTGCGCTTGAAGGTGTCGGAGAGCACCAGGCCGCGGATGAAATCACGAACGGTGATTTGGCCATCCTTGAGCTGGGACTCAAGGTTGACGTCCCGATCTGTCTCGAAGGCGTGGAAAAAGATTTGGCGGTAGCCGCTCTCAACCACCGTGTCGAAGTTGTCCCGGTCGTCGGCAATCTCAATGGAGTAGGCCCTCGATCCTTCCTCGGAGCCAACGCGAATGTTTGGAACACCACTCCTGAGGGAGTTTTGGGTGATCGGTGCGTACTCCAGAAGAGGAATGGCCACGCGAGCTACAGCATCCACTGTTCGGGATCGTAGAAGTGCTCGGTCTTGCCCCCTTCAGCAGGTGTTGCAGCGATTACATGCCGTAATACTTCTTCTAAGTATTTCTGCTTACCAACCGAACGGGGCGAGGCCTGCTGCGCTGATGGCAGTTTGCGCGTTATGGCTGGTCTCCGGCCTGTCGTCCAGCTGCCGGGTCTCCATGCAGAAGGAGGCGTTGTTGGAGAGCCCCTGAACCGTGCTGGTGCGCAGCCGCAGGTTCGGACCCGCGAACCAGAAGCGCTCCAGGGAGCTCATCATTTCGTAATCGGTGGTGAGGATTAGGCCGTTTTCTTCGTCCATACGGAACTGGCCCGCCACCGGTGCTTTTTCGGCGTAGCCGCGATCCCGTAGCAATAGTCCGCGTCGCCCCGTCTCGTCCTCGGGGATCAGTCCGAACATGGTCTGGTCCTCGTGGGATTCACCGGCGCGGTCCCAGGCCATTGATCCGCTCCAGCGCACCCAGCAGCCGCCGACGATTCGCTCAACGCTCTCGTTGTTGCGCTCGGCGATCTCCGCGAGTCGCTCGTCTCCCTTCAGCAGTTCCTCTACGACGATGAAGGAGGCTCCGGCTTCGGCTCGGCGATGCAGCAGATGATGCTGGCTGCGCTGCGAAGTCCACCGGCCACAGCTCAGGCGAAAGAAGCTGAGGGCGTCAGAGATATCAAGCATCGCCCGCGTTAAACAGATGAATTGATGATGGCAGCTCGACGGCGTTATCCATGACAGCCATGTCAGCCACGGCAGCGGGCTTCGGCGGCGTTGATCAGATCGTCGAGGGTCAGCGCCAAGGGTGGCTTGCCCAGTTCAATCGCCAGCTGATCGAGCTGGTCGGCGGCCGCCCTGAGCTGCTCAAGCAGGGTCTCGAGAAAGGCGGGGTCGTCCGCGACGACGGGTTGCTGCCTGCACCAGAGGCGCTGTTGGTCTTCGTCGGGGATCGCTCCTGTGGCCTTGCGTCCAGCCATCGCCTGAAAGCTGTCCAGGCAATGGCTCAGAACCCGCAGGTGATGCCGATCCAGCTGGGGCAGCAAGGTGGCATCGATCTGTTCAATCGTCGCCCGGTCGATGGCCATCAGCCCTGGGCAAGTGGAGTGATCCGGAAGCCGCAAGCGTGACCGCCCTCGAGCCGCCAATGCACGCGTTCGACTCGACAGTCCGGCACGGTCTGCCGGATCAGTAGTAATTCTTGGTCGCATACCGCAGGAAATTCCTCGGCGATGCGTTGCACCGAACAGTGGGCCTCTTCGAGTCGCCAGCTGACGCCGTCGTCATCTCTGCTGCAAACGGTGACGTAGCCCTCGTCGCGCCGCAGCCGTGCCAGATGTTCGAGGCGAGCCTCAAGGGAGGCATCGCCCAGGCTTTCTCGGTATTGGCTGGCTTTCGACTCGGCCTGCTGGTTCAGCAGCTGACGCACGGTCGCTTCGGGGAGATGGCTGCGCATCGAATCCAGTAGCCCCAGGGCGAAGCGGTCACTGCCGTCTGGAAACTGGGCCCGTCCCTGGTCGGTGAGACACCAGCGGTTACTGGGACGCCCTGGGCCGCTGGAGTTGCTGCTGGCGCACACCAAGCCACTTTCGGCGAGAGAACGCAGGTGCCGGCGCATGGCCTGCACGGAAATGCCCACGGTGCCGGCCAGATTGCCAGCGTCTTCCTCTCCTCGCTCCATCAGCAGGGAGAGCACGGCGTCGCGGGTGCTGGCAGGGGCCGAGGCGCTCATGAAGAAGCGAAACCTTCCCACACGATGCCATCGAATTGCCTCGGAATGTCGGCCGGGTTGCGGGTCACAATGGGAAGCCCGCTGACCGGAGGCCTGTTGGCCTAGGCTTCCGATAAGGAAACCGCGGGGTTTCGTAATTCGCCGCTCCCTCCACTTCCATGTCCGACGCCCCTCAAGAGCCGACAGCAGAAAGCCTGGAGGTGATCCGCAAGTTCGCTCAAACCTACGCGCAGCGGACAGGCACCTATTTCTGTGCTGATCCCAGTGTCACCGCTGTTGTTCTGAAAGGTCTCGCGCGTCATAAGGACGACCTAGGAGGCGCTCTTTGCCCCTGCCGGCACTACGACGACAAAGAGGCCGAGGTCTCCCAGGCCTTTTGGAACTGCCCCTGTGTTCCGATGCGTGAACGCAAGGAATGCCACTGCATGCTCTTCCTCACTGAGGACAATCCTTTCGCCTGCCCTGACAAGACGCAGTCCATCTCCACTGAAACGATTAACGCCACCGTCGGCTGAACGGAATGACCAGTACCTCCACACGGGATCTCGTCAGTCAGCCGTACAAGTACGGCTTTGTCACCGAGATCGAGACCGACAAAATCGCCAAGGGTCTCAGCGAGGAGGTCGTTCGTTTGATTTCGGCCAAGAAGGAAGAGCCGGAGTTTCTGCTCCAGTTTCGGCTCAAGGCCTTCCGCCACTGGCTCACCCTGGAGGAGCCTGATTGGGCTGCTCTCGGCTATCCCGAGATCGACTACCAAGACATCGTTTACTACGCCGCGCCCAAGCAGCAGGACAAGAAGGCCAGCCTTGATGAGGTGGATCCGAAGCTTCTGGAAACCTTCGACAAGCTCGGCATCCCGTTGAGCGAACAGAAGCGCCTCAGCAATGTCGCTGTGGATGCTGTTTTCGACAGCGTGTCGATCGCCACCACCTACAAAGAGAAGTTGGCGGAACACGGTGTGGTGTTCTGTTCTTTCAGTGAAGCGGTGAAAGAGCACCCCGAGCTGATCGAGCGTTACCTCGGCACTGTTGTCTCCAGCAACGACAACTACTTCGCCGCCCTGAACTCAGCGGTGTTCAGCGACGGATCCTTTGTTTTCATCCCGAAAGGGGTGGAGTGTCCGATGGAGTTGTCCACCTATTTCAGGATCAATTCCGGGGACACCGGTCAGTTCGAGCGGACCCTGATCGTGGCCGAAGAAGGTGCCTCGGTGAGTTACCTCGAGGGCTGCACCGCCCCGATGTTTGACACCAACCAGCTCCACGCTGCGGTGGTTGAACTGGTGACCCTTGAGGATGCCTCCATCAAGTACTCCACGGTTCAGAACTGGTATGCCGGCGATGAAAACGGTGTCGGCGGGATCTACAACTTCGTGACCAAGCGCGGCCAGTGCCGCGGTGATCGCAGCCGCATCAGCTGGACCCAGGTGGAGACCGGTTCGGCCATCACCTGGAAGTACCCCAGCTGTGTGCTGCAAGGTGCTGATTCGGTAGGTGAGTTCTATTCCGTTGCACTCACCAACAACTGCCAGCAGGCCGATACCGGAACGAAGATGGTCCATGTCGGACCGCGCACCCGCTCCACGATCGTGAGCAAAGGCATCAGCGCCGGACGCTCCAGCAACAGCTACCGAGGCCTTGTGCAAATGGGGCCCAATGCCAAGGGAGCTCGTAACTACAGCCAGTGCGATTCGATGCTGATTGGCGATCAGGCTGCTGCGAACACGTACCCCTACATCCGTTCTCAGCAGCCGCAGGCGGCCATCGAGCACGAGGCCAGCACCTGTCGCATCTCCGAAGACCAGCTCTTCTATCTCCAGAGCCGTGGCATTGGTTTTGAAGAAGCCGTCTCAATGATGGTCAGTGGCTTCTGCCGCGACGTCTTCAACCAGCTGCCCATGGAGTTCGCTGCTGAGGCTGACAAATTGTTGGCCCTCAAACTCGAGGGATCCGTGGGCTGATCCCTGTCTCCACCCTGTCTCTGTTTTTCAACGCCTCCTTCCGTGATTCGCCCTGACGCTGAGCTGCTGCTCGACATCCAAGACCTGCATGCCTCCGTCGAGGACAATCCCATCCTCAAGGGGGTGAATCTGCAGGTGCGTGCTGGTGAGATCCATGCCGTGATGGGCCGCAACGGCAGTGGCAAGAGCACTCTCTCCAAGGTGTTGGCTGGGCATCCGGCGTATCGAGTCACGGGCGGCACCGTTCGCTACCGCGGTCAGGATCTGTTTGAGCTGGATCCTGAGGAACGGGCCCGGCTGGGGGTGTTTCTCGGATTTCAGTACCCGGTTGAGATCCCCGGCGTCAGCAACCTGGAGTTCCTGCGGGTGTCCACCAATGCTCGGCGGGAGAAACAGGGGGAGGAGGAGCTCGACACGTTTGCCTTTGAGGATCACGTGCACGACAAGCTCAAGGTGGTGCAGATGGACCCCGCCTTCCTCGAGCGGAGTGTGAATGAAGGGTTCTCCGGTGGTGAGAAAAAGCGCAACGAGATCCTGCAGATGGCGCTGCTTGAGCCTGTGGTGGCGATTCTCGATGAAACCGATTCGGGTCTCGATATCGACGCCCTGCGCATCGTTGCCGGTGGAGTGAATCAATTGGCGACGGAAGACAACGCCACGCTGTTGATCACCCACTACCAGCGTCTTCTTGATGAGATAACCCCGGACTATGTCCATGTGATGGCTGCGGGCCAGATCCTGCGCACTGGCGGACGGGAACTGGCCCTTGAGCTCGAGCAGACCGGATACGACTGGGTGGATCAGGAGCTGGCCACCCAGGGGGCTGCTTAATCATGTTGAGCAGTGTGCTGGCGCCGGTTCAGGAGCGCGGTCGCGCCGCGTTGGAGCACCTCGGTCTGCCCAGCCGCCGGGAAGAGTCCTGGCGACTCACCGACCTCAAGCGTCTTGCGGCTGTGTCGGCGTTGCCGACCAGTGCGTCAAAGAGTTCAGCACCACTGCCGCCCAGCTCGGAGGGGGTGACCCGTCTGGTGCTCAACGGTTCTGACGATCCCTTGGCAGGGCAGCTCCTTCCAGAGGGGATCACGGTTCTCAATGCTGATGAGCTGAAGCAGGCCCTCGGTCACACCCTTGATTGCTGCGGTTGCGCCCAGGCCTGGCCGGTGGAGTTCAACCACGCCAAAGCGCAGCAGATCCTGGCCCTCAGGGTGCAGGGGTGCGTGGGTTCGCTGGAACTGGTCCTCGCGGCGGGTGCCGGGTTGAACGCCACCCGGGTGCTACTGCTGCTCGAGGAAAAGGCGGAGCTTGAGTTGCTGCAGGTGTTGTTGGCGGAGGGTGCGTCCGCCCACAGCCACGTGCTGGAAGTGCATTTGGGGCAGGAGGCGCAACTGCGGCATGGGGTGCTGGCCACGGCTGATGGCGCTTCGTCGTTGATGGCGCATCTGGCGGTTGAGCAGGAGCCCCGCAGCTCCTATGCCCTCACCTCGGTCGTTCAGGGCTGGAGCTTTGGACGGGTGGAGCCCCGGGTGGTGCAGGTGGATGGACAAGCGCAGACCGTGCTCAAGGGCTTGGCGGTGACCGGCGCCGAACAGCAGCTGGCCACCCATACCGCGGTGCGTTTCGACGGGCCTGAAGGGGAGTTGGATCAGTTGCAGAAATGCCTGGCCGGTGGCCAATCCCACGCGATTTTCAACGGTGCCATCAGTGTTCCCCGCGATGCCCAGCGCACCAATGCGGCGCAGTTGAGCCGCAACCTGCTGCTGTCTGATCGCGCCCGGGTCGACACCAAGCCCGAGCTGGAAATCGTGGCGGACGATGTGCGCTGCGCCCACGGCGCCACCGTGTCTCAGCTCCAGGACGATCAGTTGTTCTATCTCCAGAGTCGTGGGATCGCCGCGGCGGAGGCGACCGCGCTGCTGTTGCGCGGGGCCTGCCAGGAGGTGATCGAGCAGCTGCCTGCTGCTGCGCAGGCCTGGCGTCCCCTGAAGCGCGTGATGGGCAGCCTTGCCCCATGACAATCACCGCAAAAGCACGATCTGGTGCGGATTTCGTGGATTTATCCTCTCGATATCGTTCCGACTTCCCGATTCTTGAGCAGCTGGCTCCCGATGGCCGGCCGCTGATTTATCTCGATCACGCCGCCACCAGTCAGAAGCCCCGCCAGGTGCTGGAGGCGCTGCAGCAGTACTACAGCTGCGACAACGCCAACGTGCATCGCGGCGCCCACCAGCTCAGTGCCCGCGCCACCGATGCTTTTGAGGCAGCCCGCAGCACGACTGCGGCCTTCGTGGGTGCCGCCACTTCCCGGGAGATCGTCTTTACCCGCAATGCCAGTGAAGCGATCAACCTCGTGGCGCGCACTTGGGGTGACGCCAACCTGAGGGAGGGGGACGAAATTCTCCTCACCGTGATGGAGCACCACAGCAATCTGGTGCCTTGGCAGCTCCTGGCCCAGCGCACCGGTTGTGTGCTGCGTCATGTCGGCATCACCGAATCCGGTGAGCTGGATTTGGAGGATTTCCAGGCCCAGCTCAGCCAGCGCACCCGGCTGGTGAGCCTGGTGCACATCAGCAATGCACTCGGCTGCTGCAATCCCCTTGATCAGGTGATCCCGGCGGCCCATGCCGTTGGCGCCTGCGTGCTGGTTGATGCATGCCAGAGCCTGGCCCACAAGCCGATTGATGTGGCAGCGATGGAGGCCGACTTTCTTGTCGGCTCGTCCCACAAGCTCTGCGGGCCCACCGGCATGGGCTTTCTTTGGGCGCGGGAGTCTCTGCTGGAGGCGATGCCTCCCTTCCTCGGCGGTGGGGAGATGATCCAAGACGTCTTCCTGGATCACAGCACCTGGGCGGTGCTGCCCCACAAGTTCGAAGCTGGAACCCCTGCCATTGGAGAAGCGGTGGGCATGGGTGCCGCAATTCGCTATCTGCAGGCAGTTGGTCTGGAGGCGATTCAGGCCTGGGAGGCTCAGCTCACCCGGCATCTGTTCAACAGGCTGCAGGCCATTGATGGTGTGCGGGTCTTGGGGCCGACGCCGGATCAGCAGCCCGACCGCGGTGCCCTCGCCACATTCCTGGTGGATGGCGTGCATGCCAACGACATTGCCGCGCTGATTGATGCGTCCGGGATCTGTATTCGCAGTGGTCACCACTGCTGTCAGCCCTTGCACCGTTTGTATGACGTCACGGCTTCAGCCCGGGCCAGCCTGAGCTTCACCAGCACCTTTGAAGAGATCGACCGCTTCAGCGAGGAGCTCGCTTCCACGGTCGCCTTCCTGCGCGAACACAGCTGAGCCGACTCAGGCGGCCAGCTGCTGATCGTTCGAAATGCATTCGCGTTGCTCCAGGGGGACGACGTTGTCGCTTTGGATGGCGTACTGCACCCAGCGGTAAGACCGCACGCCGGCACGGGGTGCTGCGTTGATCGGTTCAGGGCTGGCGTAGCTGTTGCCGCGATAACGCAGGATCCGCATTAATACTCAGGAAGCTTTGCTCACCATCTCAGACCCGCTGCAGTCTCATCCGTTCCATGGGGCACAGGTTGAACGTTCCTGTTGGTTGCTCGCTTAAGCCATCACATTTGCTGAACCCGGTTGTGTGGGTTGTAACCATCTGCTAGCTCAGTCTTCGTTGGGAAAAGGGCCTGGCAGCGCTTTTGGGTCGATCACGTTCATCGCTTTAAAGCTGATCAATGGATTGGTGTTGCCAGAGCATTGCCTGTAGTGATCAAGATCTCGACAACTTCTCCATGCCAGCGCTGAAGCATTGGCTCAATTCTGAATATTGAGTGTTTCAGATCCGTTGCTCCGCCAAGCCCAATTGACGTCGGAAAAAGGCTTCGGTCTCTTCCAAAACCTGGATCTGGGTGCTCTGGTTGCGGAAGCCATGGCCTTCGTCGTCGAAGAGCCGCACCTCCACCGGTATGCCGTTGCTGCGCAGGGCTTCGGCCATGCGCTCGGTCTGTTCCGGAGGCACCACCTTGTCTTTTAACCCCTGGAAGAACAGCACCGGACAGCGAATTTGATCCGCATGTAGCAGGGGCGATCGCTTCTCATAGAGATGACGTTCCGTTGGCCATGCCCCCACCAGACCATCGCAGTAGCGCGCCTCAAACCGGTGGGTGTCTTCGGCCATGGCGGTGAGATCACACACTGCATAGCGGCAGGCACCGGCCTGGAACACATCGGTAAAACACAGAGCCGCCAGGGTGGTGAACCCGCCAGCACTCCCACCTTCGATGGCGATCTTGTCGGGATCAGCGCGACCGGAGTCGATCAAGGCCCGGGCTGCTGCGGCGCAGTCGGCCACATCCACCACCCCCCAGCCACCGTTCAGCCGTTCCCGGTAATCCCGGCCGAACCCCGTTGAGCCGCCGTAATTCACATCCACCACGCCCCAGCCACGGGAGGTCCAGTACTGGATCGCCAGGCTGAGGCCGCGGCGGGCCATGGCCGTTGGTCCGCTGTGGCTTTTCACCAGCAGTGGGGCTGCCCCTGGTGGTTTGCTGCTGGGGGGGTAGTACCAGGCATGGGTGCGTTCCCCTTGGTGGCCGTTGAACCACAGCGGTTCGGCCACGCTGATCTCTTCTGCCGCTAAGGGTGCTGGTATGGCAGGGCTGTGGCTCCAGAGGGCGGTCGCCGGTCGCAGGTCGAGTTCCAGCAGTCCGGCCACGCTGGTGCCGTTGCTGGCCACGGCCACGGCGCGGCCGTGGCAGGCATTCAATCCCGCCAGATCATCAAAGGGCTGCGGCAACGGCTGCACGCTTCCATCCAGACTGAGCCGTTGCAACGACCAGGCCCCGCGGCTGCACACGGCTGCAATCAGCTGTTCGCCATCCCAAGCCGTGGTGCTCATCCCATAGATCCATTGGGGCATGGCTGTTTCAGCGGCCATCGGCCAGGGCCTTTCCCAGTCGGAATCGGCGCTGGGTTGGAGCATCAGATTCCACCAACCCGTGCTGTCTTCCGCCACAAGCAACTGTCCGTCGGACAGCCACTGGGGTTGAAACACCGAGATGCCGTCGCCCCCGGCCAACTGACGGGGCTGGAGCAGCCCGCCCGTGTCGCTGAACCCCGCGCACCAGAGACTGCTGCTGTCCCAGGGCATGGCGGGTTGCTGCCATTCCACCCAGGCGAAGCGCTGGCCATCGGGGCTCAAGCATCCATAGCCGGCAAAGTCCGCCGGTTGGTGCAGCAGCAACGGGGTCTGATCGGCCCCGCTCAACGCCAGGCTCACCAGCTCGTCACGGCCCTCGACTTCACGGATTCCGATCCAGCGCTGCCTGGGCAGATCGAGCACGCCATCCGCCAGCGCCCAGTCGCCCTCCCGGCTGAGCCGTTCGGCTGCCGCCAGGGGGGTGGGATGGTCTGTGTTGGTCTTTGGCAGGCGCCAGTCCTGACGCCAGACGCAGCCGCTGTCGATCCAGCTCAGGATCAGCCTGTCCTGCTCCACAGCAGTGGCGAGCACCCCGCCGCCGTAGTCATGTACGCGACTGCGCAGGTTGCTGGGGGCCGGCGTCAGCTCCAGAGGGTCCGCTTCGGAATCGCCGAAACGGCGAATCAAGGCTGTGGTGCGGCCCCGTTCCTGGGGACGTTGCTCCAGCCAGATCAGCCACACCGTTGCATCGGGTCCGCTGACCAGTACCGGTTCCTTGAGCCCCGGCAAACGGCCGACGGCATGCTGCGCGGATAACGGAACGGCTCCCATGGCGGCTGAATTAGGCCGCTTACCATGCTGAATCAACGCGGCGTTGGCCTTGGCAGGAAGCTTTGCAGAGTTGGCCCGTCAGGCCGACAAGTCGCGGGACACGATGCTGGTCCCCAAAACCGCCCTTGAAACTCCGCCGTTGGAGATTCACACCCTGGGCGATGAAGTCCTGCGAAAGTCGGCGCGTCGCATCGGCAAGGTGAATGAGCAGGTGCGGGAGCTAGCCCGCGACATGCTGCGCAGCATGTACACCGCTAAGGGCATCGGTCTGGCGGCACCTCAGGTGGGGATCCATCAGCAGCTGCTCGTGATTGATCTCGACTTGGAGAATGCGGCCACACCGCCTCTGGTGTTGATCAATCCGGAAATCAGTGCGGCCAGTGCCGGGCTCGATACCTATGAGGAGGGCTGCCTCAGCATTCCTGGGGTGTATCTCGATGTGGTGCGCCCGACGGCGATTGAAGTGAGCTTTCGCGATGAGATGGGTCGGCCCCGCAAGATGAAAGCCGATGGATTGATGGCCCGCTGCATTCAGCATGAGATGGACCATCTCAATGGCGTGTTGTTCGTCGATCGCGTCACCGATGAAGACGGTCTGCAGAAAGAGCTCAAGGAGAAGGGCTTCGAGCGCCAACATGTTCGGAGCGTCGCCTGAGCCATGCCAATGAAACCCTTGGCCGGCGTTTTCCTGGCCCTTGCCTGTGTTCTTGGCATTGCCAGCACAGGTTGTGTCTTCGAACTGGCCTATGGCGATCCCGACCTCGGGGTCAAAGCCACCAGTTGGATCTTGGCCCTTGCGGCCCCCGCAACCGTTGGCACCCTTCTGGTCGCCATACGCCTCAATAAACCGGCCTGATCGGGGGCGACCGATTCAGGCATCACTTTTACGATCCGCTCAGTTCCTCCATGGACGTGATGGCACGCTTTCGAACCGTGGCTGCTGCTGGCCTAGCTCTCGCAGCGACCTCGGTACCAGTGGCCTTGGCCCAGGGCTCTCTGTTCACGGCGGTGCCCGTGGAGATGAGCAACTTTGTTCTGGTGTCGGCTCCCATCGGCCAGGGGCAACGCTCGCAGTTGAACATCTACGAACAGCGGACCACGAAACGCCCGTGTTTTGCGGTGGGTGCTGGCTCGCCGGCGATGGTGGATCCCCTGCTGTCCAAGTTTGATTTCACCGGGGTCTGCAACCGTTACATCGACGGCAACGGCTATTCCCTGCGCATCGGTGGTGATGACCTTGGCACCCGTTATCGGCTCAGCGTGGTGAACAGCGGCAGTGATATTGAGTTGCTGGCGACACCGACCCGGAATCCCTCCCAACCGACCCTGCTCGTCGCCCGGGCCGGCGGGGCCGCCAGTGGCTTTGTTCAGCTGAAGTTTGAGCCGGGGTGGACCCTGAAGCGACGGGCCTACGGCAAGAAAAGCCTGGGCCATCTCTACGTCTATCGAGACAGTGCACCGACTCCCTGAGCTGAGAGGGGTAAAACCGGTCAAAACACCTGTTGTCGAGACCTGTCAGTGAACTCACACTGAAGGAAGACCCAGGAGGCCGTGATGAAAACCACAGTTGTGCAATGGTTCGAGTGGTTTGGTGAAGCGATGACCCATGCGCTGGGGTCGCTCAACGACCGCCATCTCCAGCCCCCGCCGATCGGCACCCAGCCCTACCGGGATACACCGGACAAGCGGGCGCGCAACTACTGAGGTTCAGGTCCCCTCAGCAGATCGGTGCAGCGGTAGCAGCTCGCTTCCGCCACGGCATTGCGGTTAACAGATGACTGATCGTTCAGATCAGCAATGGTCCGTGCCACCCGCAACAGCTGAAGACTGCTGCGGGTGCTCAGGCCGCGTTGTTGGATCAATTGTTCCCATAGATCCAGCGCCGCAGTCTCGATTGCTCCGCTCTGCCGCAGCGCTTTTGCCGACAGTCGGCCATTGCGGCAGCCGGCGGGATTGCGGCTCTGCATCCGCTGGCGGGCCCGTTGAATCCGTGCTGGGCTGCACCAGGACTCGGAGGCTGTCGTTGCGCCGTGAGGATTCAGCACGTTCGCCATCTCCTTGGCGGAGCGCCGTTCGAGCCGCAGTTGTAGGTCGAGCCGATCCAGAAGCGGGCCTGAGAGCCGCTGCCAGTACCGCTGGCGCTGGCTGATGCTGCAGCGACAGCCATGGTCGCGATCGCCATGCCATCCGCAGGGGCAGGGATTGGTGGCTGCCACCAAGGTGATCAAGGCGGGGAAGACAGTGCTGTGCTGGGAGCGGCTGATCTGTACGGCGCCTTCCTCCAGGGGCTGCCGCAACTGATCCAGCACTGTTCGCGGAAATTCCGCTAGCTCATCGAGAAAGAGCACACCACCGTGGGCCAGGCTGAGTTCGCCGGGACGGGGCGAGCGTCCTCCCCCCAGCAAGGCGGCTGCGGAGCAACTGTGATGGGGCGATCGAAAGGGGCGTTGCTGCTGCAGATGATCGATGTCATGGAGATGTCCGGCGATCGAATGGATGCGTGTGATGGTGAGCGCTTCCTTCCGGCTCAGGGGCGGCAGCAGGTGTGGCAAGTGATGGGCCAGGCGGGTCTTGCCGCAGCCGGGGGGACCCACCAGCAGGAGATGGTGGCCGCCTGCAGCGGAAAGGGCCAAGCCGCGTGAAGCCAGGCTTGTCTCAATGGATGGCGAGGGCTCCGGGCTATTGATGCGGCCTGATGCTCGGGAGCCGCTGCAACCGATGACGGGCCAGGGTTGCTCTCCTTTGAGTTGCAGAACCAGCTCCCGCAGGTTGGGCGCGGTGTGGATTGGCAGCCCCTCAATCAAGCTGGCTTCGCTGGCATTGGCGGGAGGGATCACCAGGGCTCGGGCCTGCTGCTGATGGGCCTGGTCGGCGAGGGCGATCACTCCGCGACAGGGCCTGAGGCTGCCGTCGAGACCCAATTCGCCAGCACACCAGAGGCCGTCCAGCTGAGGGCGGGCGAGCTGCCCGCTGGCCACCAACAGTGCCAAGGCAATCGGGAGATCAAAGGAGGGGCCTTCCTTGCGTAGATCGGCCGGAGCAAGGTTGATCACCACGCGAACCAGGGGGCCGCGGAAGCCGCTGTTGCGCAGGGCGGAGCGGACGCGCTCCCGCGACTCCTGAATGGCCTTGTCTGGCAGGCCCACCAGCTGGACGCCCGGCAGGCCTGGGGCGAGATCCACTTCCACCACCACAGGCCTGGCCTCCAGACCTTGTAGTGATGCACTGAGACAACGTGCCAGCATTCTGAAGTGGGTGACGCAGGAGATTCATGCCCTTGCTGTCACACCGGTATGGCTGTTCCTTCGTTCTCAAGGCCCATGGCAGACGACACGATCTTCGGCAAGATCCTTCGCGGCGAGATTCCGTGCGATGAGGTCTATAGCGATGAGCAGTGCCTGGCCTTTCGGGATGTCGCCCCCCAGGCACCGGTTCATGTGCTGGTGATTCCCCGCAAGCCGATCGAGAGCCTGCGCTCCGGTGCTGCAGAGGATGCTCCCCTGCTGGGCCATCTGCTGCTGGTCGCTGCTCGGGTCGCCAAACAGGAGGGGCTGGACGACTTCCGCACGGTGATCAACAGCGGTGCCGGTGCTGGCCAGACGGTGTTTCACCTTCATGTGCATGTGATCGGTGGGCGTTCTCTGGCCTGGCCCCCCGGCTGATGCTGACGGCGAAGCAGCGCAATGGCCGCCAGACTGAGCACAGTTCAGCAGTGGCATGACCCACCAGCTTCAGAACCTGCGGGATCAGGCCGCCAAGCTGCGTCGACTTTCGCAGCCCTACTTCTTTCCATACACCGAAGACAACGGTTGGCAGTTCATCGGACTTCTGGTGAGCCTGCTGTTCTGTGTGGCCGGGATCGTGCTGTTCCTGGTCACCGGGCTGATGAATGGGCTGTCCTGGCTGCTGCCGCAGTTGACCGGTCAGTACCTCGGTGGCGTCCAGTCCTCCCTGGCCATGCTCTGGTCCCGTGGATGGGGGACGGGCATCAGTGCCCTGTTCGTGCTGGGGGCTGTGGTGTTCGCCTCCGTGCGGGGCCAGCTGCGGCACCGCCGCTGGCTGCCTTGGCTGTTTCTCGGTTTGATCATCCTGATGCTGTTGAGTGTGAACGGCATCAATGCCGGCATCACATTCATCGCTAGGGATCTCACCAATGCGTTGATCTCCAAGGACGGGGATGCGTCCTACCGCAATCTCTGGGTTTATGGCGCCTGTTTTGCGGTTGCCCTGCCGATTCGCAGTCTGCAGTTTTATTTCACCCAGAAGCTGGGTCTGTTCTGGCGGGAATGGTTGTCGCTGAGTTTGGTGGACGACTACCTCCGGGATCGGGCGTATTACGTCCTCAACCCCAACGATGAGGCGGCCACCAACGTTGATAACCCTGATCAGCGCATTTCAGAGGATGTTCGTGATTTCACGGCTCAAGCCCTTGGCTTCGCACTCAATATCTTTGATTCGATTCTCACCTTTTCTCTCAATATCCTCATCCTTTATTCGGTGAGTGAGGGCTTGACTTTCGCTCTGTTGGCCTACGCCGCTGCTATTTCGGTCTTGATGATTGTTGCCGGTCGCAAGCTGGTGCGTCTGAACAATTTTCAGTTGCGTTTCGAAGCGGATTACCGCTATGGCCTTGTTCGGGTAAGGGATAACGCCGAATCGATTGCTTTCTATGCAGGTGAACAGCAGGAAGCCAAGGAGGTGACGCGTCGCTTGGCCACTGTTGTTGAGAACTTCAATCTACTGATCGTCTGGGAGGTGTTGCTGCGTGTGCTGCAGCGTTCCAGCATCTACGCCAGTAATTTCATCCCTTATCTGATTCTTGCTGCGCCGATTCTGGCCGGTGAGATGGATTACGGCGGCTTCGCTCAGGCGAATGTTGCTTACAACCTGGTTGAGGGATCGCTCTTCTTCATTGTCTACAACATCGAAGCGCTGGCCCGATTCTCGGCATCAATTAACCGGCTGGAAGGTTTCCAGTCGAATATCTCGAACCTGGATCGTGAGGAGTGGAGTGATTTCGCTCCGCGGATTGTGCCGTCCGACCGTTTGGCGCTTCAAGGGGTCACGGTCAAAACACCGCGGACCGACAACGTGCTGGTGCGCGATCTCAGCTTTTCGCTCGACACCTCTGAAGGCTTGCTTGTGGTCGGGCCCTCTGGCTGTGGCAAGACCTCATTGCTGCGGGTTGTGAGTGGGTTATGGGGATCGCCGACAGGCACTGTGTATTCCCCAGGGCAGGGGGACCTTCTGTTCATTCCGCAGAAGCCTTATATGGCTCTGGGATCGCTCCGCGAACAGCTCTGTTACCCATTGGATCAGGCTCGTTTCAGCGATGAACAGCTGCGGGCCGTTCTGGATCAGGTGATGCTCGCGAAATTGCTGCAGCGTTACCCCGACCTCGATATCAAGCAGGACTGGCCGCGGTTGCTCTCTTTGGGAGAACAGCAGCGGCTGGCGTTTGCCAGGTTGTTGCTGAATTCCCCCAAGGTCGTGGTGCTTGATGAAGCCACCAGTGCCTTGGATGTCGACACTGAATCCCGTCTTTATGCGCTGCTGCGCGAACGCGAGGTGGCTTTCATCAGCGTTGGTCACCGGCCGACCTTGAAGGAGTTCCATGACACCGTTCTCGAGTTGAGTGGAGATCGCGACTGGCGGCTGATCCCGGCGACCAGCTATGACTTCGAACGTTCCTGAACCGGCCGGATGACCTCCACAAGCGAGACGCCTGATTCCACGTCTGTTCCGGAGACGTCCGCCACCACCAACGACGTACCGGCATTCGGTTGGAGTGGATATGCCGAGCGCGTGAACGGCCGTTTCGCCATGGTCGGTTTTGTCGCGGTGCTCTTGATCGAGGCCCTCAGCCGCGACACCTTTCTGCACTGGGCGGGGTTGCTGCCCTGATCAGGGCAGACGAATCAGATCCACATCCCAGCGTCCGTTTCGGCTCACCTGCACCGCCAGACGCCGGCCTGCTCCGTCAAGGCTGACACTGCGGGGCACGCCCGGTGGATCCAGAGGCAGCCGTTGTGTTGCGCCCACGTTGCGGCGATAGAGCACCAGTTCCGTGCGGCCATCGCGTTGCTGGACGACGGCCAAGCGCTGCCCATCCGCACTGACGCTGACGCTGATGGGTTGGGCGTCTGCACGGTTGAGGCCTGGCAGCGGGACAGGGCTGCGGTTGCGAAGGTCGATCAGTTCGACCCGTTCCCGCCCATTGCGTTGGCCAAGGCTGGCTAACCAGCGTCCCCCCAGGGATGGATCCCGGCGGCTGTTCATCGACTGGCGCAGCAAGCCGTTGAGATCGGGCCGGGGTGTGGGTCTGGGACTGCTGCAGCCCGTCATCAGCACCAGGCTGCAGATCAGAGCAACGCGGATCATGGCTCTGACGACAGTGTTGGCGTGGAGAGGCTCTGGCCCGGTGGACGGTCTGGTTCGAGTACTTCACTCAGATCCAGCAGTTCCACGCGCCACCGGCCCTGATCTGTCACCTGGAGGGCGATTTGCTGTGCATCTGGCGCGAGGCTGAGCAGCACCGGGTCCCGTCCCCCCGGCAGCGGCAGGGGATGCATTCGTCCATTCAGGCGGTCGGTCACCACCGCGAGTCTGCGGCGACCACGCTGGGTGATGACGGCCAGGTAGCGACCGTTCCAGCTGAGGGAGGGGGAGCTGTGGGGCTGATGACGGCTCAGCTGCGGAACCGACACCACGGATCCGTCGCTGAGGCGGCGCAGCTGCACCGTGGGTCTGCCGCGGCGATCGCTCACGACCGCCAACCATTCACCACTGCCACTCAGGGCGGGTGCCTGCTGACTGCTGCCGAACAGGGCTCCACCGGCCCGTTCTTGGCGACCGTTGCAGCCCATCAGCGCCAGGCTGGCCAGGAGAAGGAGCAGCGGGCGACGCAAGTGGCTCAGTCGTCAAAGCGGGAGCTGTTGTCCCGAGGGCTGCCGGAAGACGGCCTTGAGCTGCGGGGGGGTTGACGGCTACTGGTCGGGCGGTTCGAGGCCAGCGGCGGTTCAGCAGAACGCCTCGACTCTGTTGTCGCAACCGGGTTGGCTCCGGGACGTCCCCGGTTCAGTGATGCGCTGCGGCTGGGACTGAAGGCGGCATCCTCAGCGCCGGAAGGGGCGGGTTCGCCGGCAGGACGTTCAGAGCGGCCCGTAGGACGGCTGCCGCGGCGTTGATCGTCCCGCTCCGATCGTCTGGATCCGAAATCGGGGCGTTGCTCATCACGGGCTTCTCCGGCCCGGAAGCGGGCCATGCGGCGGGAGCGTTCACTGTCTTGTTCCCAGCCGGAATCCGTTGGGATGCGACCCATGGAGCGACGGCTGGCTGCCTCTTCAGGGATCGCGGCGCGGCTGGTGCGGCGCGGTCTGTAGAACTCCTCTTCAGGTCGCTCTTCAGGGTCGTCGCCGCGGCCGGAGAAACGCCGCCGCACCGGCTGGGGTTCATCGAAACGGTCGTAGCCGTCATCCCAGCCCCCGCGCAGTCCACCAGGACCATCGCCACGATCAGGGGCGGGCTCGTCATCGAAATAGGCGGAACGCCGCGCTTGCTCGGTGGCGACTCCGCGCAAGCGCACGCTTTCGTAAGCGAAGAAAACGGTTGTACCCGCTAAGAGGAATTGGCCGAACTGCAAAATCGGGTCAAGACGCCATCCCTGGAAAAAGAGGATGCCTCCGCAAAGCAGTCCAATCGCTGCGAAGAAGACGTCGTAGTCCCGAGCCAGGGCTGGTTTGAACGTCCGCATGAAATAGAGCAGAGCTCCGCCGACGGCCAACACGATGCCGACGATGCTGGCCCAGTTGAGACTGGCGTTAACCAAAACTCTGATCCCGCTAGGGGCTCAGTCTACGAGGGGCGCCAGGGGCAGGTCAGAGCTTGCGGTCGAGACGGTCGGTCTGGCTCAGCAGGATCAGCGCGATGGTGGCGGGAACAACAACGATCACACCTCCCCAAACGAGGCTGCTCAGGAAGTTGGAGAGGGAGGGGGTCATGGGGTTGCTGCTGTCTGCATCAAAGCCGCGCTGATCCTAAGGAGCGATGTCGGCTTTCTACGATGACGGGGCGATTTGCTTTGAGCTTTGTGACGCCGCTGCTGCTGCAGGTCCTGCCAGTTGTTCATCTTCTCCTTGGTCTGCTGTTAGCAGCCTGGACCCTGGCGTTCCTGCTTCGCATCGTGCTCACTTGGTACCCCCAGGTGGACCTGAACCAAGGCGCTTGGCCCGTGGTGGCCTGGCCGACGGAGCCTGTTCTGGCGGTTAGCCGCCGCGTGATCTCCCCGATTGGTGGGGTCGATGTCACCCCCGTGATCTGGGTTGGATTGATCAGCCTCGTGCGTGAGTTGCTCGTTGGTCAGCAGGGGCTTCTGTCCCAAATTCTGATGCACGCTCAGGCGGCAGCCTGAGTTCAGGGAAGCATCTCCTGCTCGACGAACTTGGTGTGGATGTCGCCGTTGATGAATTCAGGCCGATCCAGCATTTCGAGATGAAATTCCACCGTTGTCGGGATTCCGGTGACGGCACATTCGTTTAGGGCCCGTTTCATCCGGGTCATGGCGTGATCGCGGTCTTTGCCCCAGACGATCAGCTTGCCAATCAAGGAGTCGTAGAAGGGCGGGATGTCGTAGCCGGTATAAACGTGGCTGTCGACGCGCACGCCTGGTCCCCCGGGGGGCAGCCATCCTGTGATTCGTCCAGGGGCGGGGCGGAAGTTATGGCGTGCATCCTCCGCGTTGATCCGGCATTCGATCGCATGGCCGGTGAGCTGGATCTCTTCCTGGCGCACGCTGATGGGTTCGCCACCGGCGATGCGCAACTGCTCGGCAATCAGATCAACACCCGTGACCATTTCGGTCACCGGATGCTCCACTTGGATGCGGGTGTTCATCTCCATGAAGTAGAAGCCCCCACTGCGATCCAGCAGGAATTCCACCGTTCCAGCGCCCTCGTAATGAATGCTGCGGGCAGCAGCAACGGCGGCTTCACCCATGCGCAGCCGCAGTTCTGGATCCAGGGCCGGGCTGGGGGCCTCCTCCAGCAGTTTCTGGTGACGACGCTGAATCGAACAGTCGCGTTCTCCCAGGTGCACCACATTGCCGTGGCGGTCGGCCAGCACCTGCACTTCCACGTGGCGGGGCCGGTCGATGAATTTCTCCATGTAGAGCCCAGGGTTGCCAAAGGCTGCTTCCGCTTCGCCTTGGGCCGCCTTGTACAGGCTTTCCAGCTGACTGGCGTCCGGCACGAGCCGCATGCCGCGTCCGCCACCGCCGGCGGTGGCCTTGATCATCACGGGGTAGCCCATCTCCTCGGCAAGGGCCGCCGCCTGGTTCGTGCTGCTGAGCAGACCTTCGCTGCCGGGAACCGTGGGAACACCCACCGATTGCATCGTCGTTTTGGCGGTCGACTTGTCCCCCATCGAGCGAATCGCGTGGGGTGACGGTCCCACGAAGGTGAGGCCGTGATCACGGCACATCTCGGCAAACTTGTCGTTCTCGGCCAGAAAGCCGTAGCCGGGATGGATGGCGTCAGCGCCGCGGGAGGTGGCCGCCGCCAGGATGTTGGGGATGTTGAGGTAGCTCTTGCTGCTCAGCGCCTCGCCGACGCAAACCGCTTCATCCGCGAGCTGAACGTGGAGTGCGTCTTTGTCGACTGAGCTGTAAACCGCCACGGTGGCAATGCCGAGCTCGCGGCAACTCCGAATGATTCGGAGAGCAATCTCGCCGCGGTTGGCGATCAGCACTTTGCCGATGGGCATCCCGCAGCATCTTCAGGCCTGACGCCGGATCGTATCAGCGCCGACCGATCAAGCCGAAAGCAAAGACCCCGACCGGTATGATCTGACGTCGACAGAGCCCGAGCGGTGAAGTCGACCACGCGGATGTGGTGGAATTGGTAGACACGCACGTTTGAGGGGCGTGTGGCTTCGGCCTTGCGAGTTCAAGTCTCGCCATCCGCACTTTTTCTTTTGGCCCGTCCCCGCGCAGCAGAACCTGGACCGGCCGTTGTTCTTGTTTCAAACGGTCCCGGTGAGCTGACCACATGGGTCCGCCCACTGGCGGAACGTCTGCATGCCAGCCTCCGCCTTCGTCCACGGTCCGCGACGGCCGCGGCGTCCTTGCATTTGGTCCTGGTTCCCTGTCCCAATGCCACCGGGCAGGAGCCCATGGCGGCAGAGCCCTGGGGCTTGTTTGAGCGCATCGTGCCGGCACGGCGTTTCTGGTCGCTGTTGTTGCGCCCGCAGCGGTACGGCCCCTGGCCCCAGCGGGGTGTGGTGGTGTTCCTGGGAGGGGATCAGTTCTGGACCGTTCTGCTCTCTGCCCGACTTGGTTATCGCCACATCACCTATGCCGAATGGGTGGCGCGCTGGCCGGGCTGGAACGACCGGATCGCGGCCATGTCGGAGGCGGTTCAGCGCCAGCTTCCGGTTCGGTATCAGTCCCGATGCCGTGTGGTTGGGGATCTGATGGCGGATTTGTCATCCTTCGCCCGTCGGGAGGATCCCCTGCCTGAAGGCCAGTGGGTGGCCCTGCTGCCGGGCTCCAAGCCGGCCAAGCTGTGCGTGGGCATGCCATTTCTGCTCGACACCGCTGACCGCCTGGCTCGATTGCAACCCGAATGCCGTTTCTTGCTCCCTTTGGCCCCCACCACAAGCGTGGCGGAGCTACTCCGTTTTGCCGGTGGATCCAATCCAATCGCTGCCCGTTACAGCGCTTCCGTCGCGTCGGTTGACCAAGAGGAGTTGGTCACCGAGTTGGTGACGGCGGCGGGGACGCGGATTCGCCTGTTGCAGCAGCATCCGGCCCACGGGGCCTTGAGCCAGTGCGCCCTGGCCCTGACCACCGTTGGTGCCAACACGGCCGAGCTTGGAGCACTGGCTGTGCCGATGATCGTGATTGTTCCCACCCAGCACCTTGAGGTGATGCAGGCCTGGGATGGTGGGCTGGGGCTGCTGGCGCGCTTGCCGGGCTTGCGGCGTCTGATTGGGGTCTTGCTGACTCTTTGGCGTCTGCGCAACAACGGTCTGATGGCCTGGCCCAACATCAGTGCTGGCCGCGCCGTGGTTCCGGAGAGGGTGGGGGCGATCACGCCGGAGCAGATCGCGCTGGAAGCATGCGACTGGCTGAATGCTCCCGAGCGGCTGGAGGGCCAGCGGCAGGATCTCCAGGCGTTGCGGGGGGATCCAGGGGCGGTGGCTGCCCTGGCTGCAGAGGTGAGGGCATTGCTCCCCCGCGAGCTCAGCTCTTCCTAGGCTGAATCGGCTGCTAAATCCGACGACCATGACCCCGTCCAATCCGGTCGAACGCAGTGCAGAGGAGTGGAAGCAATCCCTGACCCCGGAACAGTTCCAGGTGGCTCGTTGCGGCGGTACTGAGCGTGCTTTCACCGGTGCTTATTGGAACAACAAGGCCACCGGGATGTATCACTGCATTTGCTGTGGATCGCCGTTGTTCAGTTCTGACGCCAAATTTGACTCGGGCACCGGCTGGCCGAGTTTCTGGGACGGTGTGAGTTCCGATGCGATCACCACCAAACAGGATCTGACCCACGGAATGGTGCGCACCGAAATCAATTGCGCCCGCTGTGATGCCCATCTGGGGCATGTCTTTGCTGATGGCCCCGCCCCTACAGGCCAGCGCTACTGCGTCAACAGCGCATCTCTGGACTTCAAGTCGGCCTGATCGCCTCCCCGCGCTCAGGCTCGCTCACCAGGGGTCGTCCAGATCCTGGGTCCCGCGCTGAGGAGCTGAGTCTTCCATCGGTTCCACATCCAGGGGTTCACCGGACTGCTGAACAGCACGGCGGGAGGCTGGCATGGCGCGCCTGGGCGGCTGTTCCTGATATGCCGGCTCTTCCTGATAGGCAGGCTGCTCCTGATAAGCAGGCTGTTCCTGATATGCCGGTTGTTCCTCGTAAGGGGCTCGTTCGTCGTAGGCGGGGGGTTGCTGCTGCTCGTAGGACCGCGGTCGTTCAGTGGATCGGTCGTTTCTGACGTTGTCCCGCTCGTCGTAGCGCGGCCGTTCCTCGTAGCGCCGCTCGTCATACCGCTGGGGCTCATCGAGGTAACGGCGTTGCTGCATGGCCTCCTGCCGCCGATCCTCCAGTTCCACGTATTCGAGTTCCGCATCAGCATCAAGCCGTTCAGCTTCTGAGGCCTGGAGGCGCCGTTGTTCCTGCTCCTGGGGTTGTCCAGAAGTGAGCTGGTTTTCCACGGGCACCAAGTTGACCCGGTAACGCTCCCGCTCCTGCTCTTCCCAGCTGGGGCCACCGACTCCAAGTTTCTCCAGCACACCGCTGTTCAGCTGTTTCAGCTTGTCTTCGGCCCCTTCGTAAACAATGATCCGATCCGGACCACTGCTGACGATTTCCTCCACCGGCATTTCCCAGGTGCTCAGCACTCCTTCCCCCAGTAGGGGCACGCCGAGGGCTCCCATCACCAGGGTGGTCAGTTCTCCGGTTTCGATGTCGAAGGCGAAGCCGAGCACCCGACCCAACTGCTCACCGGATTCGGTGATCACCTGGCAGTTGATCACCCGGCTGTAGCGCTCGGGATTGAAGTTCTCACTCAGGGAGTCGGCGGAATCCACCAGGATCACGTCTCCCACCTGACGGATCCGGTCCAGCGGCATCCAGCGCGGCAGACCAGGCAGAAAACGGGTCAGCGGATTGTCCCGCAGACCAACGGCGACCACCTCACGGCGGTCGATATCCACGATCACTTCACCGACCACCCCCAGGCGGCGGCCGGTGTCGCGGGTGATCACTTGGGTGCCCATCAGTTCGGAGCGCAACCAGAGGCGATCGCTGGGTACGCCAGTGGTGATGGCTTCAGTCGGGGAAGGGGTCGGGGTCAAGCGCGGGCCCTCGGCCATGGACAGTCAGGCCATTGTGGCGCAGGGGTTCCGACTGTCACGTTCAGGTTGCACAGCGAAAACGTCGATCGTTCAGGCGGCATCCGGCAAACCCACCACCTGGGTGTGGGCGCCGCGGGCCTGTGTCACTCCAATGGTGCGCTGGGCCGCGCCGATCATCGGGCGGCGATGGCTGACCACCATGAACTGTGCCGCCTCGGCCTGACGGGCGATCAGGGCGGCAAGGCGCTCCACATTGACGCCGTCCAGGAAGCTGTCCACCTCATCCAGGGCATAGAAGGGCGACGGCCGGAAGCGCTGCAGGGCAAACAGGAAGCTGAGAGCGGTGAGCGATTTCTCACCACCTGACATCGAGGCCAGGCGCCGTACGGTCTTGCCCTTGGGATGCGCCACCAGGGTGAGGCCACCTTCCAGAGGATCGTCCGGGTTCTCCAGCTGGAGGTGGCCATCACCATCAGAGAGCGAGGCAAAGATCTCGCGGAAATGGCCATCCACGGCGGTGAAAGCTTCCATGAAGGCGTCCTGACGCAGGGTGGCCACGGTTTCGATCCGCAGCAGCAGCTCTTCCCGCTCGCTGTTGAGCACATCGAGCCGCTCGTTCAGTTCGTTGAGCCTCTGTTCGAGGGCCTCAAGTTCTTCCAGCGCCAGCATGTTGACGGGCTCCAGCGCTTCCATGCGTTGCTGGATCGCCTGCAGATCGGCTTGTAAGGCCTCCAGGCCAGACAGTCGCAAGGCCTCCGGGATCTCAGGTCTGGGATCCGGCAGGGCCTGTTCCATCTCCTGGAGGCGCACCGCACCGCTGCGCTGCTCTTCGATTAACCCTTCCCGGTCTTCCTTGAGCCGTTCCAGATTCCACTCAGCCTGCTGCAGGGCCTGACGTTGCCGGCCCACCTCGGCTTCCGCGGCATCCCTGGCCCGGCGCTGGCTGCCAAAGCGTTCCTGCAGGTCGCTCTGCTGCTGCTCCAGTTGTTGACGCTTCTGCTGGAGGTCGCTTTGCTGCTGGCGCCAGGCGCCATGGGCGCTGGCTAGGGCCTTCACAGCCTCCTGCAGCCGGGTCTCCTCTGCGGCCAGTGCCTTCTCCTGATCCCCCAGCCGTTCGATCGCCAGCTGTCGCTCGCGGCGGGCGTTCAGCAGCTGGTCCCGCTCGCTGCGGGCCGTCTCCAGCCGTTGATCTGCGCTTTCCTGCTCCTTCTGCAGTTGGGCCCAGGCCGCGGCATCGTCATTGCTGCCGCTGTTCCGCTCCGCCTCATCAAGGCCTTGGAGCTCCACTCTCAGGGGGGCGAGCTCATGGCTGATCGCTTCGAGCCGCTGCTGTTGTTCCGTCTGGTCCTGCTGCAGTTTGCTGAGCCGTTCGGCCCGCTGGCGGCTGCGTTCGAGCAGGGGGCCGTGGTTCCGCCGGGCCGCATTGCGCTCGGCGATCAGAGCGGCTTGTTGCTGCTCGAGCTGGCGTAGCTGGGGTTTCTGCTGCTCCAGCAGTTGCGCCAGCTTCGACTCCTCCCGCCGACAGGCCACCAGGGATTCACCCAGTTCCAGCAGGCGACGACGCAGGGGCTCGGCTTCGTCCTGATCACTGCTGCGACCGAAACTGAGGCTGCTGCTGCGCTGGGAGAAGCTGCCGCCGGTCATGGCGCCGCTTTTCTCCAGCAGCTCACCATCCAGGGTCACAGCCCTGGAGCGGCCTAATTGTTGGCGGGCGCTGGCCAGGTCGGAGAACACCTGGGTCTCGCCGAAGACGTAAGCGAACACCTGGTCGTACACCGGCTCGAAGCGCACCAGTTCCACAGCTCGACCGATTAGTCCAGTGCCGCTGTCCCCTCCTGGGCGCGCCCCGCGGGCAAAGGCGGCTGAGCCGCCCCCCCCGGGTGAGCGGATCTTGTTCAGGGGCAGGAAGGTCAGCCGGCCGGCACGGCGGCTCTTGAGCAGCTCGATGGCGCGGGCAGCGATGCGGTCGTCGTCGACCACCACCTGGCCGAGACGGGCCCCAGCCGCCACTTCAAGGGCGAGGCGATGGCGATCCTCCACCTCCCCCAGCTGGGCCACAGGGCCATGGATGCCATCGAGGCCGGCCTCCAGCAGCAGGCGAAGGGCACCGGTGCCGCGGCTTTCCTGAAGGGCATCACGGCGGCTCTCCAGACGAGCGATCTCCCGTTCCAAACGGGTTTGTTCCTGTTCAAGCCGGCTGCGGGTGCGCTGTTGGATGGCCAGGGAGTCGGCCTTTTGCTGGAGTTCCTGTTTGCCATCGGCAATGGCTTGAAGAAGGGTTTGCCAGGTCTCCTCCAGGGTCTCGAGCTGCTGCTGCACGGCGGCACCGTCGGAGCCGTCCTGCTGCTGTTCCTGGGTGAGCTCCTCGAGGCGTTCCCGTTCCTGACGCAGCCGTTCCTGCAACTGCTGTTGCTCCTCCAGCAAGGGAGCGACGCTGCTCTGTAAGTCCTGACGGCGGCCACTGCGGCGCTTTTGTTCCTCCACCCAGGCGCCGGAGCGGCCGGCAACATCCGCCAGTCGGCGGCGGGACATCTCAACCGACGCCTCAGCGGCTTTGCAGTTGTCTTCAGCAGCGCTCAGGGCGTCCTGATTGGGGTCGCGCTCCAGTTCCCGCGACTGCAGCTGCCACTGCTGGCGACGGGTGGCGAGGTCATGGCGCTGTCCCTGAAGTTTCTGGCCTTCGTCCTGGTGGAGGGTGGCCTGGCGTTCTAGTTCGCGGCTGCTCGTGTCGAGGCCAGCCAGTTCTGCCTGAACCGCAAGCAGTTGGTCTTCTCCTAGGGCCTTGACCTGCTCCTGCAGCAGCTCCAGTTCGACCACAGCCTTGTTCAGTTGCTCCCGGCCACTGGCGATGGCCGCAGCGTCCCGCTGTTCCTGGGCTTCCAGAGCCTGTTGGCGCGTGGCCAGATCCTTCAGGGCCTGCTGTGCTGCCTCGAAGGCCAGCACCATTTCCTGGCGGCGTCCCAGCTGCAGCCGTTCCCTTAACTCCTGGTACTGGCGGGCCTTGGCGCAGTCCTTCTCCAACCGTTGGCGGCTGGTCAGCAATTCCTGCTCAATAATCCGGCAACGCTCTTGGCGCTCCTGCACGTCATCGAGCTTGCGGCGGGTCTGTTCGATCCGGGTGTCGAACAGGGCAACACCGGCCAGCTCATCGATGAGGCCGCGGCGGTCCCGGTTGCTCATCGAGACGATGCGGGTGACGTCCCCCTGCATCACAACATTGCTGCCTTCGGGATCGATTCGGAGTCGTCGCAACTGGGTCTGCAGCTGTTGCAGATTGCAGGACACTCCATCAGCGCTGTAGCTGGAGCTGTAGGAGCCCCCCGGCATCACCCGCAGCTTGCGGGTCACCGTCCACTCGGTTTGTCCCGGTTGAATCCAGGGGCCTTCCGCTGGTGCGTCGAGGCCTTCCTCGGCGGCATCGGGTGTCCAGTCGCTGAGATCGAAGCGAACACTGACTGTGGTTTCGGCGGCCTTGCCAGCCTTCAGCATGCCGCTGTTGACGAGGTCCGGCAGGCGGTCGGCCCGCATGCCGCGACTGGTGGCCAGGCCTAGGCAGAACAGAACGCCGTCGAGGATGTTGCTCTTGCCGGAACCGTTGGGTCCGGTCACAACGGTGAATCCCTCCTCAAGAGGGATGGTCATCGCTCCGCCGAACGACTTGAAGTGCGTAAGCCCAACCTGATTGATATGAACCAACAGGATCTGGGGCTGTCAGCAGGCTGAAGCTAGCGGAGCTCACGAAAAGCTCAAGGGATCGTTAACGAGCAGTTTCCGTTGGCGATGCGTAGGCAGCCCTGAAGGTCGCCCTGGAGCTGCAGGGTCACGTCTGCATCCGTGCTGTTTGGAAGTACGCCGCTGTAGCTCCCAGCATGGATCCGTTCGGCCCAGCCCCGGTTGCCCGAAACGGCAGCACTGCGTGGTTCCAGCCAGATCCGCCGATGTGGTGGCAGGGGAACCGCCGGTTGCGCCCCTGCGTTCGGGCGCGGAACGGTCGCAAGGCGCCAGGTTCTGCAGCTGTGCCCATGCTCAAGCAGCAGATCGATATGGCATCCGCTGGGGTCGTCCGGTGCTCCGGTGTGACGCAGTAGGGCGTATCGCGGCAAAGACTTTCCCTCAGCCTTCAGTCTCCCTACCCTTTTAGAGGTTTCTGCCACTGGTCTTTATGGCCTCGACACCGCCGCAGTCCAACGGCAGATTCGAGCATCACTTCCGTGAGCGGTTCGACAGCCTGCTTCCCACGATCCAAGAGCGTTGGCCCGATTTGGCCCATCACACCCTGGAAGCGACCCGGGGAAGTGTGGATGAGCTTGTTCGTCTGATCGAAGCGAATACAGGCCTGACGCCCCAAGGAGTGCGC
Source organism: Synechococcus sp. UW69 (assembly GCF_900474185.1). NCBI lineage: Bacteria > Bacillati > Cyanobacteriota > Cyanophyceae > Synechococcales > Synechococcaceae > Synechococcus > Synechococcus sp. UW69. The sequence continues at coordinate 222,923 of NZ_UCNW01000004.1, read as the reverse complement.
GATCAGCTTGAGGATCTTCTCCATAGCGCGGGTGATCGCAGCCGCGACTGGGCCGACAGTCTTGACCCGCTGGAAGAGCAACTGGAACAGCTGCTGGATGAGTTGAACAGCACGCTGCGGCCAAAGATTGAGGCGCCTGTGCGTCAGCGACCGCTTCTGGCAGTCGGTGTTGCCCTAGGTGTTGGTTTGCTGCTGGGCAGCATGCTTCGCGGAGGACGGCGTTCCTGATGGCCGATCAGAACTCTCCGCGTGGATTTGGAGCGGCCGCCCGGGTCACGGCGCTGGCGGCGTCAGTCATGGACCTGCATGTGCGTATTGCTCTGCAGGAGGTGGATCGTGAAAAACGCCGATTGATCAGCGGTGGTTTGTTCCTCGCCATCGGAGGTACCGCCATGTTCCTGGCGTTGTTGGCGGGAGAAGCGTCGTTGCTGCTTTGGATTCAGGCCGAGTGGGGGCTGGATTGGATGCGCGCGCTGCTGACCCTTTCCGTTGCCAATCTTGTGCTGGCTGGCATCAGTTTGCGCATCGGTGGGCAGGTTTTGAAGGGGCCTTTCTTGCCCCAGACGCTTGAGGGCCTGATGAAAACCGTTCGTGCGGTGCTGGGGCGGGTCTGAACCGGCCCCAGCGCGTTAGACGAATCGGCATCATTCCACCAGGCAATTAACAGTTAACCCACGGTTAATGCCGGGTTAACTTGCTTTGATTGTTGTTCTGTGATCGTTGCGCTCCCCCTTCTGGCGAAGGTTTCGGCAGGATCTTGTTCCTGATCAGCAATCCGGTTCGCGCCTTGAGCTTGGCTCGGGACAGTCAACTCTTTTCCTGGTGGCCGGTCCCTGTGGATCTGGAAAGTCCTCAGTCATCCAGAAAGCGGTCCAGGCTGATCTTCCTTTGTTCGGTGATGCACTGAGAGCTGAGTTTCTCGAGTCTGTTTTGGATCGATCCGGTCGTGAATATGACGACTACAGCCTTGCTTTAGAGCAACATTCCTGTTTTCAGGCAAGTCATGTGAAGCGGTTATCGCGTGAGTCGGCCCTGCCATCTGGTCTGTTACTTCATCTTGATCTTTATCAAATACTGAGGGGTATTGATGCGTCCTATTGGCCTGGGGGGCTGAAAAGAAGGGCACAGCGTCTTTCAAATGATTCCGACAGATTGCCGAAACGATGCTTTGAAGATCTGCTCAAGCCCCGTCAAAATGATTTGATGATGCAAGCTTTTCTGGCCAAAAAACTGTTCCAACGTTTCAGGCAGGTTGCTGTAGCAACGGTTCATTGCAGCTTCGAGCGAAATGCCTCTCAGTTGGCGGCTCGCAAGCGTCGTTCAAGCGGCAAATGGATGAAATATTTTTCTGCCCCTGATCACATCGCTCGAGCGATTCATGCTGAGATTTATCGCTGCTGGGACAGCGCGTTGGTTCAGATGTCACCAGTCGCCAATGTTTCGATCAATGTTGACTCCGATGATGGATTTTCTGTGAATGGAAGCTTTGTCTCCTACGACGACTGAAACCTGTGGGCTCGTGTTGTCGCATCAGCGAATGTCGTATTGCAACCAGCGGCAATCAATTCCGCCGTTGCTCACAGGAATCCGTCGCGATGCTTTGAGCCGTAGTGCACCCGTGAGCTTCGGATTGCCACTCAACAGCCAAAGCTGCCAGCCGGAGGCTTCTCGGCGTACAAATTGCCCCAGAGCGCTGTAGAGCGCATCGAGCTCCTGTTCGTCACCGATGCGTTGGCCATAGGGCGGATTGCACACCAGAACTCCCGGACCATCGGGCAGTGTTTCGTCTTCAAACGGGCTGGTGGAGATGCGGATGATTCCGCTCAGGCCTGCAGCCTCCACGTTGGCGCGGGCCTGATCAGCGATGGCGGGATCCGCTTCGATTCCAAGCAGGAGGGGGACTGTGAGGTCTCGCCGCCTGCGCTGCCTGGCGCGATCGACTTCTTTCTCCCAGAGTTCGGGCTGGAAATCGGCCCAGCCCTCAAGGGCAAAACGACGCTCCAATCCCGGCGCTTGCTGCAGTGCTGCCAGTGCCGCTTCGATCAAGAGCACTCCCGATCCGCAGCAGGGATCCACCAGGGGGCTGCTTCCGTCCCAGCCCGTCAGGCGAATCAGGCCGGCGGCCAGATTCTCTTTCAAGGGTGCGGCCCCCATGGCTGCCCTGTAGCCGCGGCGGTGCAGGCTTCCGCCACTGCCGTCGAGGCTCAGCTGGGCCACTCCGCGGCCAAGGTGGAGATGTAGGGAGAGGTCGGGGTCGTCGAGATCAATGGAGGAGCGTTCTCCCCACAGATCCCGTTGCGCATCCACAAGGGCGTTTTTGACCTGCAAGGCCGTGAAATGGCTGTGGTTCAGCCCAGGTGCTGTTCCGGTTACATCCACCCGGAAGGTCATGGAGGGATGCAGCCAGCGTTCCCAGTCGAGGGCCAGGCGGATGCCGTCATAGAGGTCGTCCCGGCCTTGGCAAGGGAAGCTCGCCACCTGACGCAATAAGCGGAAGGGCAGCCGAGCCTGCAGGTGCATCCTGTAAAGACAGGCCATGTCTGCTTCGAAGCTGATGGCACGTCTGCCGGGCTTCACGGAATGCGCCCCGAGGTTGGTCAGTTCTTCGCTGCCGGCCGCCTCCAGGCCTTGGGGAACAACTGCAACAGCAGATAGCCGGTTTGTTCGACCCAAGGGCGTTGTGCTCCAGGCCACCACTCCTGTCAGAATGACAGGGTCCGGCTTTGTCGGACTAGGTGATCCACACCAGTGTTTCGGACAGCGGTTCGATTCCGCTCAGCTCCATTCCCCCTTCCTGGGGCTGCAATGGTTTCGACGGGGCATAAGGAGGGTGACTGAAGCCTGCTCGGTGAGAGCAAACCCGTAACTGCGAACAACATCGTTCGTTTCTCCCGTCAAGCAGCCCCTGTTGCTGCCTGACCCTTAGGGGAGATGGGGTGAAGTCAGCCTTATCACCCAAATGACTCATGGGGGCTGGAAGGCCCCCTCAAACATTTCAGGGCAATGGATCTTAGAAATTGAGTCCGTGAACGGTTAATAACTTCGCACACCGAATCACTAAATAGTCATTAGTTCGGAATAGAGATAGGCGGTAAGTCCACCTTTGAATGATCCAGATTCTTTGATAGTCCTTCTTTGATTTTGTCCCTGCCTAGGAGGATTGAGCGACGAGCATTTTCTATATCTTTTGCGTCTGCGACAGTGAGAGATATTGATATCTCATCGGATCTATATGACACTTCGTACCCGGTGTCACAGACAGATGCAACCCATTCGCCTTCGCTTGGCATTGATCTTGTCTATTTGATCTTGTCCTGTTTTTAGCTTACTAAGCAACAGCACGGGAGGTGTTTCATGCCAGAAGCCTGCTGCGCAATGAGGACAGTTAACGCCTGCGCCTTGTTTTGACTTTTAAGGATCGCTTGTTGCGCCATACGGCGAGATAACCGCCGAGCCCTAAGCCAACCAGCAGCAGAAGAGGGCTCATCTCACAAGGCTCGCTACGCCACCCAGTGTGGCTAGAAACAGGGGCATGCCCAACAAAGACCGCAGCTTTCACGAAGCGCCAGAAAAGGCTGGTGGTGAGGGGTGGCTGTACTCCGAGCAGCAGCAGAAGCTCTGTCACTTCAAGCCCGACATGGCGACCGTGCATGCGCAGTGGGTAGCGATCAGGACCTACAGCTACGTTCCGCCGCGTCCGCCTGTGCCGATGACACGTCGGCGGTTGCTGCGGCACAACGCCATAGAGGCGCGGGACAAGATGCTGAAAACAGGCTGGCGACGATGTTCGCCGCCGGTGCGGTGATTCAGAACTTTCTTGGGTAAGGGGGTTTTCCTGCCATCTCAACGTTGATCTCCCTGCAGATGTTCATCCATGCCCCCAATCCAAAATTCACGCCATTAGGGCCATCGATGAATTCCTGAAACTCCTCCGCTGTGATTCCTTCGCGGACTTCCCAGATGCAGAAGGCAGGGCCTTCGGGGCCAACGGGACAGAACGAATGGTTGTAGAACCCCGCTTCTAGGTTTTTGGCGACGGCCTCATCCCAGCCGCCACCTGGAGCCATGGCGGCTTGGGCCGTCTTCCACCACTGCTGCGCTTTGCCTGCGCGGAACTCGTGATGAACGTGGAAAAACTTGGATGCCATGAAGCGGAAGGCTTTCGGCACATCCTGGGTTGAGAAGCCAGCCTTTGTTGTCGCTTGCAGTACTCCACGGGAACTGACTATTGCTTGGTTAGGTGTAGGCCGCCCGTTCGATAAATACAAAAAAGCCGGGTCATCACACCCGGCTCATGCGCAGATGAACTTGCCTATCGGCTGATGTTTACAGCGCAAGAGAGCAGCAATATCGATTCCTCAAGTCAGGACGACTGATCGATCTCAGTAATCCAGCTGGACAAGCGCTCATTGATTCCGTCGTGGAGATCATCTCCAGTGTTTTTCGCTGAGTTCAGAAACTCGGCTAGCTTGCCTTTTAAGGCTTGGTTCTTTTTGTCGAGTGCATCCGATTGCTCGTCGGCAAATACCTGAGCAGTTCTGATCTTGTCAGCAATAGCGTCAACACCCCCATCCAGAGATCCCTTCAGGCTGTTCGCAAGCTTTTGGATTCGGTCCTGCTTCTGAAAGGCCATACCAACGACGCAATGCCCTCTCTAATAGCAGCAGAACTACGACCCGTGCCATTTCGAGTCCCTCCTGGGTTTGTTTTTGCCTGCCAAAAGCGGCGAACACTCAAGGCAGTCAAGCCTGACCGTTGCCTCACGACACCGGCATTGCCTTGTTCCTGATGGGGGAACTAGTTTCTGCCCTACGCGCCAATGACCCTGATGCCTTCAGGTGTTGGCTATCTGGTGGGGTGCAAGACCTAGGGGAGCCAGTGGTGGAGGAACTTCTGCTTGACTGGCTTGACCCGTTCCTGACGGTGGAAGAGCAGGACAGGCTGCTGGGTTGGCACCTGGGAGTAAGCCTCTAGTCCTTTTGGGGGATGAAGCCCGCTGAATAAATCACTAGATCGGGGGCAGTTGCTATTGGCAGACGGAGTAAAAGCCACTTCTCCCGCCGTATTCATCCAATAAGTAGTCCCGCGTTTCTTGGCACTGCTTCAGGTTTCGCATTTCGACTTTTTCGGTCTCTCCACCTCTTCTTATGAGCAGTAACCAGACGCTGTTCGAGCGTGCAGCAGGTGCCATCAGTAATAGAAGCAGCAGAGGTATCAGTGTCTTCACAGGGAACTAATCAGTATTGGCAGGTTGACCCAGATAGCTACTGCGCCACATCCCTCGATTGGTGCCACTTACCCCTGAAATCGGGCAAAAAAATGGTCCTTTTGGGGGAGTTGATTCACAGCTTGAACAGCGATGGTGTGTTCAAGGGGTGAGTGACCCACACATCACATAAATCAAATGAACCTCAAATTTGAAAAACTTCTGACTGCTGGTATTGCTGCAGCACTTGGTGCATCATTTATTGCTGCTAATCCTGGCAATGCATCCAGTCAAAACTGCAGGTCAGACGGCATTGGTGGTTATCGATGTTCCGGAGGCATGCGAATCAAAGATAATGGGTTTGGCGGCTACAGGATTCGAAGTAACGACCCGAGTACACGCTGTAGAGCCTCGAGTGATGGGTTCGGTGGAGTCCGGACAACTTGCTATTGATCAGGGTTAACCGTTGGGAAGCCTGATGCCTGGTCTCAAGGGCTGAAAGCTATACAAAACCTGCAAGGGAAAAGCAGGGGGCGCTGATGTTGTCGCTATCCATCTCCCGACAAAACCTTATTCACTATCTAAACAGTCATGATCTCCATTGCCGTTATTGCAGCAGTGATTGGGATAACAGAACTGCTCTTCGAACTTCTTGATAACTACGAACGAAAACACCATGACAGGAACAACAGCAAAAGCCCATCTTTATGACCGACTGATGGAACCCCTCCGAGGCTGCAGAGGGCTCAATGCCTACCGACACAGTCTGATGAAGCGGGTGATGGCGATGCCAGACCTAGAGGTTCGAGAACGACTGGACCACATGGAACAGCTCCGACAGGCACACCATTGATCAGCACCCCTTCAGCAAGACGGGGCTCTGGATTTTCACTAAACACTTGGCTCACAATGGCTAAAAATAATGACATCCATCCAGCACTAATAATTTCCTGCTTTGTAATGCTCGGAATCACTATTAGTACTGCGGTGGCAATGGAAAAGTTCCCTTTCTCCACAAGCCTAGAAACTACAGAACTCGAAGCAGAAGATTTGGTGTACCGAGGCTCATCATCAGGTTCACTACGTCCTGGAATTGAGGTTAAGTAGGAGACAGCGATTGTCGCTACCCATCTCCCGATAAAATCTTACACATTCCACCCGGTCAGCAATGGCGGGTTATTTATGGCCTGCTCCTGCGTGTGACCAGGATCACATGTGCAGATGACTGGGGTCATCATTTGGGTCGTTGATTGCGGAGATGGTGTGTGCATCGAGAGGGAACCACCACCTCACCACCAATCACTCACCGAACCATGACCAACGCCATGTCTCGCCTGATTAAGTCTTTGCAGAAAGGCCTTCTTGGAGGATTCACTGCTACGGCACTTGTTCATGGCGTAGCGATCGCTCACCCCGGTCCAGGCCCGCACTCACTTGTGCTGCAAACAAAGTCTGCCGCTTTCCTCCGCGACTGCGGCTTTAAGACACCAGCTTCCGTTCAGTCGGTGAGCAGGGAATGTCGAAATATTGAACAAGGGCTAGTGGGAACCGGTTCTTCGGTAGAAATTCTTCATACCGTCGACCGTAAGAGTTCCGGGCTGAGAGGGATTTGGTACGAGGTACGCATCGTCCATAACCCAGCAAGCGGGACGGCCTCAGTCAATGCACACCGCGGCATTATTGGCTGGATGCGGGCTGGTGCATTCTGAAGGTCTCAGCCAGCCGATTGGAGCGCTGAACAGCTCTGGCGGTCACTCGTGAACCAGGGTTGGAAGCGCCTGGAGGAGCTGGCGTGGTGGTCAGCCTTAAATCGATAATTATTCTTTAAAAGTATGGTACGGATATAACGCTTTTGCTGCAAGCATCAAGGCAGCAATTTACCGTGAAGATGGTTAATAACTGACAATGAATTCCAAATCTATCGCATCTCTGCTCTTGGTGGGTTCGCTTGGTTTTTTCTCGACAAGTTGCAGTGGCAATAATGGCGATTTTTCAAATTCAGCAAACAAAGAAGCTGGCGTTATTAATGCCAGCCAGGAGAAAGAACAGGCTTCAAAATCATCTCCAATAGTTGTTACAGAAGAAAATTTCCCGCAGGCATACACGAACTTGCGATTTGACGCAATCTTACAGCAAGCCGGGGGTATTAATAAGTTTAAAGAAATGGGTAAAGCGCCCAGCGATCCTTCTAAGCAATTTGTTGTACGGATGAATCGAGACACTCATTACTCAACGGGTGTTTTTGACATGGAAGGAGATGTATACCTGACAATACCTGAAACAGACAAATATATTTCTATACAAGTCGTGGATGAGAATCATGAAACCCATCCAATGATATACGGGCCTGGCAAGCACAAGTTAACAGCTAAGACAAAATATGCATTTATTGCTGTAAGATCATTAGACGACGAGGCGCGCAAGAACCTGGAGGCCGAAACAAATAGTTCGGATGATTTTATTGTTAAAGAGTGGGACAAGGAATCCTTTGACAAGGTAGCTGCTTCTGGTAATAAAATTTTTACTGACGGATATGATCAATCGAAAGCGTTTAGCAATAAAGAAAGCGGGCAAACCCCCTACTGGAACTATGTTGGTGCAGCTGGGGGATGGGGAGGCGCAATGGTTGTAGATAATATTTATCAAACAAGTAAATACATGAGTTCTGAAGGGTGCTATGAGATGAATTTTGTAGACCCTCAGGCAAGAGATTTTTGGTCTGCCACTGTCTACAATGGTGACGGTTACATGTTTAATGACGTTGCCAATATATCGAGCGAAATGAATCCCGAAAAGAACACTGATGGAACCTATACTCTTAGGTTCGGTTGCGATGGCGAGCCCAATAATATTCCTATCCGCGAAGGAAATGAAACAGGTAAATTCAATGTGCTAATGAGGCATTATGGGCCTAGCGATATGGTAAGCAATAAGGAGAAAGGGTACAATCCAGTAGAGGGTATTGGGAAGGTTAGGTGAAATAATCTGCTTCGCCTTGAGTGTGCATTAGCTGGTCATCCCTCAACAAAATATTTGCCCCGTCAGCAATGGCGGGGATTTTTATTGCTTGAGCAAACAGGGGAACACTTCAAGCAGTCACGTCTGACCCATGACCAGCCGCTTGCATCGTGGCTAGTACTTCAGAAGTTCACCTGCTCAATGGCCCTAATGAAGCCAACCACCCTTCTTGGAACACTGATCCTGCTCAGCACGTGGAGCAGTGTTGGCGCCACTGAGGCTGGAACATATTCCGTTCAAAAAGCTGACAACAGCATCGAGCAACGCATTGCTGCTGCACGGAGTGACGACGGCTGGGCACAGCTGTTGAAGGCAAAGCTGCACAAACCGGTGGAGATCGCTGCTTGGGGTAACGGTCGCGGCCGTGGCTGGGCCAACGGCGGTGGCTGGCGCAATGGTGGCGGTTTCGCTAATGCCGGTGGCGGCTTTGCTAATGCCGGTGGTGGTGGCTGGCGCAACGGTTCAGGTGCCTGGGGTAACGGTGGCGGGCGACGTGGCTTTGTGAATTGGTAAAGCTGCAAGCCAACTTCACCCCGCCAGTCATGGCGGGGTTTTTCAGTGCCTATATGGGCGTGTGAACAAGATCACAGCTGCAGATGAGTCAGGTCATCACTTGGGTCGTTGATTGCGGCGATGTTGTGTGTGTCGGAGGGGCGTAAAAGCTTCAATGACAGCTCTCTCACTACTCAAACAAATGGAACAGCAGGAATTTTCTATCGACTCGGAATTGAAACTGGAAGTTTTGAGGAACATAAGCGGTAGTGGTAATCCATTGGGCAAAGAAGCTTATTGCTATTGGCGTGAAAAGATTACAGATGCAGCAGCAGAAGTCTTAGATGCTCTCTGTTCATTGAATCCCTCTTCAAGTGAATCGACAGAATCAGTTGTTATTGATCATATGGCCGACTGTAATGCATGTGGCTGCAGTCCAAAAGCAAAATCCAAAAGTGGATCTACTAGTCGGTCAGAGAGATCTAGTAAATGCTAATTTGTTTGTTAATTTGTGATCAAGGCCTCGCATTGCGGGGTTTTTTATTGCCTGCTTTCATCTGTGACCAACATCACAACGTTGGGTGTTTCAGGTCAATGAGTCGATCTCTGAATTTAGAGATGGTGTGTGCATCGAGAGGGAATAACCCTCCACCGCATTTAGATCCATGCCTCATTACAGAGACTGGTTTGCTGCCTCTGCCAGCAAGGCAAAAACTTATGTCGACGAGAATGTCGATGGCTACATGAAGCTCGGCGACATCAGGGGTGAATTCTCACCTTCCCGCGAAGCCGATGGCGTGAGCGATCAAGTTGCCCAATTCACAACGGGTGGGGGTGGCGACAGTCTCACTGACGCAGGCTTGGGGAACCACTCGTTCAATCAATTTGCAGGCATCTGGACCAATGGTGGTGCTTCGACCTTCAAAGCTGACGCCCTAACCAACTATCGCCCCGAGAGTTTCTCCGAAGTTGAAATGCACTTCGCTACCCCACTGGTTGATGAACCCTCCAAATTCGAGCTAGATAAAAGTTCTACCAAGTACAACCCTGGGAAAGGTGCTTCTTTCGGTACCGAGCAGGCAGAAGGCTGGATCATTATTGAGTCCATGGTGAATCAGGACAACGTCCAAGGGCTTGATGCTGGCGGCATGAACTATGCCGAAGCTGTGGGTCTTGATTCCTCACCACTGGAACTGATCAACAAAATCGGCGGCAGCGCAATCCCTGGTAGTGACGACATCTAGAGCAATACCAGCTCTTCATCACCCCGTCAGCAATGGCGGGGTTTTTTGTTGCCTGCTCCTGCGTGTGACCAAGGTCACAGCTGCAGATGACTGGGGTCACCGCTTGGGGCGTTGATTGTGGAGATGGTGTGTGCATCGAAAGGTCTCAAGCAATGAATGATTTCTTCAGAGGGTTAGGCCGTGTTTGTCTCGGTACTTTTGCTGGTGCTGGTCTGGGTGCGGCGTCGTTTTCGCCATCGAAGCGGTCTTGCCGAAACAAGCCGACGCGGCGCCTGCGCACACCGTTGCCAAAACCCTCAAGCATGAGCCGAAGCTCAGTGCCAGGCAGACCATCCTTGAGGCGAACCGCTACCTGATCGCCAATGGCTGGCGTCCCGCGCCGGAAAAAACCAACGCCGGAGGAGCGGCGCTTGGCCTCTGTAGCGCTCGCAAGCCTTTCGGCCTGTTCCGGCACGGGCGTTGGCTTCTGCCGCTTTGATTATCGCCGAGATCTGCAGCGCCTGTCGGTGGTGACGGTGCCCAGTGAGCCGGGCCGTCCGTCCGTTGCTCGCGTTGACCGTTGGTGGTGATCAAGGATTCAACGGCTGCTCCGTCAGGAATGGCGGGGCTTTTTATTGCCTCCCCAGATGGGGGATGCGAAGCCCTGCAATTGGGCAAAACAACCACTCGGTTGGGGGAGGTGGTTTCCCGGGGGAAACGGCGAGGGTTGGTTCAGAGACAAGACAACCCATGTTTGGTTTTGAACTGGTTATTGCCGCCGCCATTTGGACGCCACTAACCGTGGCCGCCTGCAAGTGGATTGCTGACGCCTGATGACTGACCCCAAAAAGGACATCGACCGCCTGCCAAGACAAATCGATGACGCGCGTTCCGATGCAGATCGTGCGTTCAAGGGAGAACCACCCAAGCCAGTTCTCTACAGACAGCCAAGCCTCGGTCTGGATGCAGTGCTCACAGGCGCGGGAATGCTCGTGGTTCTGGGGCTGTCGGTAAGCCTGGCCAGCGAACTCACCAAGGATCAGGTGACTGCACTAACGGCCGGGAGTGTTGGAGCTGCGGGCGGCCTGGTCATTGGATACAGCGTTGGCCGTAAGAGGCGTAGCTCGTGGAGGTAAGCCGCAGAAGGCTCGTTGATGGGCTCGATTCCGATTCCAAGTCGCCTTGGTTCAGTGGCTAAGGAGTGGGGTCTTCTTTTTGCTTCTTCCCGTCGACCTTGTTCTTCGAGCTTGCGAAATCCGTATGTATGGCGACTTCATACCTTGATGAAACGGCTCTAGTTCCTCTTCTCCACTGGATCCAGCTCGAACAGGACTGCTCCATACTTGCTAAGCACCCTGGTTTTCCTGCCGATCATCCTGGCGATCCTCGTTGCTGATTCAGAGGCAAGCTCCAGAGAAGCTTCAGTCGTGTTGAGGTGCCATTCCAAAAAAGGGTTCAGTTCTTCGACTCGGAACTGTCTTTCTGACATGCCCGTCAGTCGCCCTTATCAGGACTCTTGTAAGGGCTCCCCCTGGGAGATGGAACTGGAGTTGAGAGTCGTTTCGTCGACTCCCTCGGACTTCTGCTCTGCTCTTGTCAGTCTCTCCACCAGGCTGAGGGTGTCATTGGGAGACAACTCGCCGTCATTCCCCCACTTGAGACTCGACAGGTCTGGTGGGCACATGAGGAAAAGACAACTGTTTTAAGGAAGCTATGGGTGCTGAGATGCCTATTGCGGCAATGCTCCCCGAAGATTCACGGAAGAAATTCTGAATTGAGTGCCTTGGCGATACCAAGGGCGCGTCAGCATCAGTGTCGACGAGCGGGAGCTTTAGGGATGGAAGGGAGGAGTGGTCTGCAAGCTCTGGTCATCGATCTGGCCGATGCCCATGGGCTGGCCCCTGAGGGGAGTCAACCCATGTGTTGCAAGACGATGACGTAAGCACTTTTGCTCCCTAGACGTGGGGTGCTGAGCGACTAGGTTTCGTCGGTCCTCAGATCTGTAGGCGCCCTCTCGATCGCATAAGGCCCTGTGTCTGCCGCCGTCGGGAACGCCAATCGATGACTGACCGCACCCTCAGTATTTCTGGCGCACTGCGCGAAGCGCAGCTGCAGCGCTTGGAAGCCTCTCTGGCCTCCAAGGCGGCCGCCAAGCCTCAGGCGAAGACAGAGGCACCCAAAGACAAGGACGTGAACACACGCGACTGATCGCAACAGTCCGAACGCATCGCTTGATCAGAACGGCATATTGAGGGGCATCCGGTGCTTGCCGGTGTCCTCAATAGAAGTGCTTTGGCGACACTGCTCTCGATCGTGTTGGGTGTTGCACTGGCGTGGGGGATCACGCGGGTGATCATTGGCCTGAGCGATCGTGCTCGCCGTCGCAAGCGTTCTGCAGAGGATTGAAGCTGCTCATCAGAGCCCGCAGCAAAAAGGGCGCATGATGTGTGGGAACCAGATGAGCCTTGTGACGACCAAGACGAAATCCTTGTTCAGCTGGAAGTACGCGGGGATCCTGGTGGGGATGAAGCTGGGGATCGTTGCAGTTGTTCTGGGGCTATCCCGTGTGGGTCTTGTCCCCGAGTGGTTTCCGCATTGGGGCTAGTTACAAACAACCCCGGTTGGTATCGAATTTCGCTGAATCGTCTGGCCTCACTGGCTTATTTGTGTTGCGTCCCGGACTCATGCACCTAGCTCGGGACGCGGACCCATGTCAGCGGCAACTGCTGGGTCCGCCTGTCTAGCGCGATTGGCTGGGCTTAGGGAGTTCGCTCCCGTCTGCGGAAGAATTCAGTGATCCAGTCGTCCAAGGGCTCAAAAGTGAGTTCTGATCATCCTCTGGGGAAGCAGGGAGAACTGACGTCGCCATCCATTCATGAATGGCCTGACACTTTGGTTACGGCGGCTCAACAAGAATGCCGACCAAGATCGAGTTGATGGAATCGATTTTGGAGCCAATCAAAAACCTGAAAAGTTGAGTAAGAATTTCACGCACGCCGTTGTGATGACATTCTCTTGTTGGTTGGCTCGTGTCGTTATCTTTTTCACCAAGGGCATAGTTGTTACAGGCTGTCTTCTTGGGTCTCTTGGCTGGCTTGATCGTTGTTGATCTCGAATTTGGATCAGAGAATCGTTGATGTTTTGTTTGAGTGGGGTAGAGCCTTCAGGGTTGAAAAAGAATGAATTGCTACGGCTGATGGTTCAGCAGTGGGTGGAGGGGCTGGCTCATTTCTGAAAGCTTGGTTTATTGGGGCAGCAGCTCAGGCACCGTGGTTCGCACCCTAAAAGACCAATGGTTTGCTTTGGCAGTTGGCGCCACCGCCCTAACCGCATTGTTTTGGCTTGAGTTGATCGCGTCATAACAACGCTTCCGTCAAATATGCGAAGAGTGAGAACGTCAGATCGCCATGTCTGAACCCTGGCCCTTGATGCCCCTGTGTTCACTTGTCATCTCTCCAATTCAGTCAATTGAGTCTTAGGTACCCAACAGGCCGCTTTTCTTAATCAGGACGTAATCAGGCCTTGAATTTCAATCCGTAGAACAGCCTCGCTGAGTTCAAAAAGCAGCTTTGCAAGACCTTCTCGTGAAATCTCCCTTTTGGTCATGGCTGTTTGCAGCGGGGGTCGTATGGGGACCAGGTTTCGTGGCACTCCACTTACAACAGAACGGCATGATGCCGATGCCCACCGATCAAGCTTCGTCTGTGCAGCGATCCGTCGATTGATGTCTCCAGACTCTTTGCCTTGCCGCGCACGGTCTTGGGCCTGAATCCCCTGCCGGAGCAACCGGGCTGTGACGTTTGGCTGGCGGCGCTGTTCACTACCCCTGTGGTGACGTGATTTGACTTGCAGACAAGATTTCGGATGTGTGGGAATCTTCGTCGGCTTCAACCATTTCAATGACTTTTTTGATGCACTGGTCGTTCAAGACCGGCTACCACGAAATTGCTGCCAAGAAGTTCCTGGCGACGGGTGCGCCCTTTCCCGAGTGCAAGTCATGGAAGCGTTTTCATGCGCCTGGCTCCGTAGAGGGGTGGATTCTGGTGGAGTCTGACAACGCTGATGCTTGTTATGAGCACGCTGCGGAGTGGGCAGAGTGCCTCGATTGGGACGTCACCCCCGTGCTGGCAGACGAGCAGGCGGGCCCCCTGATCGCCAAGGCATACAGCTGATCATCAGCGTGGAAGGCTGCCCCTCGCTCATGCGGGGGGCTCCACAAGCCCAAGTCGCACAAAAACCGGCCCCTTCGGACCGGTTGACGCATTCAAAGAGCACTGAGGCTTGGCCTGAGCTCATTCCATTGGCTCCTCAGTTGTGGCTTCAGTGTTCAGATGGATTTATGAGCTGCCTCTGCATGGCGCATTGATGGACAGCCAAATGCAAGTTGAGAGCCAATGCTCAATCAATTGCCCTCAATGCCTGCCTCCGGGTTAATGCCGACATCGTCGATGCAGGCTTGCTTCTCCACCTGGCACAACAGCTGCATCAAGTTCTGATGATCGAGAGCTGACAGCTATCCGGCGATCTCCTACGTCAGGCAAGTTCTGCGTTGGCAGCGGCCAGTGTGTTCCTTGAATACCTCGAACATTGCAGCCTCCTCTGGGCTGAAGATTCGATTCTTATGACGGCTTGATGGTGGGGGTCTAGAGCCTCAAGACCCACTCTCATCCTGTTGTGGTGTGGATCGCCCCTGGTCAAATGAGGTGTGAGAGAGGCGGTAGGTCGTGACACCACCCACCAAATCAAGCAACCACGCCCGAAGAGGTCTCCCTCTCACCTCAGAACCATAGGTCTGCATTGCCATTCAGGCGGCTCTTGGGTGGTGATCTGACTGGAAGCGGGTTTGAGCGCAGGCCTAGGCTCAGCGTGCGTCTGATGCGTCTTGCTTGCTGGGTTTCCGTCTGCTGCTCCCCATTGCGTTGCTGGTTGCCTGGGGCGCTCCTGCCCATGCGGTTTCGCTGTCAGCTCGGACGGATCATTTGATCGATCGGCTTCAGCAGCTTGGTGTTGTTATTGATCGCCTTGATCGTTGTGGCCCCGGAGCCGAACGAGCTGCTTACAACATGGGCGTGAACCGACTGTGTTTGTCGCAGGGGCTGCGCGATGAGCCAGGGCTTCAGTTGGATGTGCTGACCCATGAGGCCATCCATGTGGTTCAGGACTGTCTGGCTGGTTTGGACACGCCGTCCTCGTCCACCATCAGCTTGATGTTGGAGGCGCAGGGTGGCTTCAGCCCTGCTCAGGTCGACAAATTTTTTGCCCACCATCTCGACCCGTCCACGGTCGACCATGTGCTGCAGGTGACCCAGTCGCTGGGGCCGCTGCAGCGTCGGCGTGAAGTCGAGGCCTATGCCCTTCAAGGCCACACCGGCATGGTCGAATCCTTGTTGGCCAGGCATTGCTGAAGCCGGTCGATGGCTGACATTTCGGCCTGCAATGTTGACCTGATCACCCTGGCTAATCTTGTTTCATTCGTTGGCTCAATCGGGTGAAGCAACAGTGGATGGCGATGCTTTTACTGGCTCCGATGCTGTTGCTGGAGGCGCCGTCGCTCGCGCAATCGTTGTTTGATCGACCCCCAACGCGGGTCACGATTCATAACCCTGAAGCCACAGAAGGTTTGCGCAATCGCACGACAATCACTGTTGTAGTTCCTGAGGATGCAGGCAATGCTTTGAGATCGATTGTTTTGCGTCAGTTGCCCAACATTGATCAGTGGGACTGGGGGCGCTCAGAACCTCGGGTTTATTTTGGCGACTACTCACTTCGCGGGAGAGGAGCAACCGGTTTGGCCTCTGCTGTGGTCTCAGATTCGGAAGGGGTTTTGAACATCCAACTCACTCCGGCGGTTCAGCCGGGGCAGACTCTGAATGTTGTGTTCCGTGGTTTTAATCCCGACTCCAGTATTTATCAATGGTCCACGGAACTCCTGGCAGATGGTGAGGATCCCGTTCGTTATGTAGGCCCCACCTTGCGTTCGACTGTTTACGAGCAGGACCCATTTCGCTAGTTGGTACCGCCTAAAGCATGTTGGGGTAAGCATTGAAAAGACCCCAGATCACAAGTGCGGTGATCGAGGCAAAGATCACGGCAGTCCATGCCGCCAGATCGGCACTGTTGCTGGATCCCTGCAGAATCTGAAGAAGGCGTGCCATCAGGACGAATTCAAGCCCTTCGGTTCTGGCTCAGTTGGTTGGCAAATTCCAGCCTTGTTTGCGACTCCTCATACGCCCAAGAGTTCACTCAGGTTCAAGTCGTTGCGCCTCAGCAGCGCGAATGTTGTTCCTGCGTTACCGCGGCAGATCCGCAGCTTTTGATCCAGCACGGTGATGTCGAGCCAGGTCGGAGTGCTCTGCTGAACCTGTCGCATCAGGCTCAACTGTTGCCGGTTCGGCAGGAATGGCCCCATCCAGCCTCCCCGTTGAAAGCGCACCTCGACCCTCTTGCTGTCGGCGATCTGCAGCTCGGCTTGCAGATTGATGCCGCCGAGTGCGTCGAAGGGGGCGCGAAGCCGCAGCAGATTGCAGCCGCGCCCCTGCTCTGGATCCAGCACCTGCAGGTTCTCCAGCCCGGCGGTCTGTTTCAGCCAGGGTTGTTTGGAACTGCTCCAGCGCAATTCCCAGACCCCCCGCAGCAAGCTCGCTGAGGTTGTGAGGTCGGCGGGATCCTCCTGTTCCACCCGGTTGATCAGCCTCTGGAGGCCTGGATCGCTGGGTCTCTTCTGCAGCAAGCGCATCAGTTGGTCGCGGTGATGCCCCACGGGATGGCTTGAACTGCTGCAGCTGTTCTAGTGGTATTCGCCGGGGTGCTGAATCTTGGTGACGCTGACGCCCGACGCGCTCTTGCCGGAAAACCGCAGCAGTTCATCGCCAGAGACTTCGTAGCCCAGCTTTTGGGCAATTTGGGCGGCAGCATCGGCACTCACGGCCTGCAGTACCTGCTTCTTCAGGGATGGATCCCTGGAGATGTGAGCAAAAAATTGCCGGAGTTGGTCCGTACTCATGCGGCTAGGGCTTTCGAGCTGATTCTGACCGGTCTGGTCTTGACGCTGGTCTGTTGACTGGTGCGGAGACGAGTTTTGATGGGATGACTCAACTGGCGGTGTCAGGCGCCTCTGGCAAAACCGGATGGCGGGTTGTCGACGAGGCACTCAACCGGGGGCGATCGGTCAGAGCCATCGTTCGGCCCGCTTCCGTGCTGCCCCCTGCCCTTGCCCAAGCCGAGCAGGAGGGGCGCCTTGATGTGCGTCGGCTGGAGCTGGACACGGCGGAAGCGCTGCTCCATGCGCTGCAGGGCTGTACGGAGTTGGTGATCGCCACCGGTGCTCGCCCTTCGATCAACCTGGCGGGCCCCTTGCAGGTGGATGCCTGGGGGGTGCAGGCCCAGCTGCAGGCCTGCAGCTCCTTAGGTTTGCAGCGTGTTGTGCTGGTCAGTTCCCTCTGTGCCGGCCGTTGGCTGCATCCCCTCAACCTGTTTGGCTTGATCCTGATTTGGAAGCGGGTTGGTGAGCGCTGCCTCGAGCGGAGCGGTTTGGATTGGACCGTGATCCGGCCTGGAGGCCTCAGCGAAGACGACAGCCGCAGCACCACGGAGGGCGTGCTGGTGACGGAGGCGGATCAGCAGCAGAGCAACAGCATTTCTCGGCGCCTCGTAGCCCAGGTGTGCCTAGATGTTCTGGAGCAGCCGCGTGCCTGTGGTCGCATCCTCGAAATCACCAGCTCGCCTGCCCAGCCTCAGCAGCCGCTGGGCCAGTGGCTGGATCAGCTCTGTTGATCTGAGGATTGATTCAGTGGATTGATTTAGTCCCACTCCCATGTGGTGCTGGGCCGGTCTGTGCTGGCTAGGAACTTTTCGCTGTCGGGGCGAATTAAGGCAATCGTCTGCTGTTTGAGCTCGTCGTTCCAGCGGGGGGCCGCAACCTCGCGTCGCCCTTTGGATCCCGCCGGATTCATCAATGGCAGTTCGCCTTTTTCCAGCAGACTAGAGCAATCCGGGGTTGCCCTAATGAAGCTCAGGATGCGTCGCAGGCTGGTTTGCGGGTGAGCGCTGAGTTCTTCGGTGGTGATGCTCAGCATCGACTGCTGCGGAAACCAGCGTCGGTAGCGCTGCCATTGCTGGTGATAGAGCGAGGCCTCCACAACGCGTTGCCTGAGGCGAGGCGAGCGGAGGAGTTGATCAAATGACGGGCAGTCCTTGATGCGTCCGCGCCAGTGCCGCCAGTGGGATTCAATCCGTCGCAGGGGATGGCGCACCAGGTAGATCAGCGGAATGGGGCCGAGGTGGTGGTGGATCAGCTCCGGCGTTCTGGCGTAGGAGCCATAGGACGAGGTGTACATCGTGCTGGCTTCACCCCGTAGGGGCCGCCTCGGATCCGCCGCAAATTGATTCGCATACCATTCCCAGCCCCGCAGATAGTGCCGGCCGAAGAATTTCGGCTCCATCGACTTGCTGATCTGAATCTGGGGATGGCGTCGCAGCGCCGTGGCCAGACTTGTTGTGGCCGATTTGGCCGCTCCAATAATGATGAACGAGGGCAATTGAGAGCGGTAGACCGCCGCTATGTGGTCGTGCCGTCCCTGCAGGCTGCGATTGATCTGATGCCTGCAAAGCCAGGACTCCAGCCAACCTCTCCGATCAGCGCCCGAAGCCATGGGTCCGGAGCCAGTTCGACAGCTTCAATCCCGTACTGCGCAAGGGATTGATCGTCGGCAGGGGGGAATTTTTGATCAATTGATCCACAGACACATCATTGTAAAAAAGACGCACATCATCCCCATAAATTTGCATTGTTTTTTCGATTAGAGCATCGCTGTTGAAGTAACTCTGCAGGCCCCCGCGATCACTCCGTCGCACATTTTTCTGAGGTAAAGATTCCATCACGTCGATCCCATTCCGGGCCAGGATGTCGCGCAGTTCAGACCAGTGTTCGTTGATCTGTTCAACGCGTCCCACAAACTTCGGCACGATCTGATTGCCGATGCAAAGCAATTGGTTCTGGGGCAAAACGTGAACGTCATAGTGCTTGAACGGTGTCTCGATTAAGACATCGAGAAAAGCGTCAAACGACATGCCATGGGTGATTCCCATGTTCTGCATCGGCAGAGGTGGCTCCTCGATTTCGATCACTTTGTTGTTGTAAGCCGCGATCAGTCGGTCGAACGGGTTGCGCACGAAGCTGAAGCTGAAATGGCTGCGCCGGTACTTGCGCGCACGGCGCAGGGTGATCAGCTCCGTTTCCTGATTGGTTTCGTGCTGCCAGAACTTGTCAGAGGTCGTTTTGGTGCCTTTGGGAGGCCTTTCGCTGAGCAAGCGGCATAGTGCCGCTTTGATCGAGGAATTTGCCGCCTTTGGAACCCGCCCATAGAGAAGGTTGTGGCGTTTCATCCGGATGAAGTGATGCGGTTGTGCCATGGATTAACGGACTTTGGCGAAATTTTTTTCGAGGAATTTGCGAAATAGCTTCCATTCGCTGCGGCTGAACAGTGGTCGCGCCTGGATCGCCAGTTCAACCCCTCGTTCGTTCAGCCCTGGATTGGTGGTTTTGTTCAGGTTGACGTTGTCCGTGTTCGCTTCCAGCTGCTGTCTGAGCCGGTCGGCTTGCTCGGGCAGGGCCAGCTTCAGCACATTCCACAAAAAGGTCCTGGGCTCATGAGGATCGCTGGCTTGTTCATAGTTGATGCTCACGAAACTAAGGTCGCGTTTCCCACTCAGCTTTGAGAGGGTCTGCCCCAGGTGGTTGGGGTCGGTGTAAGAGAAATCGGCTGTTCGTCGGAACGTGTCGAAGTGGCTTGTTTCGGGAGTGTGTCGCCCTTCCTTGAGCAGCTGGGTATGGCATGAGCGGATAAACGCTTCATGGCTTCTGCTGGCAAACAGGATGGTCCACGCGATCGAACGTTCTTCAAGACTGTCTTCCAACCCGATCATCAAGCGTTTGGTGCGCGACTTGGCATAGCGATACAAGCCCGTCCTGTGTTCCTTATTGCGAGGTTTTCTGCGTGGGGGCTCCGCAAGGCCGCTGCGCAATGTGCCAAAAATGGCCTCGAAAGACAGAACAATGGTGTGGATCGATTCCGGATGGTCCCCTGCCAGCTCAAGCAGAGTGGTTCTGGTCTGTGACGTCAGGCTTGTGGACGTTTTGCGATCCCAACGGCCCCATTGCAGGTGACGCCATAACTCGGAGCAACGCTTTTTGAAGGTCTTGGGTCCGAGATACAGCACCCCATGCTCCAGTAGCAGCTCGCGGTTGGTTTGAAGGTTCCGCTGGATGTAAGTGCTGCCGGTTTTGTGCAGCCCGCAATGCAGAACAATCCGGCTCGGTTTGAGCTGAATCACGCGACCTGCCGTTGCGGGCTGGGCTCAATACAGCCTTCCAGACGTTCGAGGGCAAGCCAGGCGCCTTCGCCGTTGTTTTTGTGGCCCTGCCAGATTTCGGGAATGAAGCTTGCCTTGGGGGCGAACTGGTCCATCAGGGCAAACAACTGGACCCAGTCGATTTCACCATCGTGGATCTGTAAGCCTTCACCATCGACGCCTTTCGCATCGGCCAGGTGCATGTGCGCAGTAAAGGGAAGGATCGCCTTGAGGAAGGTGCTGAAGGAGGCATTGAGGTGGGTGCAGGCGAGCTTGGAGTGGGACACATCCAGGCAGACGCGCATGCCCGTTTCTTGACAGAACTTTTGGATGAAGTCGGTGTCGACAAACAGGTTGTGATAGCGCTGCCCACCGAAGTGCCAGGGGAAAGGAGGCATGGTCTGGGGAATGATCTCGACTTCGCCAGCTGTGTTGATCTGCTGAAGGCTGTCAATCAGCCGTTGCCGTAGCGGTTGCAACTCAGTGCGCTCGAGATGGTGGTGCTCTGAGAAGCCACCAACGTTGGTCACCAGAAGGACGGGATCGGGGCAGTCGAAGCGACGGCGCAGGTCACGGGAAATGTCGACCACGCGCTGGAGTTCCTCAATCGAGTGACGCCGATAGTCGTGATCAGCGCTGCAGAGGTCGAGGGTGTGATCGCCTGCAAAGAGTTCAGGGGCGTGCACCACCAGGCCGAGCTGTTGTGGTGTCGGCAGCACCTGATCAAGGTTGACCTCGAGGTCCTTGTAGCTGAGGTGGATTTCAACGAGGTCGAGATTGCTGGTGGCGGAAAAACTCTCAATGTCGTGATACCTGACCGGAACACCGAAGTGATGTTGGAAGCGGTACGCGCGCGGGGCAGCGGCGGGGGTCTCGAGGTCTGAGGGGAAGAAGAAGTCCCCGGAGGTTTTGCTCACCGGCAACGTCTTCCCAATCAGATCCTCCAGACGGTTGGGCTGCAGCCCCTGCCCCGGGCTTTGGATGCCGACCATCGTTTCGGTGATCTCCATACCGGCGGGGATGTCGCAGGTCGCGACCAGGCTCTTGGCGAGTACCTCGCGGTTCATCATTTCGCCCTGGCTGATGCTGCGTTCGCCGCTGCTGCCCATCGATTCCTCCACCCGGCGGATGCCGTGGATCATCTGGGCGAATTCATCGGGCAGCAGGCTCACCTTGTGATCGTTGCCTTCCATGGAGCGATCGAGGGTGATGTGTTTCTCAATCACCACGGCGCCAAGGGCGGCGGCGGCAATGGGCACTTCGATGCCCCGCTCATGGCCGGAATAGCCCACGGGAGCCTCGGCCAGGTCACGCAAACGCTCGAGATAGCGGAGGTTGACGTCCTTGAACGGGGTCGGATAGGTGGAATTGCAGTGGAGCAGCACGTACCCGGCTCCCTCATTTTGGAGATGACGGATGCCGGAGCGGATCTCCACCTCGGAGGCCATGCCGGTGGAGCAGATCAGGGGCTTGCCTGTGGCCGCAAGGCTGGAGAGCAGGGCGTGGTTGGTGAAATCTGCCGACGCCACCTTGAATCCTTCCATCCCCCAGCGGTTGAGCTTGTCGAGGCTGGTTTCATCCCATGGGGTGCAGAGGGGTACCAGCCCCTTGCTGGCGGCGTGATCAAAGCAGCGGAACAGCTCATCGTCGCTGAGCTGAAAGCGCTCCAGCAGATCCAGGGTGTATTGGGTGCCCAGATCCGACGCCATGTCGTTGCTGTCGCCCGCATTGCGGTACAGCCGACTCATGTCCCGCATCTGGAACTTGGCGCAGTCCGCTCCCGCTGCGTGGGCTGCATCGATGAGTTGGAGAGCGGTGTCGAGATCGCCGTTGTGGTTGTTGCCGATTTCGGCGATCAGGAAGCAAGGGGCGGCATCGCCGATGCGATGGGAGCCAATTTGGAGCCCATCGGTGGCACGTCGGGCCACCGCGACAATGCGGCCATGGCTGTCCAGCAGGGGCAGCGCGATGATGCGTGAGTTGAGTAATGCGCTCAGATCACCTGCGCTGGTGCCCTCGGCAGCCGAGCGGCAGTTGGCGTTCATGGCGGCGGTGACCGGCCGGTTCAGGTCGATCTCGCCGCAACCGGCAATCCAGCGGCGGAAGTCGCCATCCGTGAGGACACCCTGGAGGATGCCGCTTTCCGAGACAACAAAAATCAGGCGTGACTGGTTGGCCGTGATCTTGCTCAGCGCCGACAGGATGCTGTCTTCCGCGAAGACAACAAACTGGGTGAAATTTCGCTCAATCAGGATGCCTCTCACCGTTCTGTCGGCCACCTGGGTTGAGTCAGTCGTCGAACTTACTTCAGATCTCTGTAAGAGATCACTAGTGCGATCTGCCGGAGCAGTGCGTTGGGCTGGCGGACAGCCCAATATCGACGGGCGACGCCGCGGTGGAGCGGGCGCATCAGGGCCGCCTGGCACAGCAGCTCCTGAGCACTGCTCCAGTCGCCAGTGGCGATGGCGGCTTCCGCTCCCAACCGCAGTTGGTTGAAGCTGGACTGGGCATTGCCCGGGTAGCCGATCGTGCTGGGGAGGGATTGCGGTGGCTGGCCTTTCTGCTCCTGCAGGGCCTGGAGCAGGGCGGAGGGGCTGAATTGCTGCCCGTAGCCCATCCAATCCAGCCAGCGCGGATCTGGGGATGGCCCTTCGGCATCAAGGGCATCCAGGTTGGGGATGGCTTCCAGGGAGCGCCACACCCCGCTGCCCGCATAAACGTGGCCTCCGTAGTCCGGTTGCAGGCCCAGATCGCTAATGGCAATCGTCCGGCAGCCGAAGTCGAGGGCGTCGAAAAAAGCTGTCGAGGAAAGGGTGGCCAGCAGCCTGGCTTGCTTCAGCAACACCGGCAGCGGGCGATAGTCCAGCCGCAAATTGGCGGGAGGCACCCCCAGGGTCTGCTGCAGGGTCGTGCTGATGTGGGTTTCGACGTCATGAAAGGTGGCGTCCCCCGGCGCGATTCGGGGTTTGATCAGCACCTCCCAGTTGGGCGAACGGATGGCAAGATCGCTGAGCAGACGCACCAGCCGGGCCCGTTCGGGGGGCGATGCGGGCATGATCACTTGCTCGGCAAACACCAGGCGCCGCGGACGCTGGGCGACAGGAACCAGGTCTGAGCTGGGGGCGTTGCGCCGCAGACCGGTGAGCACGGTGCGCTGATGTGTAAATGGGGTCCCCTCCACCAGCTGGGCCAGGGCCTCCTGATCACGCGGTCCGCTGAGGCAGATCAGGTCGTAGCCAAGCCGCCAGCTCACCCCTTCGATGAAGTGGTCCAGCACCACGCCGTTGAAACCACAGAACAGCAAGGGGCGTTTGGGATGCCGTTGCAGGGCAAGACGGATGTCATTGAGCTTGCTGCCCGTCAAGAACACGCCGATGGCATCAAAGCTCTGCAGACGCTGATCGCTCAGCAGCCGAGCCAGGCCCTGGTGGCGCAGGGTGACGTGCTGACCGAGGCGTTGCAACAACCCCTGGGGTGTTCCATCCCGTGGAATCACGTTGAGGGTCCAGTGCACGTTCAGCGCGGTCGGAGCGCCGCAGAGGGCCTCGCAGGCCAGCAGTTGGCTGTCACTGTCAGCGATCAACAGCACGTTGAGCGTGGGCCGGGTCGGTGTCGCTGTCATCTCACGTCCCGGCGGGCAAGCTCGCTCAGGGCTTCGATCAGGCGTTTCGGTCCGTCTTTGATGTCAGCGCCCATGCCATCGAGCCAGGTTCGGTTCGCCGTTGGCAGCGCGTTCACGGCATCGAGGTTGGGGATGCTGCGCAGGCGATGCATGGCACCGCAGCCGAAGAAGCCCGTCGTGTTCTGTTCATCATGGATGCCGTAGTCGCCCACGATGATTGGGATGCGGCCCCAATCCATAGCTGCCAGGCTCCAAGGGGAACTCACCGTCAGGCAGGCGGTGCAGGATCCCAGCAGTGGCAGTAGCTGGCCTGGTGAGGCTTCCACCAAGTTCTCGGCGAGGGGTGCGTCGCCTGGCATGAGCGCCGTCGTCGAGCTCCAGCTGTGGTCGCGTTGCAAGATCACGGTCCATTTCGGCCGTTGCCGCGCCCAGGTGTTGAGTTGGCGCAGCAGTTGATCGCGGGCTCCAATGTGGGTAGGGATCCTCTCTTGGATCAATGCGAGCAGCAGGGGCTGCTGGGCTGGAGCGCAGGGTGTGGTGTGGGGAAACCAGAAGCCCGTGCTGATCACGGGCGGCGTCGGCAGGCTGGTGGGCCAGTTGAAGGTGAGTGATCGAAGTTGACGGCGCTGGTGTTCGCCGCTCACCAGAAGAAGATCACAGCCCATGCGCAGCGTGAGATCGCGGATCAGGGCATCGCCCACCAACGGCACGAGTGGGCCACTGAATAGCTTCGCCGCGCGCCGACCGCGCGCGTTACAGAGGCCTTGATAGGTCTCGATGAAGTGCTGAACCTGCTCTGGCTTCTCCAGGAACAAGCCAATGGCTGAGACCTGATCCAACAGAGGGTGTGCGGGCAGATGCTGCAGATCGATGTTCAGCTGCTGTGCAGGTGTGGCCAGGGGCTGGTGTCCATGAAGTTTTGGCCCAGCCGTGATGCAGCGCTGACCCTGGTGTTCCAGCGCCTTTGCCATCAGCAAGCAGGCGGAACGCTCCAGCCCTCCGTCGCTGACCAGCAGAAGGGTCATCGTTCCCGCAGCAGTTTCGACAGCCAGCCGAACCCCACCACACTGTCCCGCAGGCTGCGCAGCATGCGCCGGGTGCGGTGCCGTTTGCGCTGGCTGGAGCGGGCGCCACCACTGCTCAGCATCCTTCGGCCCCCGTTGCGCAAGGCAGCCTTCTGCCAGTCACTGCTGCCCCAGCTCAGGGGACCATGGTTTGAGGTTCCAAGGGGTGTGGCCGGTCTGTTCAGTCGGTCGACTAAGGCCGTGATGAAGCGATCCTCACCGTCCCGCTGCAGGCCTTGCTGCTCGAGCCATTGAGCGTCATGGGTGACGTCGAAGGGGTTGGCCTTGATCGCAGCGAAGCTGGCAATGGCGCCCGAACTGGCGAAGAAGTGGTTGCCGAGGGTTTCGGTTACGCCCAGATCACCAACGATGCGTGTGCTGATCCCCATCGCCATCGATTCCATGGCGGCCGTCGAGGAGACGGTGATGGCGCAACCGCACTGGCGCAGCAGTCGGGTGGCGGGCTTGAAACTGAGGCGAAGATTCGGCTGATCGCGCGTCATCTTGTCGATCACACTCGCCATCTCCCCATGGCGCCGGTGCAGGGTGCTCTCGATGCTCGACGTTCGCGGTTTGAAGATCACGGGGTGATCGGGCCAGGCCTCGGCTAGCTCTTTGATCTGCTCACAAAGGAACCGGCGCTGTAGGGGATGCACCGGAATCGAGGGCTGTTCGAAGAACACGATCGAGGGGGTTTCCGGGGCTGATGTGCGCGGTTTTGTATGCCAAAGAATCGGCAGGCCCGTCACCACGGCATTGCTGCTGTCGAGGCCGAGGGCCTTGCGACCTCGCCCATAAAGGGCCAGATCGTCAGCACTGTTGAGACAGAGCAAGTCGGCGCCCGACCGATCCATCATCCCTTCGAGACCAAACCGGAACAGGATTCCCGGGTAAGCGCTGATGAGGCGTGGCCGTTGCTCTTGATGCGCCCAAATGTTCTGGAGTTGCAGCAGAGCATCGCGGCTGCGCTGACCATCCAGACCCAAGATCAATCCATCGACGTCCCCAGCCATGGCGCCACAGAGCTGGCGCAGATCGTTCCAGTTGTGTTTTTCAATGCGGATCTTGGGATCGATCCGCCGAATTTCGAGGCGCTGCCGCCTGGACAGGGCCCGGTTGTTCAGCTGAAGCAGCAACAGGGTGGTCTCAGCTCCCTCCCGCCGGCAGGCAGCCAGCATGGTCATCGCCAGCTTCCCGAAGGAGTCGAAGCAGGCAACGGCTGTGACCTTGCGGCCGAGGAGGCGCTTGGATTCTGCGGGCGCCATCGACTCCGACACTTTGCCGAGCAAAATTACTCGGCTTTCTGTGCCGCGATGCTGCGGCATAGGGCCAGATCGTCGGGCGTGTCGATTTCTGGCCCCATCTGCTCCAGCACCACCGGGATTGACGGACGGCAAAAGCGGCTGCCGCAGCGCCGGAAGGCGGCGACGCGCATGGCGTAGATCGCACCGGTTTCGAGAAAAGCCGGTTCCAGGTCCTGGCGGCGTTGGCGGGGTTGCTCAGGGTCGTGGTTAATGCCCCGCCCATCGGCGCGCCAGAGGAAGCCATGCCATGGGGCGACGGCGAAGCTGCTGTTGCAGCGTTCTGGGCTCAAGGCAGTCAGCACCGCATCGATTTGAGCCCCAGTCGTGAACGGGGAGGTGCATTGCAGGAAAACCAGCTCGGTTTCCAAAGGACCCTCCAGTTCCAAGACGTCGAGAGCATGCAACAGCGCCGATTCCGAACTGGCCGTGTCGCCAGCGATGGCTGCGGGGCGCCGAATGACACCCGCGCCCTCGACTTCGGCGGCTGCCGCGATGGCGTCATCGTCGGTGCTCACCACCACCCGGCCAACGCCGTGGCTGGCCTGGGCAGCACGAATGCTGCGGCAAACCAGAGGCACGCCGCCCACCTTTTGTAGGTTCTTGCCCGGAATTCCCTTCGATCCACCGCGGGCGGGGATCAAGGCCAGCGCGCCACGGGGGACTGCCATCGGTGAGGATTCAGTGCGTCCTGTCTTACCCGATGACCAGGCCTGCTGCTCTGCGGCTCGGTGTTCCTGCCCGGGGCATGCTTGCGCACCGCTCACTGCCGCAGCTGATGGCGCCGGATCGTTTGGTGCCGGGCCGTCGCCGTGATGTAGACGTGCTGCTGGCCTGGGGGCGGCGGCCCAGTGCGCTGCGGGTAGAGCACCTCGCCCGCCGTTGGGGCCTGCCGGTATGGCATCTCGAGGACGGTCTGCTGCGCTCCATGGCCAAGGGCCGGGCTCACCCACCGCTGGGTCTGCTGGTGGATGAGCTGGGGGTGCACTTCGATGCAACGGCCCCCAGCCGAATGGAGCAGTTAATCGCGGCGCCGATTACCGCGGCTGAGGCCGATCGTTCCCGCGCACTGCAGAGGCTCTGGCGCGAGCAGCGGCTCAGCAAGGTAAACCCTCCCGTGGAGGCGGAAGCTCCCCAAGAGCCCTATGTGCTGGTTGTGGATCAATCCGCCGGGGATCGATCGATCGCTCTCGGACTGGCCGATGCCAATTGTTTTCAGCGGATGCTTCAGGCCGCCTTGGTCGAACATCCCGACTGCACGGTGGTGCTGAAGGTGCATCCGGATGTGATCTCCGGCCGCGCCCGGGGCCATTTCAATGCCCGGGATCTGGCCCAGCCCCGCGTTCGCTTGAGTGCGGATGGTGGTCATCCCGCGCAGCTGCTCGAGGGGGCTCGGGCGGTGTATGTGGTCACCTCCCAGATGGGATTTGAGGCTTTGCTGTGGGGGCGCCCTGTTCACTGCTTTGGCATGCCCTTCTATGCCGGATGGGGGCTGACCCATGACCGATGTGAAGCCCCGGCCCGGCGACGCCAGGGAGCCAGCCTGGAGGCACTGGTGCATGCCGCACTGGTAGGTGCCTGCCGCTGCATCGACCCCCACCGGCATCAGCCCTGCAGCATCGAAACCTTGATGGATGCGATTGGTTTACAGCGGCGCCTGCAGAGGCAACCGCCGCGGCGATGTGTGGCCTTCGGCTTCACGCCCTGGAAACAGCGCAGTTTGCGTCGTTTCATGGCGGGCGGTCAGCTTCGGTTTCGCGCTCCATGGCGGCGGATTCCGCAGGGCGTTGATGCTGTGGTGGTCTGGGGTCGCCGCGCCAGGCCGCGGCTGCTCGAGGCCGCTGCGCGTCGGCAGCTGCCTGTGCTGCAGGTGGAAGACGGCTTTCTCCGCTCGGTCGGACTGGGGGCTGATCTGGTGGATCCGGTGTCCTGGGTGGTGGATCACCAGGGCGTTTATTACGACGCCACCAGACCCAGCGATCTGGAAACACACCTGGCAACGGGGCAGTGGGCCTCTGCACAACGGCAGAGGGCTTCAGCATTGCGTCAGCGGTTGGTGGAGGAGGCGATCACCAAATACAACCTCCAGGCCGAGCCTTGGCTTCGTCCTGCTCGTCAGCGCCGGGTGGTGCTGGTGATCGGACAGGTGGAAAGCGATGCGTCAATCCGCTATGGCGCCCCTGGCCTGCGCAGTAACCGTGCCTTGCTGGCGGCGGTGCGGGCGGCGGAGCCGGAGGCTTATCTCGTTTACAAACCGCATCCGGATGTTGTGGCCGGCCTCTGCCGTGCCGGTGCTGGCGAGGAAGATGCCGCCGAGCTCTGTGATGTTGTGCTGCCGCAGGGCTCGATTCAGCAGCTGTTCACTCAGATCGATGCTCTGCATGTGCTCACATCGCTGGCGGGGTTTGAGGCGTTGCTGCGCGGCCTGGAGGTGCATTGCTGGGGCTTGCCGTTTTATGCCGGCTGGGGACTCACCCACGACCGCGAGCATTGCGGCCGCCGTCAGCGGCCCTTGTCGCTGGACGAGCTGGTTCATGCCGCACTGATCGACTATCCCCGCTACGTCAGCCGCGACAGCGGCTGGTTCATTACGCCGGAGCAGGCCATCGACGAACTGGTGGCCTGGCGCGCCGCTCCACCGCAGCGGCGCACGCTTGTGCAGGCCCTGTTCCGCCACTGGGGCCGGCTCCGGCGCCGTTGAGGCGTGCCAGGATTTTGCTCATTCATGGGCGGGATGCAGTTTGGCCAGGGGACGGGCGCCAGCTCTAGTGCAGGTGCGGATCGACGGACCGGTTCTGCTGTTGATGGGCCCCATCGGTCTGTTCTTCGCTCGCTTCTGTCGCTACCTGCAGGGGTGCGGCATTCCGGTCACCAAGGTGGCGTTCCCCCTGCGGGAATTCGGCTTCCCGGCCGATGTCTGTGTGCCGTACGGCAAGGGCATGGAGTCTTGGCGGCCCTTCCTTCGCCGGCTGATCGAAGAGCGGGGAATACGCCACATCTTTATGTATGGCGACTTCATCATTCCCCACCGGATCGCGATTGAAGAGGCGCAGAACCTCGGCATTGAGGCCTGGGTCTTTGAGCTGGGTTACCTGCGCCCGAACTACGTGACCCTGGAAAGGGACCGGGTGAATGCTCGCTCCAACCTCAACCAGCCAGCAGCCTTCTACAGGGCGTTGCCCCAATGCGACCAGCTGCCGCAAAACATCGTGCTGGATCCGGGCTGGCGCTGGCGCAAGGCTTGGAAGGCTCCGACATTTATTCAGCACGCCTTTACCCGCTACCCGATTATTGAGGGGGAGCACAAGCTTCAGCCCTCACCAGGCTTCCTCTGGTGTCAGGTGCGCGGCACCTGGCGTTATTGGCTTTATCGCTGGCAAGAACGATCGGTGAAGCAGCGGTTGCTGGAACACCTCTCTTTTTTCCTTGCTGTTCTGCAGGTCTCGAGTGATTCGCAGATTCAGATGGGGTCGCCTTATCGCGGCATGCATGACTTCATTGAAGATGTCATCCGCTCTTTCGCCGGCCATGCTCACGCTTCCGACCATCTGGCCTTTAAGCACCATCCTCGGGATCGGGGCTACAACAACTACGCATCTCTGATCCGGCTTCTCGCCAAGCAATACGGCGTCTCGGGCCGGGTCCATTACATCCACGATGGCCCCCTCAGCCGATACCTGCGGACTTGCCGCGGGGTGATCACGGTGAACAGCACCGTGGGTCTGCAGGCTTTGTTCCATGCGGTGCCCACCAAAACGATGGGGAACACCTTCTACAACTTGGAGGGGCTAACGGATCAGAAACCGCTCAATGCGTTCTGGTGTGATCCTCAGCCCAGTGATCGAGCTCTGTTTTATCGCTTCTACAACCATTTGGTGCTCACCACGCAGGTGAATGGAAATTTCGATGGAGATTTCCCCTTCCGCACCACGTTCCCGATCGGTCCGGAAGCCCGTCAGCTCCCCCCCAGCCCCAGACTTCCGATCCCGAAATCAGGGACGCTGAGTAATCCCGTGCTGTTGCTCGGGCGACTCATGGCACGGCTGGCTTGGGCCGCTCTGGGTTTCACGCTTTACGGGTTGCAGCTGCCGGCCATGCTGCTGCGACGACCGGACTGGGCAGCAGCCTTGATGACCCTGGCGTCCTCTGTGGCTCTTCGGGCCCTGGGCATTCAGGTGGTGGTGGATGACAGCCAACCCTCGGAACCGGCCGACATTCCCTTAGTGCACATCTTCAATCACCGCAGTCCCTGTGATGGCCTTGTGACTCAAGGGGTTCTGCGCTTGCCGGGCTTGACCACCGCGCAGCTGCACCTGCGCTGGGTGCTGCCCGGTTATGCCGCTGCCGCGCGCAACGCAGGCTCGGCTGTTCTGGACCATCGCCAGCCCCAGTCCCGCCTCGCCGGGATGATGAGTGCCTCAACCTTGTTGAGGGATCACGGCGAAATCATGATTGCCCCCAACGGCTCGCTTGTGACGCCGATTGAGGAGCGGGTGTCGCCGAGTGCTTTCATGCTCGCCCAGCATTACGGCGGCCGGGTGGTGCCGTGGTTCTTTAGCTACGACGGATTGGAGGGCGCCGTCGGCGCTCGCTACAAACCGCTGCAGCTGTTGCTGGGTCGTTTGACAGCGCCATTGGGCACGATTTACTGCCGCCGTGGGCGGGCGGATGATCTCCAGCTGCCCGCTGACCCCCGAGACCGGGAGGGTTTCAGCGCTGCTGTTCAGCAGTACTACCGGGAGCAGACAGCACAAGGCTGATGTTGTGTCCGCCGAAGCCAAAGGCGTTCTTGAGCATCAGTCGTTCGGCACCTGAGCCAGAAAGCTCGACTGGCCCTTGGCTGGTCACGGCGAGCTCCACTTCAGGGTCGAGAGGATCGGAATTGATGCTGCGGGGCAACGTTCCCTGCCGAAGCGCTTGCAATCCAAGAATTGCTTCGACGGCTCCCGCGGCTCCAAGCAGATGCCCCAGCTGCCCCTTGGGTGCAAAGACCGGGATGTGATCGGCGGCAGAGCCCAGGCTGCGCCGCAGCGCTCTTGCTTCGGCGAGGTCTCCAAGGCTGGTGCCGGTGGCATGGGCCTGGACGGCACAGAGATCGCCAGGCTCAACTCCAGCCCGACGTAGGGCATCCTCGATCGCCAGGCTGGCCTGGGTGCCCTGAGGTTCAGGCGCCACGATGTGATGGCCGTCACTACTGCTGCCGCAGGAGAGTTGCCAACCCAGGGCAGCACCGCACGGGGTGTCTTCCTCCCGCATCATCGCCAGCACTCCGGCACCCTCTGAAAGCACAAAACCGTCCCGGTCTTTGCTGTAGGGCCGAGAGGCCTGCTCAGGGGCATCATTACGGGAGGAAAGGGCCCGCATCGCGGAGAAGCCCACGAGCCCCAGTCGGTTCACCGGTGCTTCGGTGCCGCCGGCCAGGACGAGATCGGCCCGCCCATCATTGAGCAGCATCTGGGCCAGCATCATGGCCTCGGCCCCCGATGCGCAGGCCGAAACAGGGGTGTGCGCACCACCATGCAGGCCCAGGTCGATTGCGACTTGGCCGGCCGCTGCGTCGGGGATCAGCATCGGCACGGTGAGGGGATTGACCCGGCTCGGTCCTCCGGCGGTCAGCTGGGTGTGCTGTTCATGCATTGTGTGGAGCCCGCCGATGCCGGTGCCCAGCACCACAGCCACGCGCGCAGGATCAATGCCTCCGATGGCTGCGGTGGCCATGGCCCAGGCCTCCCGGGCGGCAAGAAGTCCGAGCTGGGCGCAGCGATCGGAGCGGCGCAGCAGGAGCGGCTCCAGGGACGCTGTGGCGGCATCGGGCACGCAGCCCGAAATGCGTACCGGCAGATCGTCGCTCCAGGTTGCGGTCAGGGCGCGGATGCCGGAGCGCTCTGCTAAGACGCCATCCCAGGTTGATCCTGCGTCACAGCCCAGGGGTGAGACTGACCCCCAGCCCACGATCGAAACACGCTGGGAGAGCTGTTGCAGCGCTGCCACGGTTAGGCGGTTTTGGAGCTGGTCAGATCGATGTCGAGAGATTCCAGATGGCTCTGGATATCACCAACTGTCTTGAATTGCAGCAGCTGCTCCTCTTGGATGCGAATACCGAAACAGGTGTCGGCCTCGATCAAAATTTCGTAGAACCCCAAGGAGTCGATCCCGATGTCCTCCATCAAGCGCGCATCACGGGTGATGACAGATGGATCGGCGCCGGAAATGCGATGCAGGATCTCGACAAGGCGTCCCTCCAGCTGTTGCTTATTGGAGATTCCCTCTGTCAACTCCCGCACCCTTTTGATCCAGCCAAAGTACCAGCGCCGCTTCGTTTATCACTCCCCCCGGTACCAGCTGAATTGCTGGTAGACGGGTTGGTGGTCAACGTCGATGAAGAAAGACAGGCGATCTTTCGGCAGCTGAGAAAGGTCGGCGGCCATCAGGATTTCAGTGATCTGGTTGAAATCCCTCGCCAGAGATAGGTCACAGACCTTGGCTTCCATCAGATTGAAGTATTGACGCAACAGAACCGGCAGCCGGAAGTCGTCGCTGTGTTCTTCTCGGATCGCTACTTCCAGGGCCTGAACATTGCCGATCGGGTGGATGTTGTCATCGGGCTGGATGTCGTTGATCGGGTGACGCGGAGGGGGCAGCACCGGACTGATCCTGCGGTACGGAGGCCGCATCAATGCAGTCAGAAAGGCTGTATTAACGGCATCGCTGTGGGCGAAGTGGTTGTAAGAGACCAACCCATGCAGAATGCTGAATCCCGATCGAGCCGCGATTAGGAGCCCTCCGCGGAAGAGGGCCATTAGGGAATGCGGTTGGCGTTGAAAGCGGCGGGCCAACGCCACCCGGCCAATTTCCACGTGGTGGGTTTGCCCAGCCAGCATCGCCTTGATGCCGGGGTAGACATGCTCCAAGTAGGACTGCTGGCTGCCGGGAAGGTCCTCAGCGGCTGTGAACTGAGGAATGAACTGCAGCCTGGCGGAGCCCGCCAGAGCACTGCTGCCGGCCTCCAGCAGGATTAAGTGGTCGTAGGCCGCGTCACGGCCGTCGAGGTCCCGCGTACTGCCGGAGCCGGAAAGCTGCTGGCGGTAGGTGGATTCCCTCAGGGTGCCGACGGCATCGGCGACGGCCTCAAATCTTGATCCAGGGATCAGATGCAGCTCAAGGCCGTCGAGGCGGAACAGGAGGCTGCTGTCGTGGTTGGTTTCGCTCCAGCCCTGAGGAAGCAGGACGTCTTCCTGCGCGGCTGGTCCGGTCTGCGTCATGGGCCATATCCCTGAATCGCATTATGCGGGAAGATTGGCGTCAAATTGGCTGCTGTCTGAGTTCCACCCATGCTTGTGCCCTCAAGGACCGGTCTCTCCGCAGGCGTTGCTGCAGCGGTTGTGCTCATGGCTCCTGTGTTCCTGGGCGGTGGGCTGAAGGCTGAAGAGCGGATCAACTGGCTGAAAACACCGGCGAGGGGCACCACGCCGCTGCAGGCGCCGCCGCCGTTGCCATCCACTCCCAGGCTGCCGCCCCAGACCTATCGCTACCGCCTGGCTCCTGGGGACAGGCTGGTGACCTCGGTGTTCAAGATCGAGGGTTATGAGGCTCAGGTTCAGGTCTTGAGCGACGGCACCATCAACCTGCCGCGGCTTGGCACGGTTGAGGTGTGGGGGTTGACTCTGGAGGAGGCGCGTCAGCGGATCACCGATGGCTACAACCAATTCCTGCGGCGACCTCTGGTCTATCTCGACCTGGTTGAGCAGCGTCCGGTCCGTGTCACGGTGACTGGCCAGGTCCTGCGCTCGGGAGTTTTCACCCTTCCTGTCAACAGTTCGGGATCCCTGGGGACGAGTGGCGAGGTCACCGGAGTCGGCAGCGACGGGGGCGGCTGGCCGACCATGGTGGATGTGATTCAGAAGGCTGGGGGGATTAGCGCTACGGGGGATTTGGCCCGTTTGGAGCTTCTACGCCCTTCCGCAACCCCTGGTGGACCCACCCGGAGCTATGTCTTCGACTACCTCACTGTGCTGAAAAACGGAGGGTTTGCTCCCAACCCGTTGATTTATGACGGCGACAGCATCCGCGTTCACAAGGCGAAATCGCCAGTCAATGTGGACCTGCTGACGACTGCTGCCTCAAACTTTTCCCCGACGGCGATCAATGTTCAGGTCATTGGTGAGGTCTTTTCTCCGGGAGTGGTTGAAATCCGTTCCAACGCTCCGTTGTCCGGTGCCATCCTGGCTTCCGGTGGAGTCACCCGCCGCGGCAGTGTGAAGCGGGTGGACTTGATCCGCATGGATGGCCAGGGCCGCACCACGGTCAAGCAACTGCGTTACGACCCCAATGCTGTGCTCAGTAGTCCCAACAACCCGCCACTGCGTAATGGTGATGTTGTGGTTGTGAACCGCAATACCTTCACCAAGGTCACTGACACGATGACTGATGCCATGTTGCCGCTCGAGCCGATTGTCGATGCGGCCTCGGTCTTCCGGCTTCTCGGCCTGCCGACGGGATTTGGATCATCCTCTCCCAGGCGCTGATTAGATCCCCAATCGCTCCCAGATCACGCCCAGGTGCTCCTGGTGCAATGCGGTGCTGAAGCAGTCGGCCAGCTCGGCTGCGGAGAGCCTGCTGGTGACATCGCCATCCGCTTCGAGGTTGGCGCGGAAGTCGCCGCCGGCGGTGTTCCAGGCCGTGTGGGCATTCCGCTGAACGACCCGGTAGGCCTCTTCACGGCTCATGCCGGCGCCCACTAGGGCAAGAAGCACCCGCTGGCTAAACACCACGCCGCCGTACACATTCATGTTGCGACGCATGTTCTCGGGATAGATACCGAGCCCCTTCACGACGCTGGTCATTTCCCGCAGCATGAAGTGCAGGGTGACCGAGCAATCGGGGAGCATCATTCGCTCCGTGGAACTGTGGCTGATGTCGCGTTCATGCCAGAGGGCCACGTTCTCCAGGGCAGCAATGGTGTAACTCCGCAGCACCCTGGCCAGACCGCTGATCCGCTCGCTGCGGATTGGGTTGCGTTTGTGGGGCATGGCTGAGCTGCCCTTCTGGCCCTTGGCAAAATTTTCCTCCACTTCGAGCACATCGGTGCGCTGCAAGTTGCGGATTTCGGTGGAGAAGCGTTCCAGGGAGGCGCCCACAAGGGCGAGGGTCTGCACGTAGTCGGCATGCCGATCGCGGGAGATCACCTGGGTGCTTGCAGTGTCGGGTGTGAGTCCGAGAATCTCGCAGGCGATCG
Source organism: Synechococcus sp. UW69 (assembly GCF_900474185.1). NCBI lineage: Bacteria > Bacillati > Cyanobacteriota > Cyanophyceae > Synechococcales > Synechococcaceae > Synechococcus > Synechococcus sp. UW69. The sequence continues at coordinate 187,412 of NZ_UCNW01000004.1, read as the reverse complement.
CCTCCACCTGGGGATCGGTGTTGGCATAGGTGCCCATGGCACCGCTGACCTGGCCCACGGCCACATCCTGCTCAAGCCGTTCCAGGCGGGTGCGGTTGCGCTCGGTTTCCGCTAGCCAGCCGGCCACCTTGAACCCGAAGGTGATCGGCTCACCGTGAATGGCATGGGACCGACCGATCATCTCCGTGCTCTTGTGGGCCCTGGCCAGTTCGCGCAAGGCCTCAGCCAGCAGATCGAGTTCGTCCCGCAGCAAGGCAACAGAGCGTTTTAGCTGCAGGGCCACGCCCGTGTCGAGGACGTCGCTGCTGGTCATGCCCACATGGATGTGGCGACCGGCATCGCCGACGTGCTCGTTCACGTTGGTGAGGAAGGCGATCACGTCATGACGAACCTCGGCTTCGATCTCGAGGATGCGTTCCACCTCGAAGCTTGCCTTGGCCTTGATGGTGTCGAGGGCCTCCTGGGGAACCCGGCCGAGCCGGCAGTTGGCTTCGGTGGCGGCAATTTCCACATCAAGCCAGCTCTGGAATTTCGCCTGCTCACTCCAGACGGCTCCCATCTCAGGGAGGGTGTAACGCTCAATCACCGGCGCGCTCGGTTGAACAACCCAACAAATCTATGGGGCTGCCCCTGCGCGACAGCTACAACATCACACTCCTCTGTGCCTGTATGGGCGGTGTGCCCGACCTCTTGTAGAAGCAGCCGAATCCCCAAGGAGGCTCAGCTCCGGTGATTCTGCGTAGAAACATTCGACCCGGAGCGAGTTGCAACAGGGTCTGGTGTCAGGTAGTCGAATTCGCCGAAGAAGTCGGTATTTTCGCCAGATTTGAATAGCTAAGCCTTGGAGAAGGCTCGGGGGGCTGGGAGCTTTTTTGACTTCAGCAGCTCAGAGCGCTGTGCTGTCGCGGTCGCCGGTGCGGATGCGCACCACCGATTCAACGGGGCTGATGAAGATTTTGCCGTCGCCGATTTCGCCGGTACGGGCGGCATCGGCGATCGATTTGACCACCTCTTCCACTCGGTCGTCTTCGACCACAACTTCGATCTTCAGTTTCTGCAGAAACTCAACGGTGAATTCCGAACCGCGGTAACGCTCTACCTGACCCTTTTGGCGACCGAATCCGCGGACCTCGCTCACGGTCATGCCGATGATTCCGGCTTCGACCAACGCCACCTTTACGTCTTCCAGCTTGAAAGGACGAATGATCGCTTCGACCTTTTTCATGGGGGGAGTACTGATCTGGTCTCAAGGATGCCGCGGTTCTCAGAGCTGTGCGTGGCCGCTGTTACAGAACGCTGCCGAAGCTTGACTTCCTAGGGTCACTGCTCAGAACCGGCCCCTTGAGCCCTTTGACCCAGACCCCCCTCTACGGCGAACGCGCCATCGCGGAAGCCGAGCTGATCTGCTTCGACAATCCCCGGCCCGGGCGACCCTATGAGGTATCGATTGAATTGCCCGAGTTCACCTGTAAGTGCCCTTTCTCCGGGTACCCCGACTTCGCCGTGCTGCGCTTGATCTACCAACCAGGGCCCCGCGTAGTGGAGCTCAAGGCCATCAAGCTCTACGTGAACAGCTTCCGCGACCAGTCGGTCTCCCATGAGGAGGTGACCAATCGGATCCTTGACGATCTGGTCGCGGCCACCGATCCGGTTTGGATGCAGTTGGAAGCCGACTTCAATCCCCGTGGCAACGTTCATACGGTGGTAAGGGTCAGTCACGGCACCCGTCAGCCCTGCTGATGTCGTTGCCCAGGGTCGGCCGATGCAGCCACCACCTGCTGCACCAACTGGGGTAATTCATTGGCGAAGGCGGCCAGGTTGCGGTTGCAGAGGCCGCCCACACTGAGGGTTCCATCGGTTGCGATGGCCCAGAGCTGACGGGTGGCCACGAGGCTCAATCCACCGCCCACCAGCAGTACAGCGAAGCCCAAGTAAACCAGTGGAACGCCAGGATCCCGTTTGAGCAGAAGGCCGCTGGCCGGTAGAACCGAGTCCACCCGCATTGGTAATCCCTTTACCTCAGCGGCTGGACCGCCAGGCTGCAGCCGAGCGATCTGTTGGCCGTCCGCATCGAACACCGTGGCGGGCCCTTGTTCACTGTCCAGGCTCAGGAACACCGGTTCCGTCCCATCGGGGCGGGTCGGCAGCACCAGTCCCCAGATCTGATCACCCAGCTCCGGATAGGTCTGCAACGGCAGCTCCAGAACGGGGCTGCGCCCGATCTGCAGGCTGATTGTCGCCAATGACCAGTCCGCCTGGTAAATCGTGATGCCCCGATGCCGCAGCGGGTGATTGACGCTGATCTCGACATCCAAGCTTTGGTTAGGTCCCTGCAGCTTCAGAGCTGAGCGGAATTGTTCCGTTCGGCCGGCCGGGTCCCGATCAATGGCGAAGCGGTCCAGGGTGATCGTCAACTGACTGCTGCCATCGCGATCCAGCAGATCGAGGCTGCGGCCTGGGGCCAGGAAGCGCTCCAGGCGGTTCCCCGCCAGTGCCCCCCAGGCCGCGCCCAGCATCAGCAGTACCAGGCCGGTGTGCACGAGCAAGGGTCCCACCCGACCGATGGCGCCGCGCCGGGCCGCCAGCCGTTGTGACTTGCGTTGCACCTCCCATCCGCTGGCCCGCAGCACCGTCTCCAGCTGCGTCAGCCCCTGGCTGGGGTCCGGGCAGGCCTGGCTTTCGGCGATGGCCAATTTGCTCAGTTGGCGCGTGGTTCGGTAGTCGATCCAGCGCCGGGCTGCCACCAGGGCTGGCCATTGACGTCTCCAGCTGCAGAGGATCAGGGCGAGGCCGAGCCAGGCCAGCAAGGCCAAAAACCAACCGCTGGAATACACATGATCGAGCTGTAGTCGCAGTACTTCCTCGCCGTGGAGCAGGCCTAGCCAGGGGCTCGTGGCGTAAGCATCGATGTAGCTAACGGGGGGATCCCCCTGGGGGATGGCGGTTCCCACGGCACTGGACAGGGCGATCAGCAGCAGCAGCACGATCGCCAGCCGCAGATCGCTGAGCCAGGCCGCCAGGCGTTTAAGCATCGCCATGGCCATCAGCTCCAGCGGGCCAGCAGAGTGAGCAGGCCGGTGGTGAGCAGTACGACGCCACTGGCCGGCGGCACCCAGCGGCTGATGCCCCGCAACGCCAGCAGTTTGGGAATGGCGGCTGCAAATGTGCCGGCCAGCAGCAGAGGCAGCACCTGGCCGATGCCGAAGCTGCTGAGCAGGGCCACTCCCGCCAGGGGACGTCCGCTTTGGGCGATCCAGCCCAGCAGAACCGCCAAGACTGGTGTGGTGCAGGGGGAGGCCGCCAGGCCGAAGGCCAGTCCAGCCGCGACGGGTGCCAGTGGGGCCGGGACCTTTTGACGCCACAGCTCCGGATCCGGACCACTGGGCAGCGGAATCCGCAGCACCCCCAGCAGGTTCAGCCCCATTGCCACCGCGAGGATCGCCACCAATGTGGGAATCAGTGCCGGCACCTGCCCGTAAATTCGGCCCAGCAGCCCGCTGACGCTGCCCAGCACCACCAGAGCACCGACGATGCCGCCGCAAAAGGCCAGGCTCCGCTGCCAGGCCGGTTGGCCATCTTCAAAGCCCGCCAGATAGGCCAGGGTCACCGGTAGCAACGACAGGGAACAGGGCCCCAGGCTGGTGAGTGCGCCGCCACCAAACACCAGTGCCAGGGTCAGCGGACCGGGATCCGCCAGGGCACGCTGCAGCAGCTGTTCGCTGCTCTGGGCCAGATCGGAGAGCAGCAGCAGGTCCACAGAAGCCCACGAGTTTCCAAAGCCTATCCAGGCAAGCCGGTTGGCTCGTCAAGCTCAGCGTTGGCGCACTGGCCTTGGTCGCGTGCTCGATCGTCCGCCGATCAAGCCGGTGGATTCCAGCGAACAGCGGATCAGTAGCCCCAGGATCACCAGGCTCGACATCAGCGAGTTGCCTCCATAGCTGATCAAGGGCAGCGGCAGACCGGTCGTTGGCATGGCCCCAGAGGCCACTGCAATGTTCAGAATCGATTGGCCCACAAGGATCGTGGTGCAACCAATCGCCACAAGCCGCGCCTGGTTGCTGCGGCAGCGCAGGGCCACTCGCAGCCCCACCCAGGCCACCAGCATGAGGAACAACAGCAGCAGCACTGAGCCGACAAATCCAAATTCTTCGGCGAACACCGCATAAATGAAGTCGGTGCTCTGGATCGGCAGATACTGCAGCTTTTGGGTGGAGAGGCCGTACCCCTGGCCCATCCAGCCTCCCGATCCGATCGCCAACAGGCTCTGCACCAGTTGGTAGCCATCCCCCATCGGATCGTTCCAGGGATCCAGAAACGACACCACCCGCAGGCGTTGGTACTCGTTAATCAGGATGCTTGCGGTGCCCAGAAGCGATCCGGCTAGGGCCGTGCCCACCAGGCTGCGCCAACGCAGGCCAGCCGCCATGGCCACCATCCACAGGGTGAGTCCCATCAGGGCGGCGGTGGAAAGGTTGGGCTGTTTGAGGATCAGCAACAGCAGTCCGCCAAAGCTGCCGAGCCAGAGAAGCTTCTGGTCGAGACTCATCCGGCTCCAGGGAGCGAACAGGTTGGCGGCCTGCAGAACCACGAAGGGTTTGACAAGTTCTGATGGCTGCACCTGCAGGGGCCCCAGCACCAGCCAGCGGCTGGCGCCGTTCACGGTGGTGCCCATCACCAGGGTGGCGGCGATCAGCAGGCAGCCCATCCACAGCCCCGGGCCTGACCAGCGCAGCCAGCGCCGAAGGCTGGTGGAGATCGTGATGCCGAGCAGGCTCCAGCTTGCCATCAGCCAGATCGCCTGCCGTTTCAGGTAGAAGGCGCCATCACCCATTTCCCGCAGGGCTACCCACCAGCTGGCCGAGGCCAGGATCACCAGTCCTGCAACACTCCAAAACCCGGCCAATCCCATCAGTAGGCGGGCCTCTGCCGGCCAGAGCTGCCAGGGCAAGGGCAGCAGCCTTTGAAACACTCCGTTGTTACGTCCCCCGGTCTTTTCACGCCTGGCAGAAATGGACTTAGGCGCTGTCGCGTTCACCGGTACTGGGCAGAGGGACTCTCGATGCTCCATTGAGCCGTGAAAGCTGGGCTTTGCCAAGGCAAAGATGCTGTTGTTCAGGCGGCACTGAGGCGCTCGTGCTCCACTTCCCATTGCACGTGGGACCCCCAGGATTGCTGGCGCACCCAGCAGCGGCCCCCACGGCAGTGCAGCACCTGGAAGGGAGGCAGGTCGGACGGCTGGTTGTCGAGCCGCACAAAGCTGCCGGGCCTCAACAGAGGCACCACGTTGGCGGGTTGGGGGCGGTGGGTGGACACGTCCCTCGACGCAGATTGGGGGAAATCCTCACGGCAGAACCGGCTTCAGGCTCTGGATCGCCGGTTTTCTTCGGGATCGGTCTGCTTTTATGTCGCAATGGCGTCCAAACAGCGTCTGGATCTGGAACTCCTGACCCGTGGCCTGGTCAGTTCACGGCAACAGGCGCAGCAGCTGATTCGTGCTGGCAAGGTTCGGGATGGTGCCGGCATGCTGCTCGACAAACCCGGCACGGAAGTCACGGCCGAGCGTGAATTGCGGGTGGAACAGCCCCCTCGCTTTGTCTCCCGTGGCGGCGAAAAACTGTTGGCTGGATTGCAGGCCTTTTCTGTACGGGTGGAGGATCGCGTCTGCCTGGATGGCGGCATCTCCACTGGTGGCTTCACCGATTGCCTGCTGCAGCATGGAGCCAGCCGTGTCTATGGCGTGGATGTGGGCTATGGCCAGACGGCTTGGAGCCTGCGCACCGATCCCAGGGTGGTGCTGCGTGAACGTACCAATCTGCGCCACCTCCAACCCGAGGTTCTCTACACGGCAGATGACCCCTGGCCCAGTCTTGCGGTCACCGATGTGTCGTTCATTTCGCTGCGTCTGATCCTTCCTGCCTTGCGCCGGCTGTTGCAGGGTCCAGGTACCGAGGCGCTGGTGCTGGTGAAGCCGCAGTTTGAGGTCGGTAAGAACAGGGTCGGCAAGGGGGGTGTGGTTCGTGATCCGGCGGCCCACCGTGATGCCATCGAATCCGTGATCACAGCCGCTGGGGAGTCGGGTTGGCAGCCGCAGGGCCTCGTGGCCTCTCCGCTCACAGGCCCCGCCGGCAACCACGAGTACGTGCTCTGGTTGGGTGAGGCCGACGCGGCTGATTTGCCGGATCTAGAGCTTCTGGTGGCGAAGACGCTGAATGGTTGATGGGCCATAAAAAAGCCCGGTGTTGAACCGGGCTTGGCCTTGAATTGGAACGGAGTTCAGTTGCCGACGTTGACCTGCTGACCCCCGGTGCAGAGTTCCACCTTGATAATGCGTCCACCCTGTTTCTGGATGCGCTGTTGCTCAGCGAACCAGCTGTCATAGGGAACCCATTTGGTGAAGAAGGTGTTCTGCAATTCGCGCTGCGTCCGAACCTTTTCAGGGCTGGGGATGCAGGCTGTGACTTTGAACAACCGCATGGGGCTCAGTTGCCGAGGCCGGAGCAGATGTAGTCGAAGTAGACGCCCATTTCCTTGCCGGCGTCAGGGCCGACCAAGCCAGCGGTGACTTCTTTCATGGCTTGGATTGCCTGAACAGTGGCGCCGATGGGAACTCCCAAGGAGTTGTAGGTCTCCTTGAGGCCGTTAAGCACCCGCTCATCGAGGATGGAAGTGTCGCCGGCGAGCATGGCGTAGGTGGAATACCGCAGGTAGTAGTCCAGATCGCGGATGCAGGCTGCGTAGCGGCGGGTGGTGTACATGTTGCCGCCGGGACGGGTGATGTCCGAATACAGCAGAGCCTTGGCAACGGCATCACGGATGATGGCTGAAGCGTTGGCGCTGATGGTGGCGGCAGCGCGCACGCGCAGTTCACCACTGGCGAAATACGACTCGAGGCTGCTCATCGAGGACGTATCCAGGTACAGGCCCTGGACGTCCGACTTGTTGATGACGTTGGTGATGGCGTCTTGCATGGATCCGTGAGGAGACGAGGGAGAAAATCAGCGAGCGGTTCAGGCGAGGGCGCCAACCACGTAGTCGAAGTAGGTGCCGGCTTCCTCTGCGTCGGCCCCTGTGAGGAGGCCCATGGCGACGATCTTCATCTCGCGCACGGATTCAGCCAATGCTTCCAGAGGGGTTCCCAGGGAGCGATAGAGCTCTTTTGCGCCGATCACACCGATCTCTTCAATCGGAGTTACGTCACCGGCAACGATGCCGTAGGTGACAAGGCGGAGGTAGTAATCCATGTCGCGCAGACATGTGGCGGTCATCTCCTCGCCGTAGGCGTTACCGCCAGGGGAGATGACGTCGGGACGCTTCTGGAACAGCTGACCTCCAGCCTGCTTGACGATGCGCTCGCGGCTCTCGCACAAGACCTGAGCCACGCGCAGACGGCGTTGACCGCCGGTGACGAAGGCTTTGATCTGGTCGAGTTCGCCAGGGCTGAGGTAGCGGGCTTCGGCGTCCGCGTTGATGATCGAGTTGGAGACGATGCTCATGCAGTTCTGCCTCGAAACAAGCGGCCGCCCGTAGGAGACCGGTATCCGGTGAATAAGGGGTGATCCCGAAGGATCGAGTCTCAGACTAAAGGCTGGGACAGGGGGTCGAAGCGTCGGGAGTGAGACTTGTTCACATCGGTCAACACTGACCGCTGTGAGCTCGCTCCGTTGGATTCGGCTGAGGCATTCTGCGCTGACCATGGCCGGGGAGTTTTGCCCGGGTAACAGTTCTTCATGGCTGATTTGTTGCGCAGAAAAGTGCTGGCATAACTGCGATCTGCGACTTCGCTCCGGATGCGTCTTAGACGCACAAAATGATCCCGAGGAAGCTGTACTTCACCGGGATCGAATGAGAACAACCGTCGCGAATGTGGCGGTTGTTTGTCACTGAAATGGGCCTTACGGCTTAGATCGCCTCGCTCGAGGGGGGATTCATGCCGGCGTTTCCGCTGTACAGCGATGCTGTCCGCTGAATTGTGGCCTGTGGAACCCCTGAGCTGGTGTTCATGCCATCAACGCGAGGCACCGCTGTACCGATGCGATCTGCCAGCAATTCGGTCACCGCAGCACCATGGCCTGCCTGGGCTCGTGTGATCAGGAAGCGGCTGGTCTCAGCAGGTGTGGTCGCTCGTCCCAGCAGGGCTAAACCAGCAGCGGAAGCGGCCCGAAGCGGTGCCATCGAGGAGATCCGGTTCTGGAACGCCTCGCTCATCGCCACTTCAGCGATGAAATCAGCCAGGTCGATGTCCTGATTGCGCAGACGTGACTCCGCGCTGATCAGACGCTCACTTCCGGTGGGGACACGGTTGAGCAGTTGCTTGTAAGTCGCATCGAGAACGGTCTGCAGCTCATCTTCGCTGCAAGGCTGTTTCAGCTCGAGCATCGCGGGAAGTCCACCCCGCAGGCGGAACCCTGAAGCTCCTTCCGTGACAAGGGCCATTCCCATGCGTGGGAGTGCCTGTCCACTCCGCGCGTTGGAAGAAATGAGCTCAACGCTCCAAGTGCGACCACCGATGCTGGTCGGCGTTGAGTTGCTGGCTCGACGCATTGGGAAGCCAGTCTTGTTGGATGCAAGACCTTGTCGACGCACCACCGACAGCCAACTGGGCCCCGCGGCGTTTGCGTTGGTTGTTGTCGTGAAGTCTTGGCTGGTTGCCTTTTGCGTGTCAGGCAGGTTGCGTGGTGTTACATCGCCACTGCTGCGGAATGCTTCGGATCGCTGTGTTTCAGGACGGCTGCCAAGGGTCAGATCAGCGGCAGCTTCAATCTTGAGAGGACGTGACCAGCCGGGAGCACGGCGAGCAGTCACATCACCGGGTGTGATGAAACGTTCGTAGGGGACTGTGTCGGCTCCAAACGCTTGGCTGTATTCCTTGCTGTCGATCAGTGCGTCCACCACTCCATAGAAACCGTGTCGTGCGGCTGTATCGAAAAGGGCATCTATTTCCCAGCGTCCGAAGGTGGGTCGTCCAAGCAAACGGCGATGCATCACTTCGATCGCCTTCACGATGTAAAGGCCGCTCCAGTAGCGGCGTCGGAAAGCATCGGATTTGGCGACGGCCCGAACAAAATCCTTGAGCGGAATATCCCCGTTTTCGAGGCGGGCTTCATCAGAGCTCATTCGCTCTCCCGCATAGCCGCCGTTGCCTAGCACTTGCACGTAAACCGCCTTGATCACGGCTTGGGTGCTGGCCTCAGTCGTGCGCACGCTGGGCTGACCACCACGGCCTGGATTCACAGTGCCACCCGTGGCGATCTGCTGAAGTCGCATGACGCGCGGACCACTCTTGCGTGGGCGGCTCTTGCGGAAACTGTCGCTGTCCAGCTGGCCGGGGCTGTTGAGCCCATTGCTCACGAGCAGGCGGCGGCTGTCGTAGCCGTAGGGGGCCGGTCGGGTGGCCACTGAAGCTGTGCCGCTCGGGAAGATGGCTCCGAATTTGTTGGCCACCGGATCATTGCCACCGCCGTAGACGTGCTGGTCGGCAAACGGTTGGCGGTAGGAGGCGTAGAGGGTGACGTATTGCGGTGCGCCATCGAAGGGGGCGCTGAAGTTGAAGAGCTTTCGGTTGGATCCCCAGCCGGCGCTTTCCTGGGCTTCCGTGCCGAGATCACGCAGGTAGGGAACTGTTTCTTCACCAAAGGCCTGGGCGTATTCCGAGGAATTCACCAGTACATCCACGAGGCCATTGAGGCCCTGGTCACTGAGGATGGCGAACGACTTTCGGAATTCCTCGAGGGAGCTGATGCCCCGTCCGAGGAAGTGGCGATAGGCCAGTTCCACAACACGGCTGTTGACGAAACCGTCGTGGAACTGCTGGCGATATTCCTTGCTGCGGCCGAGGGCGCGAACGAATTCGCGCATCGAGATCTGGCCTTGGGCGACCGCGCTGGCTTTGTCTGCGCAGGGGGTCTGGGAGTAACCCTTGGCGATGTCGCGCTCAAACACCTGGCGGTAAGCGGCGCGAATGATTTCTGCTTTTTCTGCTCCGGAGAGGCCCGGCCGCATCTCAAAAAGCTGGCGGCCTTCTGAGGCAAGGGCGTAGATCGCCGGGAGTTGCAAGCCTTGTTGAACTGCACTCCCCTGTCGCTGCTTGGTGCTGGGGGTGGGTATGGCCAGCTCCTGCAACAGCACGTTGAAGCAGTCGATGGTCATCTGACGGGCTTCAGGACGGTCCCGTAGCAGTTCGGCGGAGGCTGCCCGCATCTCCTGAAGGGCCACGTTGGTGGCAGCCAGGGAGCAGTTTTCCAGAAGGATGTCCCGCAGGCCGCGGGTGTTCACCGCGAGGATGCTGGGGTCACCAGCCACCAGGGCGTAACCCACATAACGCAGGAACCAGCCCATATCGCGCACCGACTTGCGCATGAACGCCGGGCCGTACTTGGCAACACTGATGGCGTTGAAGCCTGTCGGAAGCACCACACGAATATCAGCATCCCCACCGGCTCCTTCCAAAAGACGGGTCAGAAAGTTGCCTCTCTTTGTGCTGCCGCTGTCGCCGGTGAAGGTGCGTACCGACTGTTCAAAGGCGGCTTGGTCTGCTGCCAGTGGTGTGCCCCCCTGACCACTAATGCGTCCGGTCTCGCCTGTTGTTAGCGGCGATTCAAGGAAGGAGAGGGGCGTGCCCCCCACAAAAATTCTGTTGGCGGCGCGGGCCACGATGGCCTCGGCATTCGCCGCAATGATCCTGGACGCCTCGATCCGGTCCTGACCAGTTCGGAAGAAGGTCACAAGACTGTTCAGTTCCCCGTTGTCAGGGAAACGGTCCTGCTGCTCTGCCTGACGGACGCTGGAGAGCGGCAGCGTGTCGAACAGTTGGGGAGACACGCGCGGGCTGCCGCTGCTGGCGGTCACTGTCATCGACGAAAGCAAGCCGGATCGCGCCACGTTACGGCTGTCGGGATGGTGCTCCGCGGCCCCATGAACAAATGTTTGCAGGCCCTGCGGTGTCGGAGTGTCTCGCTGGGTGTGACGTGAAAAGCTCGCAGGCGCCGAATCTGCACTCCATGGCCCACCCAAAGCCCAGTGATGCTGCGACCCCCGTGGTGAGTGCGTTCTATGACCGCTTCCCTTTCCCGGGCGACCCGCTTCAGGACGGACCGCCCCCGGGATACAACTGGCGGTGGTGTCACCGCAGCGTTCTGGCCGCAGTCCACGGACTGATCCCATCTGGGATGGAGCGGCCGCGGATTCTTGATGCCGGCTGTGGCACCGGCGTCAGCACTGACTATCTCTGCCATCTCAATCCGGGTGCGGATGTGCTGGGGGTGGATATCAGTGATGGGGCCCTGGCGGTGGCGCAGGAACGGTGTCAGCGCTCCGGGGCGGCCCAGCAGGTGACCTCCCTGCGTCAGGAGCAGCGCAGTCTTCTGGATCTCGCTGACGAAGGACCCTTCGATTACATCAATTCGGTGGGGGTGTTGCACCACCTGGATCAGCCGGAAGCGGGCCTGCGCGCTTTAAGCGGTTTGTTGGCCCCCCATGGTTTGCTCCATCTCTTTCTTTATGCCGATGCAGGGCGCTGGGAGATTCACCGGACCCAGAAAGCTCTCACTCTTCTGCAGGCCGGTACCGGGGCTGAGGGGCTGCGCCTTGGTAGGGATCTCTTCGACACCCTGCCCGAAACCAATCGTCTCGCCCGTCATCACCGTGAACGCTGGGCCGTGGACTGTGCTGCGGATGCCAACTTCGCGGACATGTATCTGCATCCGCAGGAGACCAGCTACAACCTCGAGCGGCTGTTCCAATACATCGCCACGGCAGGCCTTCATTTCGCCGGCTTCTCGAATCCGGAGGTCTGGGATCCGGCACGCTTGTTGAACGGGGAGTTGTTGGAGCGTGCCCAAGCGTTGCCCCTTCCTCAGCAATGGGATCTTGTGGAGCAGCTGGATCCCGACATCAGCCACTTCGAGTTTTTCCTTTCTGCCCAGCCGATCGAACCGGCAGTGCTGAGCGATGAGGCGTTGCTGCAGTCCCATGGGTTGCGCCAGCCCTGTCTGTGGGGTGAGCCGGATCCGATCCTTGGCACCGATATGGAACCGCTGCAGCTTTCGAATGAGGAGCGGGAGTTGCTGCAGAGGCTGCAGGAACAGCCCGATGCTCCGCTGGGAACCCTGGCTGAGCCGACGGTGATTCGCCGCCTGGTGGATCGGCGGCTGGTGCTGCTGAAGGCTTAAGGAAATACGCGTGATAGATTCCGCGCGCCATTTCAGGCAGCGCTTGGAGGATTTCTACCGTCTTCAGCGTCGTCTGCTGTTGGCCACCGTTCTGGTGTCCGTCGTCACGATTCCGATCGTGGCTCTCACCATGAACCTTTCGGTGGCTGGCAGTGTTTTTGTGGGCTCCTGCGCCGGACTTTTGTACGTGCGCTTGCTTGCCCGCAGTGTGGCCCGGCTCAGTGACCAGTCCCGTGGACTGGGGCGTTTTCAGCTCATCGTTCCAACCTTGCTTGTGGTTGGTTCGGCCAAGCTGCCCCAGCTCGATCTGTTGCCGGCTTTCCTGGGATTCCTTCTCTACAAGCCCGCCCTGATTCTTCAGCACGTTTTCGACGACCGCTGAAGCTGAGCACTTTTCTCTGCACCCATGGCTTTGCTGCCCCTACCACTTCCGTTCGCTGAACTGGAAGTGGGCCACCACCTGTATTGGCAGATCGGCGATCTGTACCTCCATGGCCAGGTTTTCCTGAGCTCTTGGATCCTGATTGGCATCCTGCTTGCCCTGGTGCTGGCTGGCACCCGCAACATGCAGCGCGACCCTTTGGGGCTGCAGAACCTGATGGAGTTCCTCTGGAACTTCATCCGCGACATCGCCCGCGACAACATCGGCGAGAAGTACTACCGCGATTGGCTGCCATTCATCGGCACCTTGTTCCTGTTCATCTTTGTGAGCAACTGGGGCGGTGCCCTGATCCCTTGGAAGATCTTCGAACTACCAGAGGGTGAACTCGGCGCTCCCACGGCAGACATCAACACCACGGTGGCGATGGCTCTGCTGGTGTCGCTGGCGTACTTCTATGCCGGCTTGAGCCGCAAGGGTTTGCGTTTCTTCGAGCTGTACGTGGAGCCGACTCCAATCATGCTCCCGTTCAAGATCATCGAGGAATTCACTAAGCCTCTTTCGCTCTCGTTCCGTTTGTTCGGCAACATCCTCGCCGACGAATTGGCGGTGGGTGTGCTGGTCTACCTGGTTCCGCTTTTAGTGCCTCTCCCCGTGATGCTGCTTGGCCTGTTCACCAGTGCCATTCAGGCTTTGATCTTTGCGACCCTCACCGCTTTCTACATCGGTGAAGGTCTTCACGAAGCCCACTAAACGCCCCCTTTTCTTTCGCCTTTTATCGGCGATCTGCTAAACACATCCGCGCGCAGGTCCGGCAATGCACCCGGGCCCATTCCTTCGGGAATGTCCCTGCGCGGGGGGAACCGATCCCCAAGACCATTCCGTACAGCGCTTACCAGCGCTTCCCCTTACACCACTCAAAATGGATTCCATCACCTCCGCCGCTTCCGTTGTGGCCGCTGGCCTGGCAGTCGGCCTCGCCGCCATCGGCCCTGGTATCGGTCAGGGCACCGCGTCAGGCGGCGCTGTTGAGGGCATCGCCCGTCAGCCCGAAGCCGAAGGCAAGATCCGCGGCACCCTGCTGCTGTCCCTGGCGTTCATGGAATCGCTGACCATCTACGGCCTGGTGGTGGCTCTGGTGCTCTTGTTCGCCAACCCCTTCGCCGGCTGATCAGTGCCGGGGGATCTCTGATCCCCCCTTCTGAACTCCTTGTTTCGATTCCTTTCCAGCGCACTTTTCCATGACCTGGCTTCTGCTCGCTGAAGCAGGTGTTCCGGAGGGAGGTCTTTTCGACCTCGATGCCACCCTTCCGCTGATGGCGGTTCAGGTGGTTCTCCTCACCTTCCTGCTCAATGTTCTCTTCTTCCGTCCGGTCGGCAAGGTCGTGGAAGATCGTGAGGGCTACATCTCCACCAGTCGTGCTGACGCCAAGCAGAAGCTTGCCCAGGTTGAACGCCTGGAAGCTGATCTGGCTGAACAGCTGAAAGGTGCCCGTCAGGCCGCTCAGGCCGTGATCGTTGAGGCGGAACAAGAAGTCGATCGGCTTTACCGCGAAGCACTGGCCCAGGCGGAAGCTGAAGCCAACCGCACGAAAGAGGAAAGCCGTCGCGCCATCGAGGCCGAGCGTGAATCCGCCCGTACCCAATTGAAGGGTCAGGTGGATCAGCTGAGCACCACGATCATCAACCGTTTGCTGACCGCGTGATGACTCTCAATTTCAATCCGCTTGAGACCAATCTGGTCAACCTGGTCATTGTGATCGGTGTCCTGGTTTGGTTCCTACGTGGGTTCCTGGGAGGAATCCTGGAACGCCGCCGCGCTGACATTCTTCAGGACCTGCAGGATGCTGAGTCCCGCCTGAAGACTGCCAGCGAAAACCTGAGCAAGGCCCAGTCCGAATTGGCTGCTGCCCAGCAGAAAGCCGAAAAGATTCGTGCCGATGGTCAGGCCCGCGCCGCAGGTATCCGTGCCGAAGGCGAGAAGCGGACCATCTCCGTGATGGCTGCCATCAAGGCCGGTGCCGATGCTGATGCTGAGGCTGATGCCGCTCGAATCAAAGACAGCCTTCGTCGTGAGGCCGCTCTTGCTTCGATCGACAAGGTTCTTGCCGAACTACCCGGCCGTCTCGATGCCAAAGCTCAGGCCAAGTTGATCGATTCCACCATCAAAAATCTGGAGAACGCCTGATGCCTCTCCTTAACTCCCTGGCCACCCCTTACGCCGAAGCATTGCTTCAGGTGACAGAGGCCCGTGGCGAGTCTGAAACCGTTGCGGATCAATGCAAGCAACTGCTTGAGATCTGGAACGATTCCGCGGACTTCCGTGACGCCATGGTGTCTCCGGTTCTTGAGCCCGACGCCAAAAAGAAAGCTCTCAAAGCTCTTGTTGGTGAGGATGTCACTCCTTCAGTTTTCAATTTGCTGAAGGTGCTGGCTGATCGCCAACGTCTCATTGCTTTTGATGCGGTCATGCTCCGCTACCTCGAGCTCTACCGCGAACAGCAAGGCATCACGCTGGCCCAGGTCCGTTCTGCTCAAAGCCTCACCGAGGATCAACAGGCGGCACTGTCCAAGAAGGTGCAGGCCATGGCCGGCACCAACAAGGTCGACATCGACCTCAGTGTGGATCCGTCCTTAATTGGCGGCTTCGTCGTGAGTCTCGGATCTCAGGTGATCGACGCCAGCTTGTCTGGCCAGGTTCGTCGCCTTGGTCTGGCACTCGCCAAGGCGAGCTGACCTCACTCTTTCCTCCAACGCTCCTTCCTCCCCAACTCCCACCTGGGATCACACGCCATGGTTTCCATCCGTCCTGACGAGATCAGCGCCATCCTCAAACAGCAAATTGAGGACTATGACAAGTCGGTTTCCGTCAGCAATGTCGGTACCGTTCTGACTGTGGGCGACGGCATCGCCCGCGTCTACGGCCTGCAGCAAGCCATGGCTGGCGAACTCATTGAATTTGAGGACGGCACCGAAGGCATCGCCCTGAACCTCGAAGACGACAACGTCGGCGCGGTGCTGATGGGTGAGGGATACGGCATTCAGGAAGGCAGCACGGTCAAGGCAACAGGCAAGATTGCCTCTGTTCCTGTCGGTGAAGCCCTGCTGGGCCGCGTGGTGAACTCCCTGGGTCGCGCCATCGACGGCAAGGGTGAAATCGCCACCAGCGAAACGCGCCTGATCGAGTCCATGGCGCCCGGCATCATTCAGCGCAAGTCGGTGCACGAGCCGATGCAGACCGGCATCACCGCGATCGACGCAATGATCCCCGTTGGCCGTGGCCAGCGCGAGCTGATCATTGGTGACCGTCAGACCGGTAAAACCGCCATCGCGATCGACACGATCCTGAACCAGTCGGATCAGGACATGATCTGCGTCTACGTCGCGGTGGGACAAAAGGCTGCCTCCGTGGCCAACGTTGTTGAGGTGCTGCGTGAGCGCGGTGCCCTCGACTACACCGTGATCGTGGCTGCGAACGCTTCTGAGCCCGCTGCACTGCAGTACCTGGCTCCTTACACAGGTGCCACCATCGCCGAGTACTTCATGTACAAGGGCAAGGCCACCTTGGTGATCTACGACGATCTTTCCAAGCAGGCTGCCGCCTATCGCCAGATGTCGCTCTTGCTGCGTCGTCCGCCCGGTCGTGAGGCTTACCCCGGTGACGTCTTCTACTGCCACAGCCGTTTGCTGGAGCGCGCTGCCAAGTTGTCTGATGCGATGGGCAAGGGTTCGATGACCGCTCTGCCGATCATCGAGACTCAGGCCGGCGACGTTTCGGCTTACATCCCCACCAACGTGATTTCAATCACGGACGGACAGATCTTCCTCAGCTCTGACCTGTTCAACTCCGGTCTACGCCCAGCTATCAACGTTGGTATCTCCGTGAGCCGGGTGGGTGGTGCTGCCCAGACCAAGGCCATCAAAAAGATTGCCGGCACCCTGAAGCTGGAGCTTGCTCAGTTCGACGAGCTGGCTGCCTTCTCTCAGTTCGCCTCTGACCTGGATGCCTCCACCCAGCAGCAGCTCGAGCGTGGCAAGCGCTTGCGTGAACTGCTCAAGCAGCCTCAGTTCAGCCCCCTGATCCTGGCTGAGCAGGTCGCCATCGTTTATGCGGGTGTGAAGGGCCTGATCGATGCCGTCCCCGTCGACAAGGTGGTCGACTTCTCCCGAGAGCTTCGTGAGTACCTCAAGTCCAACAAGGCTGAGTTCATCTCCGAAATCCAGGAGAAGAAGGTGATGAGCCCTGAGGCTGAGGCCATCCTCAAGGATGCCATCACCGAAGTCGTGTCCACCATGGTCGCTTCTGCGGCCTGACGGAGCTGCCGAAATGGCGAATCTCAAAGAAATCCGCGACCGAATTAAGTCGGTCAAAAACACCCGCAAGATCACCGAGGCCATGCGCCTCGTGGCTGCGGCCAAGGTGCGCCGCGCCCAGGAGCAAGTGCTCCGCAGCCGTCCCTTCGCGGATCGGCTGGCGCGAATTCTGGAAAATCTCCAGTCCCGCATGCGTTTCGAAGATGCGGCATCTCCCCTGATGCAGCAACGCGATGTGGAGACCATCACCCTGGTAGCGATTACTGGTGATCGCGGTCTGTGTGGTGGCTACAACGCCAACATCATTAAGCGCACGGAACAGCGTTTCGCTGAACTGAAGGGCAAAGGCTTTGATGTGAAGCTTCTGCTAGTTGGCACAAAAGCCATCGGCTATTTCACCCGTCGCAACTATCCGATCCAGGCCACCTTCTCCGGTCTCGAACAGGTGCCCACCGCCGATGAGGCCAACACGATCTCCACGGATCTTTTGGCTGAATTCCTGGCAGAGAGCACCGATCGAGTGGAGTTGATCTTCACCAAGTTCATCAACCTGGTGAGCTGCAAGCCTGTGGTTCAGACCCTCTTGCCTCTGGATCCTCAAGACATTGCTGATCCGGAGGACGAGATTTTCCGTCTCACCACCAAGGACGGTTTGTTGACAGTTGAGCCAGGTGCTGGTCCTGCCAATACCGAGCCGAAGATTCCTTCGGACATCGTGTTTGAGCAGACCCCTGAACAGTTGCTGAATGCACTTCTTCCTCTGTATCTGCAGAACCAGATGTTGCGTTCACTGCAGGAATCGGCAGCGTCTGAGCTGGCCAGCAGGATGACGGCCATGAACAACGCCAGCGACAACGCCAAGGAATTGGCGAAGACTCTGACGCTGGATTACAACAAGGCCCGTCAGGCTGCGATCACCCAGGAGATCCTGGAAGTTGCAGGTGGTGCCGCCGCGGTCGGCTGATCTTTCCGATCAATCCACCCTTGAAAGCCGGTCCATTGGGCCGGCTTTTTTGTGTCTTCTTGAAGCTGCCGTCTCTCCGACTGGTCAAGGCTCTGCTTGGACAGAGGCCACCACTTCAAGCCTTGTTTACGGTTGAGCTGAGGGGTTTGAGGTTGTCGGCGTGCTTCAGCTGCATCAGCTCTTTCCCACAGTGGTAGGCACAACCCAACTCCCCCTGGACCCACTGCAGCAGGCCGCATGCCTGCAGGCTCTGCTGGACGGTCGAGGCGAAGCAGAGGGAAACCCCAGCGAGGGCTGCGCCTGGACGGGTGATCTCCATGGTGTGTGGCAGCTCCATCAAGACGAACGCTTTCAGGCCTTGGTGCAACAGGTGAATGATCAGGTGTGGAGTTACCTCGATTCAATTGGGTTCGCCCGAAGCCAAGTCGCCCTGCATCTGCAGCGGTGCTGGCCTGTCATCAGTGACTGGGATCAGGCGGTTGGACGGCACCATCACCCCAATGCTCATCTCAGCGCTGTCCTCTATCTCACCGGCACCGGCTCCGGTGAGGAGGGCGTTTTACGTCTGCATGCATCCCATCAACCGAATGAGTTGGTGGCTGGCTTGGCGGTGGGTTATGGCGGTCCGATTGCACCAAACCATCCTTTGAATCAATCCCATTGGGATCTAGCTCCACGACCAGGTTTGCTCGTGCTTTTCCCTTCGAGTCTTCAGCACAGTGTTTTGCCGAATGCCGACCCGGATGAGCTGCGCTGTTCCATCAGTTTTGATTTTGTTCTGACGGCTCAAGAGCAGGGTGGATCTCCGGAGTACCTCGCACCCCACCCCCGTCATTGGACATCCCTGGATGAGCCCATTGCCTGAGAGAATGCGGCCTCTTCTCCCCTGACATCCGGCATGACCGACGTGGCCACCTACACCGTCCGCGCCGAGTTCGAAGGCGAGATCCGTACCTTTCCCTGCCGCGCCGACCAGACGGTGCTCAATGCAGCGGAAGCTGCTGGCGTCATGATCCCAAGCTCATGCTGCTCCGGGGTCTGCACCACCTGTGCCGCGGTGATCACCGAGGGCAGTGTTGAGCAGCCCGACGCCATGGGCGTGAAAGGCGAGCTTCAAGAGCAGGGCTACAGCCTGTTGTGTGTGGCCTTCCCGCGCGCCGATCTCACCCTTAAAACCGGCCAGGAAGATGCGCTCTATGAAGCCCAGTTCGGGCAATATCAGAAGTGAGGCTGACCAGCCTGCAACGCCAATTCCTCTGGCCCGCTGATGTGCCGCTGGTTGAGCTGCGCAGCTGGATTCGTCAGCAATTGGCGCCAGAGGGTGATGTGTTGCGTTGGGCCCTCACTGAAGTGCGTCCTGCCCCCGATGGTGGTCGAACCATTCAGGTGGAGGCCGTGATCAGCGCATGAGCTCGGCTCCGATGCCAACGCTGATGCTGGTGCCGACGGGCATTGGTTGTGACATCGGAGGCTATGCCGGTGATGCCTTGCCATCAGCACGGTTGTTGGCCGCAGCGAGCGGCTGTTTGATCACCCATCCCAATGTGATGAATGGGGCTTCGCTCTATTGGAGCGATCCCCGCGTTCACTATGTGGAGGGCTATGGCCTCGATCGTTTCGCCGTGGGCGAGTGGGCCTTGCGACCGGTGCGGAGGCAACGCATTGGGCTGTTGTTGGATGCCGGGATCGAGCCCGAGCTGGCTCAGCGCCAGATTCAGGTGGCCGAGGGCTGCCACGCCAGCTTGGGTTTGGATATCGGCCCGGTGATTTCAACGGATGCGCCGCTCGATGTGACGCTGGAGCGCGGTGCCAGTGGTGCCAGCTGGGGGCGATTGGGTTCTCCAGATGCCTTGTTGCGAGCTGGTGAACGGTTGAAGCAAGCAGGGGCGACGGGGATCGCCGTGGTGGCCCGCTTCCCAGAGGATCCGGAGAGTGAGGAGCTGGCCGCCTATCGCCAGGGCAGTGGCGTGGACGCTTTGGCCGGCGCTGAAGCGGTGATCAGTCATTTATTGGTGAAGCACCTGCAGATCCCCTGTGCCCACGCGCCAGCCTTGGATCCGTTGCCCCTGGATCCAAGGCTCGACCCGAGGGCGGCGGGTGAAGAACTGGGTTACACCTTTTTGGCTTGCGTGCTGGTGGGGCTGAGCCGGGCGCCGGATCTCGTGGCCGCTGGGCGACACAGGCCCGGAGACCTCAGTGTCGAGCAATTGGGGGCGGTTGTGGTTCCCGAAGGAGCCCTGGGGGGCGAGGCGGTGTTGGCCTGTGTGGAGCGGAATCTGCCCGTGGTTTGCGTGGCCAATCCATCGGTGTTGTCGGTCACTGCCGATGCCCTTGGCTTGAGCCAGAGCGTTTTTCATGTCAGCAGTTACAGCGAGGCAGCAGGTCTGTTGCTGGCTCTGCGGGAAGGATTGACTCCGGCGTCTCTGGTCCGCCCACTGCCAGCATTGCAACGGTTGGACTGATGCCTGGCGGTTTCGGTGGAGCCCTTGATCAGAGTCTTTGTCCCTGTGGGGGTGGTGCTTATCGCAGCTGCTGTGGGCCCATGCATCGCGGCGAACAGCGTGCTGAAACGGCTGAACAGCTGATGCGCTCGAGGTATTCAGCCTTTGTGCGTGGGGAAGTGGACTACCTGATGACCACCCATCCCGAGCCGGATGTTCCAGCGCAGCAGCGGCGCCTTGCCCTGCAGCGGAGTTGTCGCCAGACCCATTGGCTCGGATTGACCGTGCTTGCCGTCAGTGCGGGTGGTCCCGGCGACCTAGAGGGAACGGTGCAATTTGAGGCGCGTTACCGCGGTGGGGTGCTGAAAGAAACGTCGTTGTTTCGGCGTCGCGATGGCGCGGCCGATGGCCCTTGGCTCTACATGGCTGCGCTCAAGTTGGAGGGCTAACGCAGGCAGGCCATCGGATGCCGGGGCGGCAGGCCAAGAGCTTTGGCTACCCCCGGGTGACAGACAGCACCCTGCACCGTGTTTAGGCCCGAGAGCAGTTCGGGTCGTTCGGTCACGGCCTCTTCCAGGCCCCGGCCGGCGATGCCCAGGATGTAGGGGAGCGTCACGCTGACCAGGGCTTCGGTGGAGGTGAAGGGCACAGCACCCGGCATGTTGCCCACGGCGTAGTGCTGCACGCCATGAATGGTGACGGTGGGATCGCGATGAGTGGTTTCCTGGCTGGTGGCGATGCAGCCGCCCTGGTCGATGGCTACGTCGACAATCACCGAACCAGGCCGCATCTGCTGCACCATCCCTTCGTCCACCAGGGTGGGGGCCCGCCCGCCGGGTGTGAGAACGGCTCCGATCACAAGATCAGCCGTTGGCACCAACCGTTCCAGCAGGCCGCGGCTGCTCACCACACTCATCAGCCGGCCGCGCCGGTCGGCTTCCAGGCTGCGCAACCGTTGGGGTGATCGGTCGAGCAGTAGCACTTCCGCATCCATTGCGGCAGCAATGCGTGCGGCATTCCAGCCCACGGTGCCAGCGCCAAGCACCACCACCCTGGCCGGTTGCACGCCGGTGCAGCCCCCCATCAGCACGCCACGACCGCCATGGGGTTTTTCCAGCAGGTGGGCACCCACCTGGCCCGCCAGCCGCCCTGCGATTTCGCTCATTGGTGCCAGCAACGGCAGGCTGCCGTTCTCCAGCTGCACGGTTTCGTAGGCAATGGCGGTGGTGCCTGCCTCCAGCAAAGCTTCCCCGACGCCGGGATAGGCCGCCAGGTGGAGGTAGGTGAACAGCACCATGTCCTCCCGCAGGAAGGCAAATTCCTCCGCTTGCGGTTCCTTCACCTTCACCACCAAATGGGCGCCCCAGGCCTCATCTCGGTTCACCAGGCGCGCTCCCGCCGCGGCAAACGCGTCATCGCCGATTCCTGCTCCGGCTCCGGCCCCCGCTTCAATCAGCACTTCAAGGCCCTGGCTCACCAACTCCCGCACGGCGTCAGGGGTCAGCGCGACCCGTTTCTCATCGAGCTTGATCTCCTTCGGCACACCGATGCTGGCCATCGGGGCCGAGAGGACGGAGGCTGCCATGGCGGCTTCAGGGGGATCCCTTCAATGTGGCTCCGCTGCGAGCAACCCGCCACATCTCAAGGGTGGGACTGCTTTAGGCCGCTGCAATTGGCAAGCGCCAGCCGCTGCCGAAGGCCTGGGGACTCACCTTGAGTAACGGTGCAGCCTGCCGCCGTTTGAATTCGGCCCGTTTCAGCAGCCGTTCCACCCGTTCCACCAGGGCGGGATCGTGGCCGGCTGCCACCAGGGCCTCGCCGGAGTGGCGCTCCTGAATCAGGCCTTTGAGCAGTGCATCAAGGGCGTCGTAGTCGGGCAGGGAGTCGCTGTCCTTCTGGTTGGGCCACAGTTCGGCACTGGGGGGTTTGCGTCGAATCGCTTCCCCCACCAGCTCTCCTTGCCTCGGTAGCCCCAGCGACTGCCGGCAGCCCTGGGCTGCTTGGCTGTCGAGCCAATCGCACAGTGCAAACACGCTGGTTTTGTAGAGATCGCCAATCACCGCCAGCCCGCCGTTCATGTCGCCGTAGAGGGTGCAGTAGCCCACGGCTAGTTCTGATTTATTGCCGGTAGTGAGCAGCAATTGCCCCTGTTGGTTGGCCACGGCCATCAGCAGGGTGCCGCGAATACGGGATTGCAGATTCTCCGCCGTTATCCCTTGAGGCGCCTCCCCCAACGGTGCCGTCAGGGCATTGTCGTAGCCCTCCATTAGGCCGGCGATGGGCACAGTGTTGGTCTGCAGGCCAAGCCGTTCGGCCAAGGCCAAGGCATCGTCAATGGATCCAGCCGAGCTCCAGGGGGAGGGCATCAACAGCGTGGCCACAGCTTCCTTCCCCAGGGCAGCGGTGGCGATCACCGCCACCAGTGCGGAGTCGATGCCGCCGCTCAACCCCAGCAATGCCTTTTTGAAACCGCATTTCTGGGCGTAATCGCGCACTCCGAGCACCAGGGCTCGGAAAAGTCGCTCCAGGGGATCCATCGGCTGGACCCGAGCAGGAGCGGGTTGGTCGCTGTCCCAGACCACAAGATGGTCTTCACAGACGGGAAGCTCCAGCTGTATACCGCCATCGGCGCCCACCACAAAACTGGCCCCGTCGAACACCAGCTCGTCGTTGCCTCCGACTTGATTGAGATAGATCAGTGGGCAGTTCAGGCGCCGCGCCGCTGCAGCTGCTAATTGCTGGCGCAGGGCGGGCTTCGCGGCATCGAAGGGAGAGGCCGCAAGATTGATGACCAGATCCGGCTGCTCTGGCATCAGTTGATCAATGGGATCCGGTCCGGCCAGACGCTCGCGTTGCAGGCCGTCATCCACCCACAGGTCTTCGCAGATGGTGAGTCCCAACCGCTTCCCGTTCGGCAAAGTCAGCAGACAGGGGCCATCGCCAGGGCGGAAATAGCGGCGCTCATCAAAGACGTCGTAACTGGGCAGCAGTTGTTTGTGGGCAATCGGCCGCCAGCCCAGGCGATTCACCAGCACGACACCATTGAGCAGCCTTGGGCTGCGGTTATCCGCTGCCGGCAGCGCTGCACCCACCAACAGGGTGATGCTGCTGCTGAGTTGGTTGACCAGCCACTGCAGCATCGCCTCCTGATGCTGGATCCGGCTGGGCTCGAGCAACTGGTCCCGGGGGGGATAGCCCCAGAGGGAGAGTTCAGGGGTCAGCACAAGCTCTGCCGCCTGTTCCTCGGCACTGCGCACGGCATCCAGAATCTGCTTGGCATTGCCCTCGAAGTCGCCGACCACGGGGTTGAGTTGTGCCAGGGCGATGCGCATCAGCAGAGGCTTCCCGACAGGCCATACAGATTGTGCTGGAGTAACAGCGGCCACACCGATTCCGGAATTTCAGCTGCATTGGGTTGACGGCGCAGCTGCGAACTGGCGGTGGCGGGAACCTCAAGATCCAGCAGCTCCACCCGTCCGCCTAGATCCCGCAGCGCTTGCAGATTCGCGTCTTGGAGAGGCCAGCCCTTGCGCGGGGCGATCGCCAATCGGCACTGCGGCAGCCAGCCATCGCTTTGTTTCCAGCGGGGGATCTGGCTGGCCAGGTCGCTGCCCACCACAAACACCAGCTCCCGATCCGGCCAGTGCTGGGCGGCCCGTTGCAGGGTGATCAAGGTGTAAGGGCTGCTCAGGTGCTGGGCTAGTTCCAGGCGTTCATCCTGCAATTGCTCCACCAGCTGGCTGAGCAGCATCGCCCGCAAGGACAGGGGGGCATCGTGTTGTTTCAGAGGGTTGTCGCTGGCCCAGGTCGCCACTTGGCCGTAGCGGTTCAGCAGCCCTTCCAGCAGAACTTGATGGCCCCGGGTGGGTGGATCGGCGCTTGTGCCCAGCAAGGCGATGGCAGCAACGGTCATCTCAGGGCAGCAGCGGTTGGAGATCCTGCTCCAGATCTTTCGGCCAGCGCAGCAGCCAGTGGTGCACCACGGGATCTCGTTCTGCCAAGCGGCGCAGCAGGGCTCCGGGTTGACCGCCACGACGGCGCAGCAATTGCTGCGCTACAAGCCGTCCCGTCCGGCGGCTGGCATGCACCGCCAGGGCGGCTTGAGCGAGGGCCACAGGAGCTGCCGGGGCCAGGCTGCCGCCGCTGCTGACGGGCACCAGCAGCAGAAGTGCCTGTTTGAGTGCCGCTAGTCCCAGCTGAACACCTCCCAGCAGGGCGTTATGGCTGGAGAGACGAGTCAGCAGCAGTCGTGCCGCCGCTGGCGTCATCGGCAGGTTGTAGAGGCGGCTGAGCTGAAGCACCAGGGCGGTATCGCAGGCCATGCCTCCCGCCATATCCAGTGCCACCACTGGGTTGACGGCCACACCGGTGGCCTTGGCTGCTGCGTAGCGACCGATCAGGCTCTGGGCCGTGCGGCGGTGCTGTTGCAGCCGGAGTTGCTGGCATGCTCCTTGGAAGCGGTCGGCCTGGCGTAGCGACTGGATCGCCAGCAGCAGGGTGCCTTCGCTCTCCAGCTGCTGGGTGAGCTGCTCGCGCAGGTCATGCACCTGTGGCGTTGTGATCGTGCTGCGCACCCGGCCATCGGCCTGGATCTGGGGACTGCGGGGTGCAGCCGCAGCGGCCGTGATTGGGAGATCCACCGGCAGACGCCCGCGAATGCTGCGAAGCAGCGCGGCGCGCTCCTGCTCCGGCCAGCGATCGCTGCGATTCAAAACCACTTGTAGGGGCTTTCCACTGGCTAAAAGCGTGGTCAAGGCCTCCAGGTCAGCCCGGGTTAAGTCGCTGTCCAGCACCAGCAATACCAGGTCGGCTCCCATGGCCACACGGGAGGCCAATCGAGCCCTCCCGGCGGCATCGATTTCATCGATTCCAGGGGTGTCCACTAGCTCAACTCTGGTCAGTCCAGCAATGTCCATGGGCCAATCCACCGCCTGTTGCCGCCGGGTGCTGCCGTGAGCGACATCCGTCTGCAGCAGCGGGCGTTGGATCAATGCATTGATCAGGCTGGATTTGCCAACCCCCACCCGACCAAACAGCGCAATGCGCAGGCGTCGTTGCTGCAGCCGTTGCAGTTGACGATCCAGAAGCCGCAAGTCACCCCCCAGCAGTCCCCGTTCCTTGGCGCTCAGCTGCAGCTGTTTCCTCCAGCGCTCCAGCAGCACCTGGCAGCGTTCGACGGTGTGGGGCGGGGTGGGTTGCATCCCGCTCATGCTGCCGGCTTGCGCCACCACCCGGCCAGCACCGCCAGAACCGATTCGGCGCCGATCACGCCAACAAATCCTCCGAATTCATCCACCACCACGCGCACTCCGCTGCTGTCGCGCCGGAACCCCGTCAGCAGTCGATCGGCCCGGATCATCTCCGGCACATACTCCACCGGTTCGCAGAGGTCGACGGGGGTCAGCAGGCCACGGTTTTCCAACAGAGCTGTGAGCACCCGTTCGCGGCTGGCCACCCCAAGCACTTTGTCCACCTGATCGCCGAGCACCACCCACCAGGGGTCGTTGTTGCTCATCAGCTGGGCCCGCTGGGCTTCGATGCTCAGGCCGCCGTCAAGGGTTGGTGCCGCCACCCGCGGAGTCATCAGGTCACGGGCAGTGAGATCGTTCAGCTGAAAGACCTTGCCGATCATCGCGGCTTCGTCGGCCTCGATTTCTCCCTTCTGTGAGCCCAGGCGAGCCAGCAGACGGATTTCCTCTTCGTTGGTGCTGAGTTCCGCTTCTGCGGTGATGGCCGGAAGCATTCTCTCCAGCAACAGCACAAGCGGCCTGAGCGCCAGGCCAAGCCAGTGAAGAAGTGGTGCGCTGGCCAGGGACACTGGCAGTGCCAGGCGACTTCCGAGGGCTTTGGGCAGGATTTCGCCCAACAGGATTACCAGCACGGTCAGGCCCACCGAGAACACCGGCAGGGCGGCGCCGCTGATGTTCCGTTGTTCGAACACCCAGGCGGCGTAACCACCCAGCATCAGGCTCCCGAAAATGTTGAAGCCGTTGTTGGCGATTACCAGGGCAGACAAGGTGCGTCCCAGGCGCTTGCGCAACTGCGCCAGCCTGCGGGCTCCGGGTACGGGGCGCTCCCGGGCCGCCAGTTCGTGCACTCGGATCGGACTTACCGTGAGTAAAGCGGCTTCCACGCCGGAGCAGAGGGCCGAGCCCAACAGCACCACCAAAACCAGCAGCAACAGCACCAGGAGGTCGGAGCTCATTGCCGTCTGAAACTCCTTGCATCGTAGAGGCCTTGGCCAGTTTGGCCTTGCCAACTGCCATCCTGTTCCTCTGAACTCTCTGCTGCTGTGAACGGCTTCGATTCCGGAATCCATGCGCGTCGTCGCGCCCTGTTCCTGGAGCAACTGGGCGCAGCCGCTGCGGTGATTCCCGCTGCCGCATTGGCCACCCACCACGCCGACTGCGAATGGCCCTTCCGTCAGGACAGCGATTTTTTCTATCTCACCGGTTTTGATGAGCCCGATGCAGTGGCCTTGTTGCTGCCGCATCGGCCGGAGGGAGAGCGTTACGTGCTGTTCGTGCAGCCCAAGGACCCTGCGGCTGAGGTGTGGACGGGGATTCGTTGGGGCACTGAGGGAGCTGTGGAGCGTTACGGGGCGGACGTGGCCCATCCGTTGGATCAGTTGAGCGCAAAACTGCCGGAGTACCTCGCCGGTGCCGAAGCCATTGCCTTTCGGGTTGGCCGTCACGCTTCTGTCGAATCGATGGTGCTCTCCGCCTGGGGGCGACAGCTCGACACCTTTGCCCGTACGGGGACGGCCGCCTTGGGCTTGGTGGCACCCACCCCGATCTTGCAGCGCCTGCGCCTGCGCAAGGAGCCCCACGAGCTGGAACGGCTAAGGGAGGCTTGTCGCATCTCCGCCGAAGCCCACGAATTGGCCCGTTCGATCACCCGCCCCGGCATGAATGAGGCTGAGGTTCAGGCGGCGATCGAAGCCCACTTCCGCAGCCAAGGTGCCCGCGGCCCGGCCTACGGCTCCATCGTTGCCGGTGGCGACAACGCCTGTGTGCTGCACTACACCGCCAACACGGCACCCCTCCAGGACGGAGACCTGCTGCTGATTGATGCCGGCTGTTCGCTGGAGGATTACTACAACGGTGACATCACCCGAACCTTCCCTGTGAATGGAAGCTTCTCGGCGGAACAGCGGGAGCTCTACAGCCTGGTGTTGGCAGCCCAGGAGGCTGCCATTGCTGTCGTGGCCCCAGGAGGCACCGCTGATGCGGTGCACGCCACAGCCCTGCGCTTGCTTGTCGAGGGGCTGGTGGATTTGGGCCTGCTGATCGGGGACGTGGACGGGATCATCGAGCGGGGCGACTACCGCCACCTGTACATGCACCGCACCGGCCATTGGCTGGGTCTGGATGTGCATGACGTTGGTGCTTATCGGCTCGGGGAGCAACCCGCTCCGCTGGAGCCGGGCATGGTGCTCACGGTGGAACCAGGTCTTTATGTCAGCGATCGGCTCAGCGTGCCTGAAGGTCAGCCTGAGATCGACGATCGCTGGAAAGGCATCGGTATCCGCATCGAAGATGACGTTGCCGTTACCGAGACCGGTCACGAGGTGCTCACGGCTGGTGCCCTGAAGAGCGTTGCCGCGATGGAACGCTGACCCAGGATCAGCTCACCACCTGCAAGGCCACCCAGACCACGCCCACGGTGAGCAGCATCAGGCCATCCATTTCGCTGACGCGGCCGCTGATCGGCCGCACCAGGATCAGCGTCAGCACCAGCAGCACCGTTTCGATCGGATCCAGTCCGAGGATTACATCGGTGCCTGTGAATTCACCGATCGCCAGAACTGCCGGCACCGTGAGGCAGAGGGTCGCCAGGGACGAGCCGTAGAGAGTGTTGAGCGACCGCTGCAACTCCCCTTTCCCCGCAGCTTGGAAGGCATTGAGAGCTTCTGGTGCCACCACCAGCAAGCCCACGAGTAGGCCGCCGAGGGAACTGGGTAGCTCGAGGTCGTTGATGCCGGTTTCGATCAGGCTTCCCATCGATTCCGCGATCAGCACCAGCACCAGCAGGCCTGCTGCCATCAGACAGACGTTTTGCAGAATTGAGCTCTGAGATTCGTCATGGGGTGTTGGTTCCGCTGAGGTGCTTTCCTCGAGGGAAAGTTGGTCGGAGCCTTGTTGCTGAGCGGTATCGATGAAGAGGTTGCGGTAGCGGCCGACCTGGCCGCCCAGAAAAATCCCGTAAAGACTGATCGACACGAACGTCAGCAGCCAATTGATTGGCAGCGAGTAGTTGGCCTCGATGCTGTCCTGGCTGAAGTTGGGAAGCACCAGAGCCAAAACGCTCATGGTGGTGATCAGATTGATGTAGGCACTCGAACCGCTCTGATTTACAGCCGCCAGGTCTTCCAGCTGCATGGGCTGGGTTCGGCCCTGTCTCTGAAACCTGGCGGCCACGATCAAGGTCACGCCCTTAACCCCCGTGAGCACGATCATCAGCACCGAAAACATCGAGTCGCGGGCCAGGGTCGGGTTGCTGTCTCCCGTCAGCATCGTGGAGGCAATCAGGGCAAGCTCAATAACGATCACGGATCCGGTCAGCACCAGGGTTCCCAGGGGCTCCGCGAGTTGCTCCGCCAGTTGATCGGCATGGTGCGCCACTCCCCGCGCCATCAGCAGCACCAGCACACTGAGCAGGCCAAGGCCAGTGAGGACGGGCAGAGCGGGTTGCAGGAGCAGCCAGTCGAGCACTGTTGTGGTTTCCAGGCTGATTAAGGCCAGGATCCCGATGAGTAGGGGAGTTTCGCGGAGAACGGCCGCCCTCATGCCATCACTCCCTCCCAGCTCAGCAGCGCTTCGGTGTTGTTCAGCACCAGATCGGCGCCGGCCTCCTGCAGCCGTTGTTCATAGATCGTGCGCGCCTTTGCCTGCCCCATGGTCTGCAGGTGAGGTGGCACCACCGCAAGACTCACGAACTGTTGCTCCGGCCAGCGTTCTCGGGCTTGAACCACGGTGTGCACATCGGCCACGGTGTCGCCGAGATAAGCCACCCGAGCTGCCTCGTTGTTCGCCCCCAGAGCCTTGGCCAGGCGGATCAAGCCTGTGGGATCTGGTTTGTCGGGGGCATCTCCCATCGCGATCAAGGGTGGATCCTGGAGCCCCAGTCGCTGCTGCAGCACGAAGCGTGCTGAGGGCGGCTCAGCACCGCTCACGAATCCCCAGCGCACCTTCCTTTCGGAGAGCGTGGCGAAAAAGCTGGCGTCCACAAGCAGGGGCTCATCGCCGATGAATCCAGTCCAGTGACTGGGGTCCCCCTCTGGATCTCCGCCGAAGTAAAAGTCGCTGAACACATCGATCAGCGCGGCCCGATCAGGCAGAGCAGCGCCGTGGCGCCGCAGCAATTCAAGGCTGGCGTCCCAGTCGTTGTTCCAGGCCCCTTCAGCCTTCAGTGCATCGATGGCATCAGCGCTGGGCTGCCAACCGCAGTAGTGCTGGACAGTGCATTGGAGGGCCCTTCGGTAACTGCCAGCGACATCACGGATCACACCATCGATGTCGAACAGCAGGATGGTTGGTGATCCCAGAACGTCAGATGGGGAGCGGCTGGTAGGTTAGTTGTTTGTATTTCTGTCTTGAGCGCTGACACCATGCCGGTCACCGAAGGCGCTGCCCCTACCGACCAGGAGGTCGCGACTCCGACCGCCGACGCGGCTGAAGGCGCCACCCAGGCAGCTGAAACCACTGAAAAGCCTGCAGCCAGCGAGGGTGAAGGCCGTCCTGTTCTGAAGGGTGCCGCCGCGGCTCTGGCCACGGCAACCATCGACGCCGATGGTGTTCCCTCCGGCTACACCCCTAAGGCCGACGAGGGCCGCTTCCTGCTGAAGATCCTCTGGCTTCCCGACAACGTGGCCCTCGCTGTTGATCAGATCGTCGGCGGTGGTCCCAGCCCTCTCACGTCTTACTTCTTCTGGCCCCGTGAGGATGCCTGGGAAAGCTTGAAGACCGAGCTGGAAGGGAAGAGTTGGATCACCGACAACGAGCGGGTTGAAGTGCTCAACCAAGCCACTGAGGTGATCAACTACTGGCAGGAGGAAGGCAAGGGCAAGAGCCTCGACGAGGCCAAGGTCAAGTTCCCCGATGTCACGTTCTGCGGTACCGCCTGAACCCTTTCTTCAGGTTGTTCATCCAAACCTGCCTTCGGGCAGGTTTTTTTGTGCCTGCCTGAAGCTAGGTGGTGATCCGGATGAACCATCAAAAAAGCCAGGAGCGTGTGCCCCTGGCGTATTGGAGTCAATCTGCGAAGCAGATGAATTAGTCAGGAGTTTTGCTGGCTTGCAGGCGAGCCCGGGCTTCATTCAGCTGCTGCTGTGCCTTGAGCTTTTCCGGAGAAGCCGGTTGGCCTTCCATGCCAGCCACGACGGTTGAGGCCTTCTGGAAGGCGGCTTCAGCGGTACCGGCATCGATGGCGCTGCCCAGTTCGGCTTTGTTCACCAGAACGGTGACTTCGTCGGCATCGACTTCGGCGAAACCACCCATCAGAGCGATGGAGTTCCAGGCTCCGTTGGCACGAACCCGCAGAACACCGATGTCGATGGCGGTGAGCAGCGAAATGTGGCCGGGCAGGATGCCGAGTTGACCGGTGGTACTTGGCAGGATCACCTCGTCGGCGCTGCCATCAAAGACGTTCTGGTCTGTTGCCAGCACGCGGAGGGTGAGGGACATGAACCTTGGTTCGAAAAGAGAACGGACTGTCGAGAAACACGTGATTGGGGGTGTGATTCACACCCCCGCAAGGATCACTTGGTTTCGGCGGCGATCTTCTCGGCCTTGGCTTTCACTTCCTCGATGTTGCCCACCAGGTAGAAGGCGGCTTCGGGGAGGCTGTCCAGCTCGCCGGCGAGGATCTGGTTGAAACCGGCGATGGTGTCGTCCAGCTTCACGTACTTACCGGGCATGCCGGTAAAGATTTCAGCCACGAAGAAGGGCTGGGAGAGGAATTTCTCCACCTTGCGGGCACGATCCACGGTGCGACGGTCGTCTTCCGACAGTTCGTCGAGACCCAGAATCGCGATGATGTCTTGGAGTTCCTTGTAGCGCTGCAGGGTGGACTGCACGGCGCGAGCGGTGCGGTAGTGCTCATCACCCACAACGGCTGGCTGCAGCATGGTGCTGGTGGAATCCAGAGGGTCCACAGCGGGGTAGATGCCTTTGGAGGCCAGGGCACGGTTCAGCACCGTGGTGGCATCGAGGTGAGCAAAGGTGGTCGCAGGAGCGGGGTCGGTCAGGTCGTCAGCAGGGACGTAAACCGCCTGAATCGAGGTGATGGATCCTTCAACGGTTGAGGCAACACGCTCTTGAAGAGCACCCACGTCGGTGCCGAGAGTGGGCTGGTAGCCCACAGCGGAAGGCATGCGGCCGAGCAGTGCGGACACTTCGGAACCGGCCTGCACGAAGCGGAAGATGTTGTCCACGAACAACAGGACGTCCTGCTTGTTCACATCGCGGAAGTGTTCCGCCATGGTCAGAGCGGAGAGACCCACGCGCATCCGGGCGCCGGGGGGCTCGTTCATCTGGCCGTAGCAAAGGGCCACCTTCGACTTCGAAAGGTCGTCAGCGTTGATCACGCCAGACTCTTTGAATTCCTCGTAGAGGTCGTTGCCTTCGCGGGTGCGCTCGCCCACACCGCCAAAGACAGACACACCGCCATGCTCTTTGGCGATGTTGTTGATCAGCTCCTGAATCAACACGGTTTTGCCCACGCCGGCACCGCCGAACAGGCCCACCTTTCCGCCTTGGCGGTAAGGAGCCAGCAGATCGATCACCTTGATGCCGGTTTCGAAAACCTTGGGCTTTGTTTCCAGTTCGGTGAGGTTGGGCGCCTCGCGGTGAATGGGAGCAGTTGTTGTGGTGTTGACGGGTCCTTGCTCGTCAACGGGCTCACCGAGAACGTTGAAGATTCTGCCCAGGGTGGCTTCGCCGACGGGCACTGAGATCGGTGCACCGGTGTCGACGGCTTCCATGCCGCGGACGAGTCCGTCGGTGCCACTCATGGCGACGGCGCGAACACGGTGGTCACCAAGCAGCTGTTGAACTTCAGCCGTCAGAGCGACGTCATCACCTGCGGGGTTTTTGCCCTCGATGCGCAGGGCGTTGTAGATCTTGGGCAATTTCCCTGCGGGAAATTCCACGTCCAGAACCGGGCCGATCACCTGACGGATCACACCCTTGGTGCCAGCAGATGCAGGAGCAGAAGCGACCATAGGTAAGGAGAGTTGCGGGAACAGGCGCTACGCGCTCGGACCCATTCAGAGCGGCGCAACCATACCACTGTCAGTTCAACGCTCCCATCGGTTGGGTCGGCACAGCCTGCGGTTCGGACACCCGCACAGCTCTAGGACTAGAAAAGGGGCCGCCCGATTGCATACGTTGGCACTCATCGGCATCGAGTGCCAACTCGGTTCGATGCGTGGCGCATTGCGCCCTGTCCCTGCTCCTGCAAGTACCCATGGCTGCTGTTTCTCTCAGCGTCTCAACTGTTAAACCGCTCGGCGACCGCATCTTCATCAAGGTCTCCGAATCCGAAGAGAAGACCGCCGGCGGCATCCTTCTGCCCGATACCGCCAAGGAAAAGCCCCAAGTGGGTGAAGTGGTTCAAGTGGGCCCCGGCAAGCGCAACGACGATGGCAGCCGTCAGGCTCCCGAAGTCGGTGTGGGCGACAAGGTCCTCTACAGCAAGTACGCCGGCACCGACATCAAGCTCGGCAGCGATGAATACGTGCTGCTGTCCGAGAAAGACATCCTGGCTGTCGTCAACTGAGATCAGCTCCGCTGAGTTGCGGCTCAGCCATCCCTATTCATCCTCTTCATTAGGAAACGCCTTCCATGGCAAAGCGCATCATCTACAACGAGAACGCCCGTCGCGCTCTCGAGAAAGGCATCGACATCCTGGCTGAAGCCGTTGCGGTGACCCTGGGTCCCAAGGGCCGCAACGTGGTGCTGGAGAAGAAGTTCGGTGCACCCCAGATCATCAATGACGGTGTCACCATCGCCAAGGAGATCGAGCTTGAAGATCACATCGAGAACACCGGTGTTGCTCTGATCCGCCAGGCCGCCTCCAAAACAAACGACGCTGCCGGTGACGGCACCACCACCGCCACCGTCCTGGCTCACGCCATGGTCAAGGCCGGTTTGCGCAACGTGGCCGCCGGTGCCAATGCGATCACTCTGAAAAAGGGCATCGACAAGGCCTCCGATTTCCTGGTCAGCAAGATCCAGGAAATGGCCAAGCCCATCGCGGACAGCAACGCCATCGCTCAGGTCGGCACCATCTCCGCCGGCAACGACGAAGAAGTCGGCAAGATGATTGCCGATGCCATGGACAAGGTTGGCAAGGAAGGTGTGATTTCCCTCGAAGAGGGCAAGTCCATGGAGACCGAGCTCGAGGTCACCGAGGGCATGCGTTTCGACAAGGGCTACATCTCCCCTTATTTCGCGACTGACACCGAGCGGATGGAAGCCGTCCTCGACGAGCCCTACATCCTGCTCACCGACAAGAAGATCGGCCTGGTTCAGGATCTCGTGCCTGTGCTGGAGCAGATCGCACGCACCGGCAAGCCTCTGCTGATCATTGCTGAGGACATCGAGAAGGAAGCTCTCGCCACCCTGGTGGTGAATCGTCTGCGGGGCGTGTTGAACGTTGCTGCTGTGAAGGCTCCTGGTTTCGGCGATCGCCGCAAGGCCATGTTGGAAGACATGGCTGTTCTGACCAATGGTCAGCTGATCACAGAGGACGCCGGCCTCAAGCTGGAGAACGCCAAGCTGGAGATGTTGGGCACCGCCCGCCGCATCACCATCAACAAAGACACCACCACCATCGTTGCCGAGGGCAACGAGGCGGCTGTCGGCGCCCGCTGCGAACAGATCAAGAAGCAGATGGACGAGACCGACTCCACCTACGACAAGGAGAAGCTGCAGGAGCGCCTGGCCAAACTGGCCGGTGGCGTCGCTGTGGTGAAGGTGGGTGCGGCCACCGAAACTGAGATGAAGGACAAGAAACTCCGTCTCGAGGACGCCATCAACGCCACCAAGGCGGCTGTTGAGGAAGGCATTGTTCCTGGTGGTGGCACCACCCTGGCTCACCTGGCTCCGGCTCTGGAGCAGTGGGCTGCCTCCAGCCTCTCTGGCGAGGAGCTGATTGGCGCCAACATCGTGGCTGCTGCTCTGACCGCTCCGCTGATGCGCATCGCTGAAAACGCAGGTGCCAACGGTGCTGTTGTGGCTGAGAACGTCAAGGCTCGCGCAGGTGCCGAGGGCTTCAACGCAGCTTCCGGCGAGTACGTTGACATGCTGGCTGCCGGCATCGTTGACCCCGCCAAGGTGACCCGCTCCGGTCTGCAGAATGCCGCATCGATTGCTGGCATGGTGTTGACCACTGAGTGCATCGTGGCTGACTTGCCTGAGAAGAAGGAAGCAGCTCCTGCCGGTGGCATGGGCGGCGGTGACTTCGACTATTGACGTCGGTGCGGTTGGTTTAGAAACCACCGAATCACCCATATCCCAGTCATATCAAGAGGTCCTGCGGGACCTCTTTTTTTGACTCAGTCATTGTCTTGTCAGATCTAGAGCCTTCAAGACATTTGATGATTGGGGCGCGGTTTCAGCTGCAGGGCATGAAGAGTAAGGGGTGCAGAAGTGCGCGGGGTAATGTATTGATTCGTCTGGTTCTGTCGGGACAAATGCCGCAGCGTCTCGGTGCCTTTGCCGCTCAGTTCGCCCCGGAGACGCTCCAGCGTTTCAAGGATCTCTGTCGACGGCAAGACAAGGCCTATTCCAAGGTATTGGAGCGTCTGGCGTTGTTGTATGTCGAAACGGATGGAGGAATTCTTTCTACAGCAGGGTCTGCGGCACCACCATCACAAGGCGTACAAAAAAGGCAAGTCCAAGTTGAATCGCTGCAAAATAAATTGTTAGAAGATCTTTTGAAGCGTGTTGAGATCCTCGAAAAGAAAGAAACCAAAATGTTGTATGAGATGGATCGTGTTTACAAGGAACTCGCTTTTTTTAAATCAGGCCTGAAAGCGCCAGGGCAATGATCGTAAGCAATTAAAACTAAGCATTTTAATTGCTGGTTTTGTGCTTAAGACTCCGTACTTTTTAGGTTCAACATATTTTTGATCATTTCGACCACAATCTGCACGTCTATGCTATAGCTAATCAAGCCAGTGCCTGAGTTTTCAAATCTCTTACCTTTAGCAAACAAGTTGCCGACATCTTTGACGAGGGATTTATCGACTAATTTTACGGTAATGTTATCAATACCCTTCGGGAAAACGCAATGCTTCTCATTTGAGTGCAGGATTCCTGGCTTTTTACAAAACCGATGTGGAACCAGCTGGCCCGCACCAGCGTTCGCAGCGAAAAAGTCAACAGACTGACATTGCTGGATTTTTTTTCGATAAGTTTTGCCTACAAGACTTACAACAGAGGCATTTTTAAAGGGCAATAATTTTTGCCGAATGGAATCAATAACCTCAAGATCTTGGCTGACAGGGGTTGCTTTGCTTCCCTGAATGGCACGATATTTAGTGTCTTCATATTGTGTAAACCCATCAATTACAAAAACAAATGAATTGAACCATGGTTTTAGCTGTTGTACGAGAGTTGGAAGAAAGTCTTCTTGCTCTACCCATATTCTTTTCTGTCCGGAAATGCCAAACCAAAGGGTTAGTTTTTTATTTCTCAGCGATATTTTTTTGAGTTTTTTGACAATTTGATTCCATTGATAATGAATTATTCCGCCACGCCGATTTTCAAGGCTGTCTTTGTATACAATCTCCTCCATTTTCTCGGAATATTGATCAAGCTTCATTCCCAATTGATTGGATCCGATGACCAACGGGAACATCGAAAATGTATGATTATCTTCCTCCTTAGAAGAGGTATTTCTGTTTAAGGATTTTGGGCTGAAAAATGAATTATTGCTAATAACAGGTTTTTTGGCTTTTAAATGCACCATCCATTTGAGTTGGTCGTAAAAGTGATGGTATGGCCTGATTTGATCAAGTAAATAGCCAGCGAATACCGCTTTTTCACTTTCGCATTGCTTTGAATTTTTCTTATTTTCTTTTTTGAGAACTCGCTGTAGAGGCTTTAAGATTGTGTCATCGCTAATTGAAGAATTGTGCTTTCCCGAGTATTTTTTCGAAAAAATGGCGTCTACAAAGGAAGTGCATTGGCACAAGATCCAATGGTTTTTATTGCTTGAGTCGCTAAAAAAAATAAAGTTACACATTCCCTGGCGTATGCTTTTGACCGGAAAAGTATCCAAAGATTCTATGAAAGGATGAGGCAAGCATGGTGACCCCTTTTGCCTGTCGATTTTATTGATTAGTTCGAGGATTGGTTCGGCTTGTCTATTCTCAATGGAATGAATAATTTTTATCCACAGTGAGCTACGAACCTCTTGAGCAAGAGAACTTGGTAGTTTTTTAGATGGAATATTGAATTTATATTTAACCGACCTTTTGGCGCGAATATTTTTTTTCATGCCGCTGTGCTTCCTCTGATCCTTGATTATACATGCTTCCTATTCATTTTCTCGATGAAGAGTTTGCTGTTGGGCGGCTTATTTATTCATTAGGGCGATTCAATCTCAATTACTCTAGAGATATCCGACTTAATGGATGCCCAGCTCGAGCTTGATCGACTCGCGGATTAAAGCTTTGAAAGTTCTGTCCTCGCGCGTTCCAATAGTTTTCCTAACTTCAATCCTTGGGGCCGGTTCTCTTTGGCGACTTCCAAAAGTTCAACCTCCGTGGTTTTTGAAACGTTCCCTGACTGACTCAACTCGATGATGGCGTCAACGGTGTCGTTTGAGAGTTTTCGCTTGGACTCATTGGTCAAGGTCTGTAGGAGTGTATCTCCGATAAGGCATATGGATATGGTTTCCTCGTCGCGAATTTTTTGAACTTGTTCGGGCGAACTGACTTGTATTACTTTATGGCTGAGAGTTGAGAGCATTGTCAACTGTTCATTTGGGTCAAGGTATGCATTAATTGTTTGAAGATAAGCATCGTTTTCTTCATAAACTTTCTCGAGCTGTGGCTTAGCAAGCTTGCATTGCTGTGCCTCCAGCTGGGGTTGATTTTTAATTAATGCGTCTGAAATTCTTGTACTAATCCACGGAAATTTTCTGTAGTAAAGAGCATTGATCGTGATCAGGATCTCAAGTTCTTTCCGGCTTAGGCTTCGATTGATAATCGCTCCAGCCATCTGGTCTGCGGGATAGAGTTCTTCAGCACCAATACATTTGAAAATTAATTGTGAGATGTCTCGTTTGTGCCGTGAGTAATTAATGATTGTATTGGAGATATTTGACTGAGTCATTAAATCAATGATTTCAGCAGCCTTTGCATGATGGGATGATATGAAATGTCTTGCTCGAAGGAATTGTTCTAGAGGCATGGAGTCTCCATGTCGCTTAACGCGTTGTTGGTATTCGGAAGAAAGCATCTCTTCAATCTCTCGTACTGCCAGAATGATGTGTATGTCAATATTGTTCTCCCACTTACTTTTGTTTTGAATTAATTCTGGAATCAGCCAAAAAAGTGATTCCGAACTTAAAATAATTTTTGAATTATCTCCATTATTTTTGGTGATTTCTAGCAATTCATCGCTCAAGCTCGCTTCGGAGTTGGGCTCCCAATTTCCAGACGTAATTTCCAGTCGAGATGCTCGATCCCGTAGCGATTGCTGAATGGGATAGCTAATGCCTTGCCCGGCTAAATCGTTTGAAGCGATAGCAAGGGATGACTGAATAGCGGAAGTACCGGTTTTGCCATGGCCTATATGCAGGAAAAGCTTCGTCTTTTTCACCGCACTCCAGTTATCCCAATAACTTTAGCATTGGCTTTGACGTTGTCGTTTGCATTCTGTAGTGAAAATTTTAGGCATTGCGTTGAGCCGCTGTTTTGTTCTAATCTTTATTGAAATATGGGCTTCTGAGGTTTAAATGACGCGAAGGCTGGTCATTCATGTTGGAGCTCAGAAGTGTGCTTCTTCCTCTCTTCAAGCCTCTCTCCGGCTTGTTGCTCAGGCGTCGAAGGGTGGTCTTGGATTTTGCTTCTTAAATCCAGCGCAACTGCGCGATGCAGATCAAGCGCTAAAGATGAATCGCGATACTGCCTTTAAGTATGTCGATCGTGTTATTTCCGCTCAATCGAGTTCCCAGGTTGTTATTAGTCATGAAATGCTGGGCAATCGTCCAGCCCTTGTGTGTTCGATGGCGGAACGGGCTTTAGAAAAGCATTCCTTTGATCATGTTGTTATATCTGGATACTCTAGATTGCAATCTAATTATCATGTATCTGCATTCTCTCAATGGTTTTTTAGAGATCGAAAAAAGCTTCTTGATGATTTGAAGGTTTTATCCAATCGTAATTTGAATTGGCGTCAATTTACCGCGCTTGAGCGTAGCCTCCTTGCTTTGTCTTTTGTTGGTAAAGACCGCAATTGGTATTCCAACTATCAACGTTTTTATGATGGGGTGAGGGAACTCGGTGATTCTGTCAGTGTCGTGAGTTGTCATATCCCAACACGCTCCCATCCTTACTCATTGCTTGAGCATTTTTTATCTTCGACAGGGATGTCCTTAGGGCTTGAAGATTTGGAATCCTTTGACGTGCGAAAGAATCTTTCCTTCCATCCGGTTTTGATTCATGGGATGTCTGAATATCTCAGCTCATTGCGGCCAGTGCAGCAGTCGTTTTTCCCGCTCCCCCATGAAGGGAATCGATGGCTCTTTCGTGTTTGCAAGCGTCTTTCTGGTGGTGAGGATGTAATGGCTGAATTTGATTCATTGTTTTCGCCTCGTCTTCAGCATTCTCTGGTCGGTCATCTCGACTGCAGGGCATCATCGAGTAATAAGCAATATTGTGAATTGATGTCTGTTGATTTTAATTATTTTCAGCCTTCTGATGAGGCTTCGCTTTTGTCGGAAGAAGAGTTGATGACCCTTGCTGTAGATGCCGCTCAGAGTCGAAATTCAGAAGATATAGAGTGTTTCAATCGCAGGATTGAAAATGTATGTATGAAGAGTATGCGTGCAGAAATAGTGAGTTCCTGAATGCTGCTTGGTTTAGGTCAGCCAACCAGCACTCAGGATCACGGCCAAGGAAAGGAACAGTGCAAGACAGGTCCATGTCAGCCGGTTCAACGTTGCTTCCGCGCTGCTGGCGCTGCTGAACATTGAGCTGCCGCTGGCAGCCAGTCCACCCATGCCATCACCTTTAGGGCTGTGCAGCAGCACAAGGACAATGAGAAGAATGCCGGTGCCAATCCAGCTCCAGGACAGAATTGAGGTCAGCATCAGACGGAAAGAGGCAAGCGAGCGGTTTTTGGGGATGGGTCCATGTTGGACATTGGCGCAATCAGGCTGAGGCCGGTCATGGCCTCCGGTTGCGGCAGGTCGAGGATCTGAAGCAAGGTTGGTGCAATATCGGCCAGGCCTCCGTTATCGCGGAGTGTGATCCCATTGCCATGGCCAGGCAGCTTGCGCCGTTCTCCCTCGATCAGGATCACGGGCACAGGATTGGTGGTGTGGGCTGTCCACGCCTGTCCATCCGGTCCCTCCATCAACTCTGCATTGCCGTGATCGGCCGTGATCAGCATGGTTCCGCCTTGACGCCCCACAGCATCCAACAAGCGGCCTATGCATCCATCAACCGTTTGAATGGCCTCCTTCGCGGCATCCATCACACCGGTATGCCCAACCATGTCGGGGTTGGCGTAGTTGATCACAATCAGCGAATATTCAGCCTTTTTGATGGCAGCAACGCAGCTGTCGGTGAGTTGCTCGGCAGACATCGCCGGTGAAAGGTCATAGGTGGCGACTCTTGGAGAGGGCACCAGGTGGCGATCTTCTCCATCCAAGGGTTGTTCGATCCCGCCGTTCATGAAGTAGGTGACGTGGGGATATTTCTCGGTTTCGGCTGTGCGGTACTGCTTAAGCCCCGCATCAGCCACCACTTGGCCCAGCAGCTGGTCGAGCGGCTCCGGTGGGAAGACGA
Organism: Synechococcus sp. UW69; assembly: GCF_900474185.1. NCBI lineage: Bacteria > Bacillati > Cyanobacteriota > Cyanophyceae > Synechococcales > Synechococcaceae > Synechococcus > Synechococcus sp. UW69. The sequence goes on along the minus strand of NZ_UCNW01000004.1, from coordinate 147,118 downwards.
CGTGGACGGGCAGATCCTGTTCGACCTGGGTGAAGGTCACCACGTCCAATGAGGGAACGCGGCTGCGCTCGAACGATTCAAAGTCTGCAAGGCAGAGCGCCTGCACGATCTGACGAGCGCGATCGGGGCGGAAGTTGAAGACCAGAACACTGTCGCCGTCCTTGATGACGCTGTTCTGCAGGCGCACTGGTTCGAGGAATTCATCGGTGATTCCCTCGGCATAACTGGCAGCCAGCACCTGATCAGGTTTACGGCTGTCAACGGCGATCTCCGGATCGGTGTAGAGGTTGTAGGCCTTTTCGGTGCGGTCCCAGCGCTGGTCGCGGTCCATGGCCCAGTAACGGCCACAGAGGCTGGCGAGCTGGCCCACGCCGCATCTGCTTAGAGCTTCTTCAACCTGGCTGATGTAGTTCGGTGCGCTCTGGGTTGGTGTGTCGCGACCATCAGTGATGGCATGGACGGCGACATCGGAGAGGCCGCTATCGGCAGCCCACTGGATCAGTCCACAGAGGTGGTTCACATGGCTGTGGACACCGCCATCGGAGCAGAGGCCCAGCAGGTGCAGGGTCCCTCTCCGCTGTTGGATCCGTTCCACCAGCGCCTTGAGCACCGGTCTCGTACCCAGTTGATTGCTGCGCACGGTGTCGCTGATCCGCACCAACTCTTGGCGGATGATGCGACCCGCACCGATGGTTAGGTGGCCTACCTCTGAATTGCCCATCTGCTGATCGGGCAGGCCAACGTGGGATCCGCTGGCTTCAATCAGCGTGTGCGGATACGCATGCCACAGGGCATCCATCACCGGTGTGCCGCTTTGTTGGATCGCGTTGTGCTCGCTTGCGTCCCGGTGGCCCCAGCCATCAAGAATGGCGAGGACAACAGGTGCCACTGTTCCGGAGCGACCTGAACCGTTGGTAGTGCTGTTCCCCACGTTCACCCGCGACCGACGGTTCTTAAGGACTTTTGCAGAATCAACCTAACGCTCCGTCAGCCCTCAGGCTGCAGTTTCACCCGATCCCCACACCGCTGCACTGCTTTATCACCCATGGCTGACCCTGACAGGATTGAAATTCTCTCGGAGCGCGAGCTTGGTTTCACCCTGACGCGCTTGGCGTCTCAGGTGCTGGAGAGTGCCGAAGACAGCCGCAGGCTCATGTTGCTGGGCATCCCAACACGAGGTGTTCAGCTGTCCATGGTCCTGGCGGGTGAGTTGGAAAGGCTGACGGGTCACGCTATCTCCCAGGGTTCAATCGATCCCACATTCCATCGCGACGATCTGGAGCGCATCGGGACCCGTTTGCCCCAGCTGACATCGCTGCCCAACAGCATTGAGGATCGTCTGGTGATCCTTGTGGACGACGTGATCTTCACTGGTCGGACAGTGCGTGCTGCGCTGGAAGCACTGCAGAGTTGGGGACGACCGCAACGGGTGATGCTGCTCGCCATGGTTGATCGAGGCCATCGCGAACTGCCTATTCAGCCTGATTTCTGTGGGCGCGTCGTTCCAACTCGACGCAGCGAAAGCATCGAACTTCGTTTGCAGGATGTGGATGGCGAGGAGGGAGTGTTCCTCAGCCGCGTCAGCCCGCTGACTTGAGTTCGTCGGCCCGGAAGTGGGCTTTGTAGCGGCCGAAGGCAACGATCACAGGCAGCGTCGGGCTGATCACCCGTCCCTTCCAGTCGTTGAGGACGTTCACCACATCACCGCTCTGCCCTTTCATGTCAAAGGCCTGCCCCCGGTGTTCGGGATGGTTGAACACCACGACGGATGCCTCAACCGTCACCCTGTCGCCCGCCTGCATCGCACCTGAATCATCCACTGAACCATTTTGTCACGGGCTCGGAGATGCGCGTCGACAGAAACTTTCTGGCCCGTCTTCTTCGACGCGTCCGCCGAGATGGTTGCATCCTGAGGAAAAGGCCGTCCAAGGGTCCAGGCCTTGGCGCAATTGATCCTGGACGGCAGAATCCAGCGCCTCACCACTGATTACATCGGCATGCACCGCTGGATGCTGTTGGTGCGCCTGGGCATCGTCGAGAGCCTGAATCGCACTCTCCACCCGTTCTCGGGTGGCACGGGCCTGATGCTGCCACCAGGGATGGTCGAGTTTGTTGATGCTGTCCAGGGCCTCCCACCAGCGTTCCTGCTCCACCAGTTGCACCAGCCGACGCTGTTCCAGTTGATTCCGGTTCCAGATCTCCATCAGCGTTGCACTGAGTTGGCTGATCGAACTGCGGGAGTGGCCTTTCAGCGGTTCCAGCAGGTCGAGCGCTTTCTGAAGTTCCCCCTGACGAAACAGGGCGACAGCCTGATCCTTCAGGGCCTGTCGCCAGCGTTCAAGGGTCTCGCGATCGCCGTCAAGGTCGCCGTGGCCCGATGCGACCAGTTGTTGCTGCAGTGCTAAGGCGGCGATGGGGTCACCTTGTTCCCAAAGCTGTTCGGCATGCTTCCGGCGGCAGAGTGCCTGTTCTTTGGGTGCCCCATCGCCCAACCAGCGCAGGGCTGCCAGTTGCTCACTGGTGCGAATGCAGGCCTCGAAGTTGTTGGCGTTGAGCGCACTCTGGAGCCGTTCAGGCAGTTGTTTTTCCCACCAGTAGGCGCCTGCTGCGATCGACAGAACCAGCCCCAGGGTTCCGAGACCCCAGAGCCGCAGCAGCAGATGGCGCGGTGCCGCCAAGAACGAATGAACAAAAGCTGAATCTGTTTTATGGATTGACAGCTGCTGTTCCAAGGGCCTGTGGACGGACGTGTTATCGGACAGCCCCCAGCATTGGGTGGCCCCATGCTTCTCCAGAGCGCAGATCCATGATTTCCAGCTGAAGCTGCGCTTCAGAATCAATGCTCCAGCGCAGCCTCAAGCAGTCTTCGCCCTTTTCGCCTTCCGGTTCCAGGGGCAGCACCAGAGCGTCGCCTGGCCAGGGCTGATGGGAGATCTCGCCTGCGGGCTGCTCTTGGAGGGTCGGCAATCCATCGATAAAGACCACGCTGTGGCTTCCCTGCGGGATTGGTTCCCCCAGCACAACCTCCAGGCTGTCTTGCCCTGTCTGGCTTGCGGCCAGCACAAGTTCCAGGGGAGCCGGACTCGGCCAAGGTTGTCCGGCCATGAACAGGGGATGCCAGCGGTGGCTGTTGCTGCGCTGATCCCAAAAGCGCAGGGAAACGCCGTGTTGAAGCACATCTCGAATGGCGACCCCTGGTGTGAGTCGCAGGGCGCCGAGGGCCACGGCTTCCACTGGTGGCGGGGTGAGCAAGCTTGCTGGTGCAGTGTTCTCGGTGAGCCACTGGCGCAGGAAAGGCAGCCGGGCACCTCCTCCGACGGCTACGACGCCTTCCAAATCTTCCAGGCTGCAATTGTTGCGGCGACCACCGGCCAGACAGGCCTCCAGAAGTTGTTCGAGGGCGTCCCCGAATCCCCGCTCCAGCAGCAGGGTGTTGAGCTCGCTGCGTGACAGGCGGAGAACATGCCCCTGGTCATCCACCGCTAACTCCATCAGCTGCTCGCGTTCGGCCAGCGTGGTGTCGCTCAAACGGCATTTCAGGCGTTCGGCGGCGTTGAGCAGGGTGGAATTGGCGGTTTGACCCGGGCAACAGCGATCCACAATCCAGCGATCGATGTCGCGGCCGCCGAGACGCAGCCCTGCCTTGCCCAGCACCTTGGCTGTGCGCAGCATCTGGCGGCTGTTGTCCCCCAGGCTGCGTCCCCCCAGCCGCAGCAGTTGTGCGATCGGTGCTGCACGACCTTCGCCTCCTTCCAGCGCCACCAAAGCCAGATCGAGGGTGCTCCCCCCCAAGTCCACCACCAGCAGCGTGGATCCGGCCGGGAGCCCTGCACCCATGGCTGCTGCGGTGGGTTCATCCACCAGGGCAATTTCGGCCACCGGCAGCGCGGTGCATGCCTGCAGCAACCAGCTGCGATAAGCCCTGTAGCACTCCACCGGGGCGGTGAGCACCAGCCGCTCAATTGCGAGGTCAGGGGGGAGCCGGCTCCAGATCTGCTGAAGCAGCTGTTCGCCTGCCCAGCGGGCTGCCTCCTGATCTGGGGCGTCGGCTTGACCGATGCGGCCCTTGAAGTCCCGATGCAGACGGATATCACTGGAGTCATTGAGCCCTGAATCGAGCACCTGCCGACCAATCAGGGGCCGTTGCGTCGCGTTCCAAACCAGGCTCGGGATTTCACCGGCCCGAATGCAAATGGCTGGCAGGTTCAGCAGATCGGCTGTGGCTGATGTCGAACCCTGATACGCCACCACCGTGGTGGTGCTGCCCAGATCGATGGCGAGTGTTCCGCCCCGCTGTGCTGAATGCTGAAGCTTTTCTTCGCCCACGCGATCTGTGACCGTGCTCGGGGCACGGTGAAGTCAGGATGAGACTAAGGGGACTGGAGGCGATGGATCGATTGCAGCAGCTGATCTTCTCCTTCTACCGGGAAGATCCTGAACTGCAGGACAGGCTGGAGCCGCTGCGGAGCTGTCGCATGCGTCGCAGCTGGGGCAGCATCCGCATCGAGTGCGTTGACGATGCTCACCTCGAGGAGCTGAGTGGTTTGGTGGTCTATTTGCGGTTGCCTCTGGCCGCTCTGGGTTTGGGTCGCCAGATCGTTTTGCGTGTGCCCGGATCTCGTCAGCGTGCTTATCCCATGCACGTGCCCTTTCACACCGATCAGCTGGCTTGAGACGGTCACCAATTAGTGTGTGACTGTTTGCCTCAAAAGCCTGTGCTTTCGGCCGGAGTTGACTCCAAAGATCTCGCCAAGCGTGGCGAAAGCTTGATCCGTCAATCAAGCAACCGTTATCTGACGACCGTACGGATTGCTTTCCGGGCCAAACAGCGGCGATTCGACGACTTCGATGGCCTGCTGGAGGAGTCCAGTGTCAAGCCGGTTCAGCGAGCCATTGTGGAATTGAGTGACGAGCAGGACCAGCCCGACCTGCTGCCTGGTTGATCGGCTGGGTGTGATTCAGCAGGAGGGAGCCGGTTGGCGTGTGTCTCGGGATCCCTCCCGTGGTCATTACTGCGTTCTTGTTGGAGGAGAGCGCTGGGCTTTTGAGTTGACCGAGTCGGAGTGGCGAGATCTGGTGGATCTTGTGATGACCCTGGAGCAGCAGCACCGGGGCCTGATTGACCAGCTGATGCCTGAGGAAGCGATTGAGCTGGAGCTTGATCGCGGCGTCTGGTGGGGATGCTTGAGCGGTGATCGCAATCAATGGGACTTGCGCATCCTGCTCACCCCGTTGGAGGGCCGTGCTGCCGAAGGGGAATGGACGGCCCCCGCGGCCGCGGCGGCAGTGGCTGCGATGAGAACTCTGTGGGACTCGCAGCATTGATTAGTGTGGCTAATCATTTTCGAGTCATTGATTTCCCCCGCCTTTTCTCGCGAGCTCTGCACAGTTTTTCCACAGGCGATGAGCTGTAAGCGCCGTTATGGAGGACCGCTGTGGAAATCCTCCGGTTTTTGTTGTTTTCGCTTGACGTTGGCGACGGGGTGTTTAGGTCTGGCCTCTCTGGCGCGCTGGCCAGTGCGGGAGTGGCTTCCAGCCAGGAATCTCATGTGGAGATGAATGAGAATGGCTCCATGTTGGCTGCCCTTGACGGTGGAGCTGTGGTGTGGAGAACTGGTGTTCGTTTCGAAAAACAAAAAAGATGCCGGAAGGCCTTGAGCAAGCTTCCACGGCTGAGAGCAGTGTTGTGAGTTTCCAATCGGAAGTGCCGCAACCCCTTCAGCAGGCCATGATCCAATTCATCGAGGGTCATCCGAATTGGGATCAGTACCGTTTGGTTCAGGCGGCGCTGGCCGGTTTCCTGGTTCAGAACGGCACGCCTTCGCGGGAGATCACCCGGGTTTACGTCGGAAACATGTTCCGTCGGGAGTCGTTGCTGAATGGGGTTTGAGGTCGGCAGCAGGCCATCAGCACCAGGGCGCTGAAGGGGAGGCTGAGCAGCAGCCCCAGGGTCGCTCCGATCAGCCCCAGCAGATTGATCCCCAGCAGCATCCCAAGTAGCGCTAGCACCTTGAGGCCATTGCGGTGCACCAGCTGGCGGCTGTGGTCCATCGCTTGTAGAGCTCGGCAGCGCTCGTGCACCAGCAGGGGGAAGGCCAAGGTTTGGCTAAACAGCCAACTCATCAGAACCAGCCCCCCCAGCACCACGCTGAGTCCGGCCAGGGCGGTGCTCCAGCGTCCGAGCATCCAGCTCAGCGACTGAATCAGTCCGAGCCCCCCCAGCACGAGAAGCATCTCAAAAAGCACCAGGGTGAAAGCTTGATGCAGAAGCTGCCGCCAGGTCTGGTCGGGCCGGTCGTCGCGTCGATCAGGGAGCAGGCCATCCGTCAGCCGCAGCAGGGCCAAGAGGGGCAACAGGGGAAGCACCAGGCTGGTCAGCACCGATAGATCCCCCAGTCGGTTGAGCCACGGAGAGCCTGCTAGACGCAGGTCGTGGCCGACCACCGCAGGGCCACTGGCGCTGATCAGGACCATTGCAGCCAGGCCCACGCAACGCCAAGGCCCGCGGCTGAAGCCGATCCAAGCCCGGGGCAGCAGGGTGACCAGTGGGATCTCAGTGGAGCTGGCCAAGCCGCGAGAGGAGGTCGTGGGCAGTGTCAGCTGGAACAGGAAGGATCGAAAGCCTGTTCCCGCGTTTGATCACGGGCAACTGCTGTTCGCTGTAGGTCTCCCGCAGCTGGTCGAGACTGAGTAGCGCATCAAACTCGCCGAGAAATCGCAGGCGCGCACAGTCCCAGCGGGGCTTCTCGGTGGTTGATTTGGGGTCGTAGTACTTGGCCGCCGGATCAAACTGGGTGGGGTCCACCAAGCCGGTTTCCATGACCTCCATCAGCCCGATGATCCCGGGGGGTTTGCAATTCGAGTGGTAGAAGAACGCCTGGTCGCCCACCTCCATGCTGCGCATGAAATTGCGGGCCTGGTAATTCCTAATGCCGTCCCAAAGCGTGGTGCCTTCACGACGAAGATCTTCGATCCCGTAAGCGTCGGGTTCGCTTTTCATCAACCAGAAGGCCACGTCAACAGGCTTGTTTGAGGTCATCATCGGACCGCCTGGCCCGGATGCATCCCATTGCGTTCGATTTGTCTCAGGCGGCGTCTAAGAAGGGGTGAATCAGAGAGCGGAAGTGCTCGCCTCGCGCTTCGAAATCCCGGTATTGATCAAAGCTGGCGCAGGCCGGTGACAGCAGTAGCGCCGCGGCATTCGTCCGCTGCACGGCCGCCGCTGCCAAGTTCACAGCACTTTCGAGATCGGGGCATTGCAGAAGTTCGCCTGGATAACCCGCGGCTTTGGCCAGGCTGGCCAGTTCGTCAGCCCCCGCTCCGAACAGGATCAGGCTGCAGGCCCTGGTGTTGAGTTCCTGCAGCCATCCTCTGGCATCGCCCCGTTTGGTCTGTCCTCCGGCAAGCACCACTACTGGTCCCTGCATGGCTCGTAATCCCACCTCAGCCGCGTCGTAGTTGGTGGCCTTGCTGTCGTTGAACACGGTGGCTCCTGAGAGGGTTCCGAGTTGCTCGAGGCGATGCGGGACGCCCGGAAACGTGCTGAGGGCGTCTGCGATCTGCTGGGGGGGGAGGCCGACCGCTAATGCAGCAGCAGTAACCAGCAGAAGGTTTTGACGGTTGTGGCTGCCTGGCATCGCCAGGACATCAGCAGAAAACAGCGTGGTGACGCTGTTTCGCACCAAGCCCTCGGCATCAATCCAGAGATCAGCTGGCTGGCCATCCGGACTAGCCCCTTCACTGCTGACCCAGGTGCCGCGCTGCCAACTGCTTCGCTGTTGGCGTAGGTCCGGATCATCGGCATTGAAAAGGGCGCAGTCCGAGCGTTCGAGTAGCCCACGCTTGATGGCCCTGTAGGCCTCAAGGCTGCCGTGGCGCTCGAGATGGTCTGGGGTCAGCGTTGTCCAGATGCCGATCTTGGGGGCAATGGCGGGTGCTGCTTCAATCTGGTAGCTGCTCAGCTCCATCACGAGCCAATCCGGCCGTGGCGAGGCCCCTGCCGTGATCTGACAAGCCAGTTCAGCCGCTGAGAGCCCCATATTTCCGCCCATGGGAGCCTTCAGACCGGAGCGCTCCAACACATGACTGAGCAGGTGCGTGACCGTGGTCTTGCCGTTGGTTCCGGTGATGCCGATCCAGGGGATCTGGCGGAGGGCATCCCAGGCCAGGTCCATCTCGCCACGCACCTGGATGCCCTCGGATCGCAGTTGGATCAGAGTTGGATGATCCCAGGGAATGCCTGGTCCGATCACCACTGCTTCTAGCCCTTCGCGCCAGGGTTGGAAGCTCTCTGGGGTGAGGGGCTGCCCTAAGACCACCTGAATGCCCTCTTGATGCAGCTCAGCCGCGATGTGCTGGAGGGCATCGTTGTCGCCGCGTTCAAAAACAACGACATCGCAACTCTGCTGTTTGAGCAGACGCGCAGCACCCAAACCCGAACGACCCAAGCCAACGACAATCGTGCGTGTCATCGCAAGGTCTGAAGTTCGAAAACGCAGTCCCTATCAGGGAAGTGGGCGATACTGGATTTGAACCAGTGACTCCTACAATGTCAATGTAGTGCTCTACCCCTGAGCTAATCGCCCGCCAATAGATCGAATTGGAATCTTGTGATTCCTCCGATCGAGGCTGAACAGTAGCAGCCGGAGGGGGGGCTCAATTCAACTGCGGCGCAGTTCAACCCGCCAACGCTCACGTTTTGTGAGTGTTAGGGAGAGCACCTCAACAGAGCCGCGGTCCTGCAGTTGCAGTCGGTCCCCAACCACCAGTTCACGGCTCGCTTGCCGCACGTTCCCCCAGTTGAGGCGCAGACGTCCAGCTTTGACGTGGGTCACGATCTTGGCCCGGGACAGGCCAAATCCTGCTGACGCAATCGCATCTAGGCGACAGGACGCCTCCACGGTTTGCAGGGTGCGGACGCTGCGTTGCACGGGAGGCTGTAGCTGTTCCAGGGGACGCGATTCACAGCGGATCTCCACGTCGCGGACGGCCCCCACGCGTCCATGAAGGGCTTCCGCTGCGCTAGGGGTGCAGATCCCTTGCCCGCCGCGATCGCCCCGCACCCAGAGATCACCAAGGCTGGTCTCGTCCATGCCCATCGCCTGCAACGCCTCGCGCAGGTCGTCGGGGGAGAGGGGGTCGAAGAGGAAGTTGCCTTCGATTAGCAGACCTTGAACAGGTGCTGCCGAATCGGGGGTGTCATCGCGCCGGTGGCAGAGCAGCTGTTGGCGCTCGGCCCCCGGATAGCCACCGTCACTCATCCAGGTCAATTCACTCAGGCTGCCCAGCCGAGCAAGGGTTTCCTCCCGGAGTGGTGCACTGAGGAAGGGGCTCCAGGCCGGTTGCCAGGTGCGCAGCACCTCCTCCGCCAGATCGATCAGCACCGTCAGTCCTTTGGGGTCCTGGGCTCCCGCTAGCAGATCCTCTCGGGGCAACATCACAGGTCGTCGAGGCGTACCACCTGTTGCGGGCGCGATCGTTGAATCACCTGCCAGGGCGCCTCGATGCCATTGGGGGTTTCCAGGAGCACCAGCCAGCATCCTTCGTCGCGGCGGTTGCGAAGAATTCGCACCCCAGCATCGTTGTCCGAATCGACGCTGGCGGCCGCGGCGTAGCTCCCCATCAGGCCGGAGCCCATGCCGAGCAGGCCGCTGATCAGGGTTTCAGCCCAGGGGCCAAAGCTGGCGAAGGTGGAGAGGTTGGTGATTTTGGTAAAAGTGACCCCAGCAAGAAAGCCGAAGGGCATCAGCCAGCGGGCCATGCCGCGCTGCCGCTGCTGACGGGTCAGGTTGGGGTTCAGCAGAGCAACTTTGTCGATGGCATCCCCATCAGGCGGGATCGTCAAACATTTCAGCAGCGGCAGATCGGTGTCGCGGAGCCGCTGGGTCAGACCTTCTGCCGATGGGGCATCGGCCATCACCATCACACAGACGGGCATGGGGCATTCAGATCCAATGCGCTGAATTCTGAACCCTGTGCTTCGAACCGTGGGGGGTGGTGGATGTTGATCTCTACAGTTTGGCGCGGCAGTTCTGCGCCTTTCGATGACGAAAGTTCTTGTCTCTGATCCGATCGACCAGGCTGGGATCGACATCCTTGGCCATGTGGCGCAGGTGGATCAGCGCACCGGTCTCTCCGAGGACGAGCTGATCGGCATCATCGGTGAGTACGACGGTTTGATGATCCGTTCCGGCACCCAGGTGACTGCAGCGGTGATCGCCGCTGCGAGTCGACTCAAAATCATTGGCCGCGCGGGCGTCGGTGTCGACAACGTGGATGTTCCTGCTGCAACCCAGCGGGGTGTGCTGGTGGTGAACTCCCCGGAGGGCAACACCATCGCTGCAGCGGAGCATGCTCTGGCCATGATGCTGACGCTCTCGCGTCATATCCCCCAAGCCCATTCCGGCATGCGGGCCGGCAAATGGGACCGCAAGAAGTACGTCGGCAACGAGCTCTACAAGAAAACGCTCGGCGTCGTCGGTCTCGGCAAGATCGGCTCCCACGTCGCCCGGGTCGCCCAGGCCATGGGGATGGAGGTGATCGCCTACGACCCGTTTATCGCGGCTGACCGTGCCCAGCAGATGCAGGTCAAGCTCTCTGAGCTCGATGAGCTGTTCCGCACAGCCGACTACGTCACCCTGCACATCCCCCGCACCAAGGACACCGAGAACCTGGTGAATGCGGAGCTGCTGCGCACGATGAAACCCACGGCACGCATCGTTAATTGTGCTCGCGGTGGTGTTGTGGATGAAGCAGCGATCGCCGAAGCCATCAACAACGGTGTGATCGCTGGGGCTGGCCTGGATGTGTATGCCAGTGAGCCTCTCGCGGAAGACTCCCCTCTGCGGGCGGTTGAGCGTGGGCTCGTGCTGACCCCCCACCTCGGCGCTTCGACGGAGGAGGCCCAAGAGAATGTGGCGATTGACGTGGCGGAGCAGATCCGTGATGTGCTGCTGGGTCTGCCGGCCCGTAGTGCCGTCAACATCCCTGGCCTCAGCGCTGAGATCATGGAGCGCCTCAAGCCCCATCTGCAGCTCGCAGAGACCGTTGGTCTGCTCGTCAGTCAGCTGGCCGGTGGCCATGTGAAGGAGATGGAACTGCGGCTTCAGGGTGAATTCGCCAGCCATCCGTCTCAGCCTCTGGTGATCGCGGCTCTGAAGGGACTGCTCAGTGCGGGGCTGGGCGACAGCATCAACTTCGTGAATGCCTCCCTGGAGGCCAAAGCTCGCGGTATTCAGGTGCTGGAGGTGAAGGATGAGAGCAGCCGCGACTTCGCCGGTGGCTCGCTACAGATCACCACGCGCGGGGATCAGGGCAGCCGCAGTGTCACTGGAGCCGTCTTTGCCGATGGCGATCTACGCATCACCAGCATTGATGCCTTCCCGGTCAATGTGACGCCGAGCAGCCACATGCTGTTCACCCGACACCGGGACATGCCCGGAATCATTGGTCATCTGGGGTCCCTGCTGGGTGAACACAACGTCAACATCGCCTCGATGCAGGTGGGTCGCAAGATCGTGCGAGGGGACGCGGTGATGGTGCTCAGCATCGATGATCCGATCCCTGCCGACCTGCTGCAGACGATCACGGCGATCGAGGGCATCCAGGAAGCTCACCCGGTCACGCTCTGATGTGGTGGCGTCTGACACTGCCGTGCCCTCCAGAACTGGAGGAATCGCTGGTGTGGAAGCTGACGGATCTCGGGCTGCATCGCCATGCGGTGCAGCATGCGCCGGAAACGCCTGACCGCAAGACGCTGCTGGTCTGGTTGCCCCAGCCAGAGTGGCCGGAGCCCCAGCGGCGTGAGCTGATTGCCAGCCTGCAGCCGCTGGCAGAGCCCTTTGGTCTCAGCCTGCCCGAAGGACGCTGGGACGATGTGGCCGACGAGGATTGGAGCCTCAGCTGGAAACAGCACTGGCAGGCGGATCCTGTCGGCATGGGGATGCTGATCCTGCCGGCCTGGCTGGAGATTCCGCCGGAGCATGCGGACCGCCTGGTGATCCGCATGGATCCGGGCAGTGCCTTTGGCACTGGAAGCCACCCCACCACTCGGCTCTGCCTGGAAGCGTTGGAGCAGTCGCCTCCCGTGGGGGGTCTGGTGGCCGACCTGGGTTGCGGCAGTGGTGTGTTGGGGCTTGCTGCACTGGGATTGGGAGCGCAGGCAGTGGTGGCCGCCGACACCGATTCCCTGGCTGTGCGTGCCACAGCAGCCAACCGTGGCCTGAACGACCGATCGGAGGCTGAGCTTGAGGTGGCCCTCGGTTCCGTGGAGCGACTGACGGAGCTGCTTGCGCACCGCCGCGCTGATCTGCTGCTCTGCAACATCCTGGCCCCGGTGATCGAAGCCCTGTCGCCTGGCTTCGAGGGGCTGCTTCAGCCGGATGGTCGTGCTCTGCTCAGCGGGCTCCTGGTGGATCAAGCGCCACGCCTGAAGGACGTTCTTGGGGGGTTGGGCTGGGTGGTCACCACGGAAGCGGAACAAGGCCGCTGGGGGCTCCTGGAAATTCGTCGCCAGCAGCCGTAACCCCATAAGCCACGCTTATCGGAGTGGGGTCTCCGATTGGACCTCCTCCCTAGTCAGCCAGGAATCGTTTGGTTAGGCACCTAATTGAAGTAAAAAAGTGCTGTCCTGCAGGACCGGATTTTCCGGAGCCCTGTACGCATTCACTAAGTCATGGCTTCCTACAAGGTCACCCTGGTCTCCGAGAGCGAAGGTCTGAACAAGACCATCGAAGTGCCCGACGACCAGTACATCCTCGACGCTGCTGAAGAGCAGGGCATCGACCTCCCCTACTCCTGCCGTGCGGGCGCTTGCTCCACTTGCGCCGGCAAGATCACCGCTGGCACCGTCGACCAGTCCGACCAGAGCTTCCTGGACGATGACCAGATCGAAGCTGGTTTCGTGCTGACCTGCGTCGCCTACCCCACCTCCGACTGCACCATCAAGACCCACGCCGAAGAAGAGCTCTATTGAGCTTTCGTCCTTCAACAGGACGTGTCTTCAACCACCCCTTCGGGGGTGGTTTTTTTTGGTCTGGTCGCCTTCCATGCAAGTCCCTTGCCTTCACCTGCCGTGAGCCGCCCTGAAGTTGACGATCTTCTGGAGCCCGGCAGTGTCCACACCAGCCCTGGCGGTCAGTACAGCTTCCGTGTGATTGGCCCCTGTTGCCGTTTGTTTGATCGTGAAGAGCTGCCCTGGCCCTGCTGTCGCCTCGCCTGGCGCAGCAAGGAGCCGAGTTGGCGGCGGATCGGAAGACGGTTTGTGCCAGACCTGTCTGCCCGGCGTTGCCCGTCCTATGCGGTGGAACTTCTACAGCCGGGGGGGAGGCCTACGCCCACGGTGCTGACCCTGTTCTCTGTGCGCTTCACCCGAGATCTGCAGGAGTGGTGGTACAGCCGCTACCCCAAATCCATGGCTCCGGACTATGTGAGTCCCCAACAAAAAACCCCGACGACCTGAGGGCGCCGGGGATGAGCAAAATTTCGATCGGGATTGATCAGAAGTAGATCTTGCCACCGCCCCAGGCAGTTCCCTGAACTTTGGGTGACACAAGGATGTAACCGGCCATCAGGCGCAGATCCTCATCATCAAGGTCACGCATGGCGGGGTAGAGCTCGGCATCGCGCATGCTGGGGTGCACGTCGGCAATGCTGTATTCGCCGTCGTAAGAGGTCGGGTCCTTCATGTAGTCGACCAGGGCCTCGACGTTGTCGCGGGCCGGGGTGGCCAGGGCAAGAGTTTCCGGATCCAAGCCAACGTTGTGGTTGGTCTTGGTGATGCCGCCAGCGTGGCAGGTTCCGCAGCTGGTGTTGAACACCTTGCGGCCAGCATCGATTTCCCGATCGCTGAAGGTCACCTCTGAACCGGAAGGGTTAGCTGGAACCGTCAGGGTCTCAGCGTCCCACTGGGCCGCCTGAGCCGGCGAGATGACGGCAAGGCCGAACAGCACCGGGATGAGGACCAGAAGGCCCTTCAGGGACCGTCGCAAGGAAGAGAACACAGAGGCCATGAAGGTTGGGGGGGCGTGACGCATTCACCGCACCCAGCTCTTGTATCACGGGGAAGTGACCCTCTGAGGCCGGATCACAAACTGTTGCAGCGTGGTTTGACGTCAATGCTGAGAAAGTCCTTGGCCAGCAGCGTGTTGGGAAAGATCGCCTTGGCCTCGTCCAGCAGGTTTTGGGGGGTCACAGGATTGCCTGGTGCATAGCGCGGGCTGAGGTGGGTCAGCACCAGTTGCCCTACCCCTGCTTCAGCGGCCGTTTGGGCCGCCATCGTGCTGGTGGAGTGCTGTTTCTGGAAGGCCATCTCCGCCTCTCCATGGGCAAAGGTGGATTCATGGATCAAGAGGTCCGCGCCCTGGGCAAGCTCCACGGCGGCATCGCAGAACACGGTGTCGGTGCAATAAACGACGCTTACTCCCGGTCGTTCCTCACCGCAAAGGCTGGTGCCGTCGATGGTGCGACCGTCCTCCAACTTCACCGTTTCGCCCCGCTTCAACCTGGCGTAGACGGGGCCGGGCGGGATGTTGAGCTCCCGTGCTTTCTGAATATCGAACCGACCGGCCAGGGGCTTCTGTTCAATGCGATAGGCGTAGGCCGGCACGCGGTGGGTGAGTGGGGTGCACTGCACGGTGAAGTCGTCGTCCTCGAACAGCAGCGAGCCCTGCTCTGCCGCTGACCTCACCCGATGCACCTCCAGGGGATAGCCGATGCGGGTGGAGCTGGTTCTCAGCACACCGTTGAGGTAACTCTCGAGCGGGTCCGGTCCGTAGAGATCCACTCCCGCTGGGCTGCTGCCGGCAAGCCCGAGGCTCGCCAGGAGCCCTGGCAGACCGAAAATATGGTCGCCGTGCATGTGGGTGATGAATACCCTGCGCAGCTGCGACAGGCGCAAATCACTGCGTAAAAACTGATGCTGCGTTCCCTCCCCACAGTCGAAAAGCCACATCTCCGAGCGCTGCGGCAAGCGCAGGGCCACTGCTGAGACGTTGCGGGCCCGGGTGGGCACCCCAGAACTCGTACCGAGAAAAGTGACCTGCAAGGCCGGTGCGCCTCAGGACTCATGCTGCCATCTGGCTGAACTGAGGATCAGGCGGCACACTGGGACGCCTTTTGATCCCCAGCGTGCGCCGCGCCTCCGTTGTCGTCGGGCTGGTGCTCGTCGCTGTCATTGCTCCAACTCCCGCGGCGCTGGCCCGTGGCCGGGAGCCACAGATGCGCGTACTGCTCCTGGAGAACACCCAGCTCAGCCTGCGCTCCGATGGTGCACAGCCGTTGCAGGTGCAGGGCCTCCCTGGCGGCGAGCGACGGCCCCAGCGGCTGCAACTCAGCCTGCAGGGCACGCGCCTGAGTGCCAATGTTGATGGTCGTTCGATGGCACTGCGCCCCAGCACCCTGCTGACGGTGCAGAACGACGACCCACGGGGCATCTGGCTGGGATCCCGTCGGTACCGCGGTGTGCTGCGCATCAGCGGACGGGGCGGGCGCTTACGGGTGGTCAACAGCCTGGGCATCGAGACCTATCTCGCCAGCGTTGTGGGTAGCGAAATGCCTCATCGCTGGCCCTTGGCTGCGCTGCAGGCCCAGGCGGTGGCGGCCCGGACCTATGCGCTGAAACAACGAAGCCGTGGTGGGGCCTGGGATGTGAAGGCGACGGTCGCGAGTCAGGTGTACCGCGGTGTGGAGTCCGAAACTCCGAGCACCCTGCAGGCGGTGGCCAGTACCCGTGCGCTGGTGCTTGTTCATGGGGGGCGCTTGATCGATGCCGTGTTCCACAGCAGCTCCGGAGGGGTGACCGAGGCGAGCGGGATGGTCTGGCGCCGACAGCACCCATATCTGGTCAGCGTTCCAGACCACGACCAGCACAGTCCGGTGCACCGCTGGGAGCAATGGTTTAATCCGTCCGGTTTGCGCCAGCGGTTGCCGGAGACCGGTGGACTCCAGGCCGTTGAGGTGCTTAGCCGGTCCGGCAGCGGCCGTGTGCGCCAGGCCCGGTTACGTGGTCCACGTGGATCGTTGGTGCTCAGCGGGGCTGATCTACGCAAACGGTTGGGTCTCAAAAGCACACTGGTGAGCTTCGAGATGGTGACGGGGGGGCAGCGCCCACCTGCGTCTTTCCCGGTGCGGAGGCGGACCACACAGGCCAGTGGTGGATCCCGCATCGATCGGATCACAGCGGCGGTGGCCCGGCAGGGGCCAGGACGCCCACCACTGTTGGTGGCACCTCCACCGGTGCTGGTCAGC
The DNA here is from genome assembly GCF_900474185.1 of Synechococcus sp. UW69. Taxonomy (NCBI): domain Bacteria; kingdom Bacillati; phylum Cyanobacteriota; class Cyanophyceae; order Synechococcales; family Synechococcaceae; genus Synechococcus; species Synechococcus sp. UW69. The sequence goes on along the minus strand of NZ_UCNW01000004.1, from coordinate 130,873 downwards.
AAAGCCTCAGTTGGTCGTTGGTCCGGTAGCGGCCTACAGCTGCTGGTGAAGGGCCAGGGCTATGGCCATGGTGTTGGCATGAGCCAGTGGGGGGCCCATGGTCTGGCGGAGCAGGGGGCCGACTTCCGCGCGATCCTCCAGCACTACTACCGCGGTGCTGAGGTCGTTCCCTACCGACCGCACTTCGACCCATCGCTGGCGCTGAAGCCCCCGACGAAGCCACTCTGGAGAGAAGCTCAGGTTTCGCCTTTTGGCCCGGTTTCCCTGTCATTTGCAGCGCCACTCCAATGACATGGATCTCTGCGCTGGGCTGGCGGCGCATCTGGAGCGCCATCTGCGCAGCGGCTCCGGCCAGGTGCCTCGCTCCCTGAAGCCGTTGGGCCTGGCTACGGGCCGCACGATGGAGCCGCTCTACAGGACCCTGGTGGAACGGCTGTTGTCGTGGTCTGCCGATGAGCTGGAGGCGCTACGCGCCAGTTGGTGCAGTTTCAACTTGGACGAGTATCTCGGGCTTTCTGCAGAGGATCCCCGGGGTTATCGGGCTTACATGACCCAGCACCTTGCTGCGCCACTGGGGTTGCCGCAGTCAGCGGTGCACCTGCCCGACAGCACCGCCACTGACGGACAGGCGGCTGCGCGCCGCTACGGCGAGCAGCTGACACGCTGCGGGGGCATCGGGCTGCAGCTGCTGGGGCTGGGCAGCAATGGACATGTCGGCTTCAACGAGCCGCCCTGCCCCCCCGACCAGCACTGTCATGAAGTCGTTCTGACGCCTGCAACCCGGCATCAGAACGCTGCCCTCTTTGATGGGCGCGTGGAGGCTGTGCCCCAGCGGGCCATCACCCTTGGCCTACGCGAGATTCTCGAGGCTGCCGAGATTCATCTGGTGGTGACTGGCGCCGCTAAGTCAGGCATTCTCAAGCGCTTGCTCGCCCTGAAGGAGCCGGACCCTTCGCTACCTGCCAGTTGGCTGCTGACCCACCCCAATGTTTGGCTGTGGTGCGATGCAGCGGCTCTAGCTTGAACAGCCGATGGCAGAGGCCATGAGCATCGACCCCTTGGAACGGCGTCTCGAGCAGAGTTTTGAGGTGGAACGCTGGACGCGATTCATCCAGGACTGTCAGGACCTCGAGCAATTGCGCGAAACGGCCCTGGCGCTAGTGCAGCAGCTGGCCCAGCAGAAGGCGGCTAGTGCCTGGATGGCCACCCGGGCGTCTGAATCGGAAAATGCCAAGTTGGAGATGCTGGCGCGGATGATTCGTCAGCAACCCGATGCCAAAGAGGAGGAGGCGACAGGCGCCCCCTGAGGGGAACCCCGCCGCCAGCAGTCTTCCGGTGCTCAGTGTTCGCGCTGCCAGCGGGTCAGCAGAGCTGGCGAGAACTTGTGGCCGTGTTTGGCACCAACCTTGACCACGCAGGAGTTGTCCTTGCCGCAGCGCTGCACCTCGTCGCGCAGGGAGTCGTTGCTCTGAACCCGCGACATGAACGTCTCCAGCTGTTTCATGGACATGGCGATCCTCCAGTAGGGATCCCTTCGGCCTAGCTCTGGGGTTGTAGGGGGCTCAGGAGCGCAAGCTTTGGTGCGGATTTGCTGACGACAAACTTCAAGAAGGGGTCAGTCGATCTCCAGGCCTTCGGCGAGATCGAGGTTGGCGCTGACGCTGCGAACATCGTCGAGCCCGTCGAGGGAATCCAGCAGCTTCAGGCAGCTGCGGGCAATGTCTGGATCATTCACAGGGACGCTGGTCTGGGCGGACCAGTGATGCCCCCACTCCCGCACATCCCAGTCATCCCGGCGCAAGCCGTCCTGAAGGTTCTCCAAGGCCTCGAACGGGCCGTGCACCACAACGGCCGCCTCTTCCAGCTCATAGCCATCGGCCTCCAGCTCCAAGAGGCTTTCCAGCAGCCGTTCTTCGTCCTCGGGGCCCGCGTTGAGGATCACTTCGCTGCGGTGTTCAAACAGATAGGCCACGCAGCCGTGTTCACCGAGGTTGCCCCCGTTCTTGCTGAAGGCCAAGCGTAGATCCGCCGCAGTGCGGTTGCGGTTGTCGGTGAGCGCCTCCACCAGCACCGCCATGCCGCCGGGGCCATATCCCTCGTAGCGCACTTCCTCCAGCTGAACCCCATCGCCCGCTTGGCCGGAGCCCTTGGCGATGGCGCGCTCGATGTTGGAGGCGGGAACTCCCGCTGCGCGGGCTTTGCTGATGGCCGTCCGCAACTGGAAATTCCCGGCGGGATCGGCTCCGGCGCGGGCCGCCACCATGATTTCCCGGCCCAGACGGGTGAACACCGCCCCCCGTTTGGCGTCAACGACAGCCTTGGTGCGTTTGATCTGTGACCATTTGCTGTGGCCAGCCATCGCGTCAGGGCAGGGCGGATTGCGGTCGGAGAGTACTGACCGACCGGGTGTGTTCAGCCTGCTGCATCGAACACCACTTTGGGTCGCAACAGACCCTCGTTCTCGCGGTGGCCGATGCCAGCCATGCTCCCATCCGCGTTGCACACCACCACAGCGTCCCCAGCACCGGGCTCCATCGTGATGCGACGGCCGCAACGCCAGTCGATCTGTTCCGCTTCGGTGAGATTCCGCCGGGGCAGGGCTGCTAGGGCCAGCAGCGGAGATAGGGGATCGGGTGGCGGAGCGTCTCGCTCCGGTAGGGGATGGGCCTGGTGAGCATGGAATCCCAGGGCCTGGGTGCGGCGCAGCGAGGCCAGACAACCTCCGCAGCCGATACGGTCCCCCAGATCTCGAGCGATCGAGCGGATGTAGGTGCCGGCGGAGCAGTGAACGTCGATGCTGAGCCTCCCCTGGGCCTCATCCCAATCCAAAAGCTGCAGCCGCTGCACCGTGACGGCTCGCGGCGGGAGATCCATTGCTTCGCCACGCCGGGCCCTGGCATGGGCCCGCTCGCCGTCCACATGGACGGCTGAGACCTGCGGCGGTCGCTGTTCAATCACGCCTCGGAACGGCTCCAGGGCGGCATCCAGCTCGTCCTCGCTTAGCGGGGGCCAGGCCTGTTGGTCCAGCAGCTCTCCCTCCAGGTCGTCGCTGCTGGTGCGCTTCCCCAGTTGGATGACGCCGGTGTACGTCTTTTCTCCGGGGAGGTATGGAAGCAGTCGGGTTGCCGGGCCCAGAGCGATGGGGAGAACTCCAGTGACTGCAGGATCGAGGGTGCCGCCATGGCCCACGCGTTTGAGGCCGTAGCTGCGGCGCAGGCGGCTGACGCAGGCATGGGAGGTGAGGCCTGCGGGCTTGTCGATCACCACGAAGCCGAAGGGGCCGTTCACCGGGGCTGGAGCGGGGTGCTCTGACTGTTGCATTCCGCCGTCTGCGTAGGTTGGCCGCGCCCTGATGTCCATTCATGCCCCAGCTCCGCAGCAGCACGGATGTGGACGTCTCCGCTTTTCTGGCGGATGGTTTGGGCATCAAGCAACATCTGAGCCGTTATCTCGACCTGACGCCGGAGCTTCTGGAGCAGCGTCTGCCCAGCAGTACCGATGACTTGGCGGATTTGCACCCCGGTGCGTTTCGACCGGAGGACGCCACCGCCTTCTATGAGGACACGGTCGGCACGGGGCACTTGCTGGAGCTGGCGGCTTGGCACCTCTCCAGTGCGGACTACATCGCGGACACCCTGCGCCTGCAAGGTATTGCCGTGCAAGGCCAGGTGCTGGATTTTGGTGGTGGCATCGGCACCCATGCCCTGTCGGCGGCGGCGCTTCCGGAGGTCGACCACGTCTGGTTTGTTGATCTCAACCCCCACAACCAGGCGTTTGTGCAGCAACGGGCGGAAAGCTTGGGTTTGGCGGACAAACTCTCGGTGCATCGGGACCTCAGCAGCACGGGTGACGTGCGTTTCGATGCGGTGGTCTGCCTCGATGTGCTGGAACACCTGCCGGATCCCTCGGCGCAGTTGCTTGAGTTTCACCAGCGCATGGCCCCTGGGGCCATTGCCCTCCTGAACTGGTACTTCTTTAAGGGCCATCAGGGGGAGTACCCCTTCCACTTTGATGATCCGGCGCTGGTGGACGGGTTTTTCCGCACCCTGCAGGCCCAGTTCCTGGAGGTGTTTCATCCCTTGCTGATTACAGCCCGGCTGTACCGCCGTCCCTGAGGCTGAGGCAATAAAAAAGCCCCAATGCCAATTCGGCATTGGGGCTTTTCATCGTTGCTTGCGTCGAAACTCAGACCGCTGCGGTGATGTTGATGCGCTTGCGATTGCGCAGGCCGCGGCGGATTGATTCGAACTTCACCACGCCATCGGTGAGGGCAAACAGGGTGTCGTCTTTGCCCTTGCCGACATTGACGCCGGGAAGAACGGAGGTGCCGCGCTGGCGGATGAGGATGGATCCGGCGGTGACGGTTTCTCCGCCGTAGGCCTTCACGCCAAGACGTTTGGCGTTTGAGTCGCGGCCGTTACGGGTTGAGCCTGTGCCTTTTTTATGTGCCATGAGAAGGAATGGTGGTGGGGGCGTTCGATGAAGCGGGTGGATGAGGTCAGCTGATGGCCTTGCCGCCCACGGAGATGGACTCAACCATCACCCGGGTGAGTTCCTGCCGATGACCATTCTTGCGGCGGGTTTTCTTTTTGGGGCGCATCTTGTACACAATCACCTTGGGCCCGCGGCGATGGGCCATCACCTTGAGGGACACGGTGGCGTCCTTGACGTAGGGCTGGCCCAGGGTGGTGCCCCCGCCGTCCTTAACCAGAAGCACGTTCTCGAGCTTGATCGTGTCGTCCACCTCGGCTTGAAGCCTGTCGAGGTCGTAGTAACGGTTGGGCTGCAACCAGATCTGGGTGCCGGACGCCTCAACGATGGCGTAGGTCCCGCTCTGTTCCGCGGCTGGTTTGGTGTCGGCCATAGGGTGAAAAGACGCGTTCAGGCTCGGCGAACCGATTCAGGCCTGATCCGCAATCGAAAGACAAACAAAGATCTTCGTCTCTGACGCGCCCCCTCGTCAAGATTCAGATACTTCAATGATTCGGCTGAACGGATGGCCAGGCCGGCCCTCACTGTTGCTCTCGTCCTCGACAGTCCTTCTCTGGTGGAATCCTGTCGCCAGTGGCTGCCGTCCAATCGCTATGAGTCTGTTGTCCTAAGTGTTGAAGCTGGAGAGGCCCTGACGGCCGTCCTCGGGCCCAGGCAGGACGACTTCGATGCCGTGGTGCTTGAGCAGACTCTTCTGGACGCTGAGGTCAGGGAGCAGCTGCTCTCTGCTGGTCTGCTCTTCCCGGCCGTGATCGTTGGGGAAGTGAAGGGCCATGTGGATTACCACCCCGAGGAGCTGCATCTGCCCGACGACCAGCTGGCCCAGCTGGGATACAACGTTGACGCGGCAATTTCCCGCTTTCTGCGGCAGGGCCGCGCCGATGGCCGCCAAGAAGACCCCGCCAGCCGAAGCAAAGCCGTTGACAACCTCTCCGAACGTCTACAGGAACGACTCGGTTATCTCGGGGTTTTCTACAAACGTGATCCGTCTCGATTTTTAGGGAGCTTGGCTCCTGAAGAGCGCCGGGATTTGCTCCTTTCGCTGCAACGCACCTATCGGGACTTACTCGCGAGTTATTTCAGTGATCCGGCAGCGTCCAGCCAGGCCCTGGAAAGCTTTGTGAATACAGCTTTTTTCAGTGATCTGCCGATCACGCGAACCGTTGAGATTCACGTGGATCTCATCGATGAATTCTGGAAACAGCTGAGTTTGGAGGGCCACAAACATGACTTTCTTCAGGATTACCGCCTTGCGCTTCTCGACGTGATGGCCCATCTGTGTGAGATGTACCGGCGTTCCATTCCGCCGGATCTTCCTTTATCGGGCACGGCCTCCAGCCGTGTACGTCGCCCGATGGATCAGCTCGATGCCTCGGAGGAGTCGTCATGAGTCCCCGCAAGACCTACATCCTCAAGCTCTACGTGGCGGGCAACACGCCCAATTCGATGCGGGCGCTGAAAACCTTGCGCAACATCCTTGAAACCGAATTCAGGGGTGTCTATGCCCTCAAGGTGATTGATGTGCTCAAAAATCCGCAACTGGCGGAGGAGGACAAAATTCTCGCAACGCCGACGTTGTCCAAGATTCTTCCCCCGCCGGTGCGCCGCATCATCGGTGATCTCTCTGATCGGGAGCGGGTTCTGATCGGTCTCGATCTTCTGTACGACGAGCTGTCCGACACGGCTCTTAACTCAAGTGTGATCGACGCTGTCGATGAGGAGACCGACACGACGATCACGTCGGATCCTTAAGCGACATGGTGCGCTCCAGCACGGTTCAACTCCTGCTCACTACGGTCAAGTCATAGGTGTTCGCCATGCAGTTCCCTCCGACCAGCGGTCAGCCTCAGATGCAGGTTCAAAAGCTCCCGACAGGGATCGAGGGCTTTGATGATGTCTGCCAGGGCGGCCTACCGATCGGCCGTAGCACGCTGATTAGCGGTACGTCCGGCACCGGGAAGACGGTGTTCTCGCTGCACTTCCTCCACAACGGCATCAAGGATTTCGACGAACCCGGCATCTTCGTCACCTTCGAGGAGTCGCCCCTCGACATCCTGCGCAATGCCGCCAGCTTCGGCTGGAACCTGCAGGAGATGGTCGAGCAGGACAAGCTGTTCATCCTTGATGCCTCACCGGATCCCGATGGTCAGGATGTGGCCGGAAGTTTTGATCTCTCGGGTCTGATCGAGCGGATTAACTACGCCATCCGTAAGTACAAAGCCAAGCGTGTTGCTATTGATTCGATCACGGCGGTGTTCCAGCAATACGACGCAGTCTTTGTGGTGCGCCGTGAGATTTTTCGCTTGATCGCCCGGCTCAAGGAAATTGGCGTCACCACGGTGATGACCACCGAGCGCATCGACGAGTACGGCCCTATCGCCCGCTATGGCGTTGAGGAATTCGTCTCCGACAATGTGGTGATCCTCCGCAACGTGCTTGAGGGAGAGCGGCGCCGGCGCACTGTTGAAATTCTCAAGCTGCGGGGCACGACCCACATGAAGGGTGAGTTCCCCTTCACCATGGGAACCCACGGCATCAGCATCTTCCCGCTTGGGGCCATGCGCCTCACCCAACGGTCGTCGAATGTTCGGGTGAGTTCTGGTGTGCCTCGCCTCGACGACATGTGCGGTGGCGGCTTCTTCAAGGATTCGATCATTTTGGCCACCGGTGCCACGGGCACGGGCAAGACGATGCTCGTCTCCAAATTCATTGAAGATGCCTGCCGTAACAAGGAACGCGCCATCCTCTTCGCCTATGAGGAATCGCGCGCTCAGTTGCTCCGCAATGGCACCAGCTGGGGCATCGATTTTGAACAGATGGAGCAGGACGGACTGCTCAAGATCATCTGCGCCTACCCCGAATCCACGGGTCTTGAAGATCATTTGCAGATCATCAAAACGGAGATCAGTCAGTTCAAGCCGTCGCGGATGGCGATCGACTCCCTCTCAGCCCTGGCGCGCGGTGTGAGCCATAACGCCTTCCGTCAGTTCGTGATCGGGGTGACCGGATATGCGAAGCAGGAGGAGATCGCTGGCTTCTTCACGAACACCTCCGAGGAGTTCATGGGCAGCCACTCGATCACTGATTCCCACATCTCCACCATCACCGACACGATCCTGCTGCTGCAGTACGTCGAGATCCGCGGTGAGATGGCCCGTGCCTTGAATGTGTTCAAGATGCGTGGTTCCTGGCACGACAAGGGCATCCGTGAATTCGTGATCACGGGCAATGGTCCACAGATCAAGGACTCCTTCTCCAACTTCGAGCGGATCATCTCCGGTGTGCCTCATCGGGTGACATCGGATGAGCGCAGCGAGTTGTCGCGCATCGCCCGGGGCGTCTCCAGCGAGGATTGATCTAAAGCTCGACGGCCTCGGCGATGGAGTTGCGACTGCGACGCTCTGCTTGTAGTTGCAACTCATCTTTGTCGGCTACCGCTAACGGCAGCTCGAACCAGAAGGTGGTTCCGACTTCAGGCTCACTCACCATCTGAATTTGAGCCCCGTGTTTCTCGAGGATGCCCTGCACGATTGAGAGGCCCAGCCCGGTGCCCACTTCAGTGTGAACGGCATTTTCGACCCGGAAGAAGCGATCGAAGATGCGTTCCTGATCGGCATTACTGATCCCGCATCCCGTGTCGGCGATTTCTACCCTGAGCTTGGGCAGCGGTGAGGTGAGGGCGCAGGTGGGTCCATCACTTCCCGTGATCGCTGTTCCCTCCACAGAACAGGCGTCGGGCCAGGCATAGGCCCTCAGCGCGAGGGGGCCACCGGCGCGGCTGAACTTGAGGGCATTGCCCATCAGGTTGTCGAGCACCTGGAGCAGAAGGTCCCAGTTACCCAGCACTTCAGGCAAGTCTTCCGGAACATCCAGCACCAGCTCAACCTGGCGATCCTCGGCATTCAGCCTGTAGGTACGCAAGGTTTGCTCCATGGCCGGGCGCATGCTGATCGGTTCGAACTGCAGTGTTCGACCCGACTCCAACCGGGAGAGGTCCAGCACATCGTTCACCAATCGGGTGAGTCGATCGGTTTCGTCGTTGGCAACCCCGAGAAACTCCTTGTGTTCTTCAGGGCTGAGCTGATCGCCGAGGTCGTGCAGGGTTTCGACGTAGCTCTTGATGTTGAACAGCGGGGTGCGCAATTCGTGGGAGACGTTGCTAATGAAACGGCTCTGGGCTGCATTCAGCTCCACCTCGCGGGTGAGGTCTTGGATGGTGACGGCGATGCCTTTGAGGCTTTCTCCGCTGGCATCACGCACGGCCTGCAGAACGATGCGCAGGGTGCGGGCTGGTTCCCCCACGCTGCAGCGCAGATCTTCACTGTCAGAGGCACCACCAAGCAGTGCATCAAGGGGACTATGCAGTTCCATCGCCAGCAGTTCGGGTAGTTCTCCCACCAGCTCCTGGCCTTCCAGGCTGCGCCCTTCCCAGCGGAACAGGCGCCTCGCTGTGGGATTCGCCAGCACGATCCTGCCGTCGGCATCCAGCAGCATCGCCCCGTCCGCCATGGTGGCGATCAACGATTGCTGCTTGACCTGGGCGGCCGTGAGTTCCTCGATGTTGGCTTCGTCATAGGCCTCGAGCTGAGAGGCCATGGCGTTGAAGCCGTTCAGTAACTCTCCCAGTTCCCCTCCCACCGGCAGGTCAACACGAGTTCCGAAGTTGCCTGAGGCGACGGAGCGAACCCCCCGCAGCAGTTCCTTGACCGGACGGGTGATGGTGAGGGCATTGAACACGGCTCCAAGAATCACCAGCACCCAGATCGAGATGAAGACCGCCACCGTGACTTCGCGGGTGAGGGCTGCACTGGCCAGGGCGGTTTCATTCGGGTTCACACCGAGGCCGAGCACGCCGTAGTACTGACCTCCCCGAATCAGGGGGACAAACACGTCTGTGACGGCCCCTTGGGGCGTCAAGTGTTGCCGAACCAAGGGGTTCTGGGGGCGTCGGCGCAGCTCGTCAGGCAGTTCCAGCCGGCGATTCAGACGCAGTTCCCCATCGCCATTGCTGGGGGTGGCGCTGATGGGGATCCCCAAATAAACGACGCCTTCGGGATCGGCGAAGAAGATGTAGCGAACGCTGCGACTCGAGCGCCAGAACTTTTCGGCGACGTTGGCGAGCTCACGGTCCTGCCCCTGGGCCACCAGTTCGGTGACATTTCCGGCCAGCAGCAAGCCAAGATCCCTGGCATAGCGCGTGTCGCTCATCACTGCATCGCGCTGAATTCCATTCAGCGCGAAAAATGTGATTCCCGTCATCATCAAACTCACCACCAGTGTGGCGATTGCCAGCAGCTTGGTCTGGAGGGTGAATTCCGCCCACCAGGCGGTGATGCGGTCCCACAGGTTCTGGTCTTCCCCCGGGGGTTTGCCGTGGGGGGGAAGAGCCCAATCAGCGATCGTGGCTCCGCTGCTGCTGCTCATCCGCCCGAGCGCACTTGATGACCTATATCGCGACGGTAGGTGATTCCGGCGTAATCCAGTTGGTTCAGACCGTTGTAGGCCCCTGCAAACGCCGCATCGAAGTCATCGCCCTGGGCTACCACGGCCAGCACCCGGCCCCCTGCGGTAAGCAGTTCCCCGGTGCTTTCGCGGCGGGTGCCGGCGTGGAACAGCTGATGGTCGGGGCTTGGGGGGAGGTCGATGCGGATGGCATCGCCTTTGCGGGGTGCTTCTGGGTAGCCCTCCGCTGCGGCCACAACGCAAGCACTGCAACGGTCGGTGATGCTTAGCTGCGGGGCCAAATCAAGGCGGCCCAGGGCACAGGCCTGAAGCACGGCGGCGATCTCGGGGCCCAGTAGGGGCATCAACGTCTGGCATTCGGGATCACCGAAGCGACAGTTGAATTCAATGACCTGGGGGCCATCGGCCGTGAGCATCAGGCCTGCATAGATCACCCCGCGGTAATCGATACCGCGACGTCGTAGGGCCTCCAATGTGGGCTCGAGCACGAGGTGGCGCACGGCGTCGAGCCCGTCGGCATCCAGAAGCGGGGCGGGGGCATAGGCGCCCATGCCACCGGTGTTCGGACCGCGATCGCCTTCATTGAGCCGCTTGTGGTCCTGCGCTGGTGGCAACAGCACCATCCGCTCCCCATCGCACAGGGCGAACACCGACACTTCAGGACCCTCCATCCGCTCTTCCAGCACCAGCTGAGAGCCCGCAGCACCGAACCGCCCTTCGAAGGCCTCGCGGATGGCGACTTCCGACTCCTCCACTGTGTTCGCCACCGTGACGCCCTTGCCGGCGGCCAAGCCATCAGCTTTGACCACCAGTGGACGTTGCACCTCCCGCAAGACCGCGAGCGCTTCCGCCTCATTGGCCACCGCCCAGTGGCCTGCCGTGGGGACCCCGGCCTCCTGCATCAGCTGTTTGGCCCAGGCCTTGCTGGCCTCCAGTTGGGCGCCCTCTGCTCCTGGGCCGAACACGGAGAAGCCTGCATCGCGCAGGGCATCGGCCACGCCAGCGGCCAGAGGAGCTTCCGGCCCTACCACCACCAGATCAACGGCGTTCTGCTGGCAGAGGGCAATCAACCCAGCGCTATCGGTTTCGGCCACGGCCAGGGCGCTGCCTTCATCGCCTCCATTACCTGGGGTGATCCAGACCGTATCCAGACCGGGGCAACGGCTCAGGGCCCAGGCCAGGGACTGTTCCCTGCCGCCGCTGCCGACGACGAGGGCACGTTGGAGCGTGGGCAGCGTGCTGGGACGGGTGGACGAGATGGCCATGGTTTCGGAAGGAACGGTTTGGGCCTCGTAGGTTTTCCTTTGTAGACCGCAGCCCGTCATGGGGACTCCCCTTTTCCCCTTCGCTCTCACCCTTCTAGCTGCTGTCACGGCGGCACCCGATCCGCAGGTGATGAGCGAGGAACGCTTTCAGACCGTTCTCGTTGAGATGGATGTGTCCGCTGCGGAGCAGGCCTGTCTGGACCCGCTGATCGCTGATACCGATCGCCGTCGCCAGGACTTGCGCGATCGACTTTTGGCGCTGCATCCCGTCATCGATTCGTTGGACTTGGTGTTGGAGAACGCCGAAGCCTTGATGAGCTGTGGCGCACCCGAAGCTGCGGCGGTGGTGCTCAATCGCTACAGCCCAAGGGCTGGAGATGAACGGCGGAGGTGGCTATTGCTGCGCTGGCGAGCAGCAGCAGCAGCCCTGGATCACCGCCAGGCGGCCTTGGCCCTACGACGTTTGGTGGTCGGCAACCTGACCGCCCTGAACGCTCCGCTGTTGCCGGGTCAGGTCAATGGCCTGGATCAGTTGGCGTTGCACGAGGCAGCCCAGGGCCGAAACGCTGTGGCTGTGGAGGTGCAGCTGATGGCGGATCTGTCGGGTGTGCAGGGGGCGAGGCGAATGGCGCGAGCGGCGCAATGGCTCGATGCCGATCAGTTTGAGCAAGCGGATCAACTTCTGGAAACCGCCTTGGATCAGGCGGCGGCGGCAGAGGCCTGGGGATTGGCGATGGAGCTGTTGCGTCAGCAGCTGCAACTGCAGTTGGCTGCAGGGGGCGATGGCGCTCGGCCGCGGCAGCGGATGGAACGGTTGGCCACTGTCCTTGACGACCGCTATGCCCTCCAGCAACTGCAGCCGGAGAACGACCCCGATCCCCTGCTGCGTTCACCGCGGGACCCCGGAGGCCATGCTGATGTAAGTCCTTCTGCCGTTGCACCGTCGCCATGACGCCCGATCACGGAGAGCTGCTTTACGAGGGCAAGGCGAAGCGGGTGTTCGCGAGCGCGGATCCCGACCGGGTGCTGGTGGAGTTCAAAAACGACGCCACGGCCTTCAATGCCCAGAAAAAAGCCCAGCTGGAGAACAAAGGTCGGCTGAATTGTCAGATTTCAGCACGGTTGTTCGAGCTGCTGGAGCGCGAGGGGGTGCCGACCCATTACTGCGGTCTGGCCGGGGAGACCTGGATGCAGGTGCGACGGGTGGAGATCATTCCCTTGGAGGTGGTTCTCCGCAACACCGCCACAGGATCGCTCTGCCGTCAGACCCCAATCGCCGAGGGCACACCCATCGATCCAGCCCTGTTGGATTTGTATTACAAGGACGACGCCCTTGGGGATCCGCTGTTGACCGAGGCCCGCGTGCATCTGCTGGGTGTGGCGGACCCAGCGCAACTGTCAGCAATTGAACAACTTGCCCGCAGGGTGAATGGGGTGCTGCGGCCTTTTTTTGAAGAAATTGATCTGCAGCTGGTGGATTTCAAGTTGGAGTTGGGGCTGGCGTCCGATGGAACACTTCTGCTTGCTGATGAGATCAGCCCTGACACCTGCAGGCTCTGGGACCGCCGCAACAGCAACGCCGAGGACCGGATTTTGGACAAGGATCGCTTCCGCAAGGATCTCGGCGGGGTGATGGAGGCCTACGGGGAGGTCCTCAAACGGGTCCAAGGCACCTGCGCGAACCCCCGCAACTGCCTGTAAGGTCGGCGCACCTTTTTGTGGCTTCGGCCCAGCCTGCGCCTCGATGACACGCCGTTCGTCTCGCCGCTCCTCGGTTGCTGTTCGTCGCACGGTGTTGGGTCTGATGCTGGGGATGCCCCTGGTTGCCCAGCCGGTGCTGGCCCAGGAGTCCCCGCCGACTGCCGCCGACACGGTCGAGGTGGAGGAGACGGTTGTTGAGGAGACCGTTGTTGAAGAGACAGTTATTGAGCCGCCCGTTGTCGAGCAGCCCAGGGTTCTGATCTCCGAGGTGGTGATTGAGGGCATTGAGGGTCACCCGGAGGAGGAACGCCTTCAGATCTCCACTTACGACGCGATGCAGGTGCGTCCGGGGATGCGTGTCACACGGGAGGAGCTTCAGAACGATTTGAATGGCATTCAGGCCACGGGCTGGTTCTCGGATGTGCGGATCGTTCCCCAGAACGGACCGCTCGGTGTGCAGGTGATCGTTCAGGTGGCGCCCTTCCCTTCGCTCAGTGCAGTGGAGATCAACGCCGATGACGAGGATCTTCTGCCCGATGCTGTGGTGGAAGAGACGTTTGCGTCGGATTACGGCCGCACGCTCAACCTCAACGACCTGCAGCAGCGGATGAAGGCCCTGCAGAGCTGGATGGCCAAGGAGGGCTACTCCCTGGCTCGGGTGTCTGGTCCTGAACGGGTCAGTCCCGATGGGGTGGTCACGCTGAAACTGCTTCATGGCAGCGTGGCTGGCGTCGAAGTCAAATTCCTCAACAAGGAGGGGGATGACACCGATGAGAATGGAAATCCCATTGGCGGTAAGACCAAAGAGTGGGTGATCACCCGGGAGGTCTCGATTCAGCCTGGAGATCCCTTCAACCGCAACAAGCTTGAGAGGGATATCAAGCGGTTATACGGAACCCAGCTCTTCAGTGATGTGAAGGTGACGCTGCGGCCTGTGCCCGAGGTGCCAGGCGATGTGTTCATTGTTCTCGGCATCGTTGAGCAGTCCACCGGTCAGCTTTCTGGCGGCCTTGGCTACAGCCAGAGCCAGGGTGTGTTCGGTCAGGTGCAGGTCCAGGAGACCAATCTCTTTGGACGTGCTTGGACTCTCGGTACCAACATCACCTACGGCCAGTACGGCGGTCTGGCCAACCTCAACTTCTCGGATCCCTGGATCTACGGCGACAACCACCGCACCAGCTTCCGAACATCTTTGTTCTTGAGCCAGCAGGTGCCTCAGGTCTTCCAGAGCGAAGACAACGGCAACATCCGCACGGCCAAGGACTACGTCGACAACAACACCAACAAGGCCTACCGGACAGGCCGCAATTACGGCTTCACTGATGGTGATGCTCCGGGCAACATCAACAAGGCTGAGGACGAATATCCCAACCGCAGTTGGTTTGACTACGAGGGAGACACGGTGGTGCTGCGCAAGACCGGCGGCAGCTTTTCCTTTGCCCGCCCCCTGAACGGCGGTGATCCTTACAAAGATGCCAAGTGGAATGTGCTTGCTGGCATGTCCTTCGCTGAGGTGCGGCCAATCAACTTTGCCGGTGACTCAAGGCCCTACGGCGTCTCCACAAATAACTTGGGCAAGAAAGTTAAAAACGACGACATCATTTGCGTGTCGTACAACTGTGCTGACAGCAACACCCTTGTAGGGATGCGTGTCGCCACCACCTACAACAATTTCAACAATTCTCGAAATCCCACTAGCGGAAACTTCTTCACCGCCGGAACTGAGCAGTTCGTCGGCATCAATAACGATTCGCCCACCTTCAACAGACTTCGGGCCAGCTACACCCAGTTCTTCCCGGTGGACTGGCTGAAGCTTCATAAGGGTTGCCGTCCCAAGCCCGGCGAAGAGGCCGATTGCCCGCAAGCCATCGGTGTGCAGATCAAGGGTGGCGCCATCATGGGTGAAGCGCCTCCATACGAAGCGTTCTGCATGGGTGGATCCAACTCGATTCGCGGTTGGTACGACTGCGACCTGGCTGTGTCCAAGGCCTTCAGTGAACTCACAATCGAGTACCGCTTCCCCCTGATCAGCATCTTCTCTGGTGAGGTGTTCATGGATGCCGGTACCGATTTCGGCACTCAGAAGGATGTGCCAGGCAAGCCGGGCCTGCTGCTCGATAAGGATGGCTCCGGTGTTTCGCTGGGTACCGGCGTGATTGTCACCACGCCGGTCGGTCCGATCCGACTTGAGGTGGCCAGCAAGGACTTCGCCTCCGACTGGCGCTTCAATCTGGGAGTGGGCTGGAAGTTTTAGTGACCAGCTGGCCTCAGGACTACTCAGCTGCCTGGACCCTGGCGGCTGAGACAACATGCTCCGGCGTCGGTCTCCACAGTGGAGCTGAGGCCACAGTGCAGCTTTGCCCGACGGATCAGCCGGGATTCCACATGCGCTTGCCGGGGATGGAGCAACCGATCCAGCTACGGCCGGATCAGGTGCGTGACAGCCCGTTGTGCACCACGCTGGATCTTGGCCCCAGCAAGGTGGCCACCGTTGAACATCTGTTGGCGGCCCTGGCGGGTTGCGGCCTCAGTCATGTCGAGATCGTGGTCAGCGGTCAGGAAGTCCCCCTGCTGGATGGCTCAGCGCTGGTTTGGGTGGAGGCCATCGCTGCAGCGGGTTTGGTGTCTGCGGCAACCCCCAGGCCGGCTCCACCCCAGTTGGACCAACCACTCATGCGTCATCGCGGCAGCAGTGTGATCACGGCCACCCCGGCGGACCGCTTCGCTGTCGTGGGAATGATCGATTTTCCTCAGCAGGCCATCGGCCGTCAGCAGTTCGCCTTGGAACTCACGCCCCAGCGGTTCGTGGATGAGATTGCTCCGGCACGCACATTTGGCTTCCGGGAGCAGGTGGAGCAGCTGCGCGCGGCCGGCTTGATCCAGGGCGGAGCCCTGGACAACGCCCTGGTCTGTGACGGCGATCAGTGGATGAATCCTCCGCTGCGGTTCGAGGATGAACCGGTGCGCCATAAGCTCTTGGATCTGATCGGCGACCTGGCCCTCGTCGGTTTTCCCCAGGCACAGGTTCTTGTGTACAGGGGATCCCATGGTCTTCACACCGATCTCGCAGCCGCTTTGTGACTGAATCCACCACCCCAGACATCGTGCTTACCAGCGAGCAGATCGCCGGTTTGCTTCCGCACCGTTACCCCTTTGCTCTGGTGGATCGGGTCATTGCCCATGAGCCCGGGGTTTCGGCCACGGCGATCAAGAACGTGACGATGAACGAGCCCCAGTTCCAGGGGCATTTCCCAGAGCGCCCGCTGATGCCTGGGGTGCTGATTGTGGAAGCCATGGCGCAGGTGGGCGGGTTGATCGTGACCCAGATGCCCGATCTGCCCAAAGGACTGTTCGTTTTTGCCGGCATCGACGGGGTACGCTTCCGGCGCCCTGTGGTTCCTGGAGATCAGCTGGTGATCCGCTGTGAACTGCTCAGCCTTAAGCGCAAGCGCTTCGGCAAGGTCAAGGCCGAGGCCACGGTGGACGGAGATCTGGCCTGCTCCGGCGAATTGATGTTCTCCCTGGTGGATTGAGCGCGATGTCGCAGCAAACGGCGTCACAGCAGATTCACCCCACGGCAGTGGTGGACCCGAAGGCCGAGCTGGCCTCGGGGGTGGTCATTGGCCCTGGTGCAGTGGTCGGCCCTCAGGTGGTGATCGGGGAGAACACCTGGATCGGTCCCCATGCCGTGTTGGACGGTCGGCTGACCCTAGGGCGTGACAACAAGGTGTTCCCGGGTGCCTGCCTCGGACTGCCGCCGCAGGATCTCAAGTACCGCGGTGCTGAAACCGAGGTGCTGATTGGGGATGGAAACACGCTGCGGGAATGCGTGACGATCAACCGGGCCACCGAAGAGGGCGAGGTGACCCGTATTGGCAACGGCAACCTGTTGATGGCTTACTGCCATCTGGGGCATAACTGCGATCTCGGCAACAACATCGTGATGTCCAATGCCATTCAGGTGGCGGGCCACGTTGTGATCGAAGACCGTGCCGTGATTGGTGGCTGTTTGGGTATTCACCAGTTCGTCCATATCGGTGGGATGGCGATGGTGGGCGGGATGACCCGCGTGGATCGGGATGTTCCGCCGTACTGCCTGGTGGAAGGCCATCCGGGTCGTGTGCGGGGTCTCAACCGGGTGGGCCTGCGTCGCAGTGGCATGGCCGGCAATCACGACGGCGCTGAACTCAAGCAGCTTCAGGAGATCTGGACCCTGATGTATCGCTCCGATCTGGTGATTGCCGATGCGCTCAAGCAGGCTCGAGTCCAGGCGTTGCTGCCGGCCGCCGAGCACCTCTGCCGGTTCCTCGAGGCATCCACTGGTCAGGGGAGACGGGGTCCGATGCCATTGCAGGGCCGCTGATGGTTCGGCTGCTGATCAGCACCGGTGAAGTCTCCGGTGATCTTCAGGGCAGCCTGTTGATTCGGGCCCTGCGGTTGGAGGCGGAACGGAGGGGCCTTGAGCTCGAAGTGATGGCCCTTGGTGGACCGCGCATGGAGGCGGCGGGGGCTTCGTTGATCGCTGATACCGCGCCGATGGGGGCGATCGGTCTGTGGGAGGCCGTCCCGTTGATTCTTCCCACGCTGCGGCTGCAGGCCCGGGTGGATGCGCTGCTTGAGGAACGGCCCCTCGATGGGGTGGTGCTCATCGACTACGTCGGAGCCAATGTGCGGCTGGGCACACGGCTGCGGAAGCAACGGCCCTACCTGCCGATCACGTATTACATCGCCCCCCAGGAATGGGCCTGGCGCTTCGGCGATGGCAGCACCACCCGTCTGCTGGAGTTCACCGACAAAATCCTGGCGATCTTCCCGGCGGAGGCCGAGTTCTATGCGGCCCGCGGTGCGGATGTGAGCTGGGTGGGTCATCCGCTGTTGGACAGCTTCCAGAATTTGCCCGACCGCGCCAGCTCCCGACGCC
Organism: Synechococcus sp. UW69; assembly: GCF_900474185.1. Taxonomy (NCBI): domain Bacteria; kingdom Bacillati; phylum Cyanobacteriota; class Cyanophyceae; order Synechococcales; family Synechococcaceae; genus Synechococcus; species Synechococcus sp. UW69. The sequence goes on along the minus strand of NZ_UCNW01000004.1, from coordinate 113,032 downwards.
AATTGGGCTTGGATCCCGAGGCGCCGGTGTTGCTGCTGTTGCCGGCATCCCGGCCCCAGGAGTTGCGCTACCTGATGCCACCGTTGGCCCAGGCGGCGGCCCTGCTGCAGCAGCGTCACCCTGATCTTCAGGTGTTGCTTCCCGCCGGGCTGGAGCAGTTCGAACACCCCCTAGCTGTTGCGCTTGAGGAGGCCGGTGTGCGCCATGCCCGGGTGATTCCTGCCGCTGAAGCGGATGCTCTTAAGACCACCCTTTGTGCGGCGGCGGATCTCGCCCTGGGAAAATCCGGCACGGTGAATCTGGAACTGGCTTTGCAGGGGGTTCCTCAGGTGGTGGGATATCGCGTGAGCCGACTGACGGCGTGGGTCGCACGCCATGTTCTGCGGTTCCAGGTGGACCACATCTCGCCGGTGAATCTGTTGCTCAAGCAGCGGTTGGTGCCGGAGCTGCTGCAGGACGAGCTCACCGCAGAAGCTTTGGTGGAGAGGGCTTTACCCCTGTTGACCGCCACACCGCAGCGCCGGGCGATGCTGGAAGGGTATGAGCGGTTGCGGGCCACCCTTGGTGCACCCGGAGTGACCGGACGGGCTGCTACAGCCATTTTTGATCAGGTGATCGGATGAAACGAACGCTGCTGCTGCTGTCTACCTGCTTGATGCTGTTCTGCTGGCCCCAGAGCGCCATGGCCGAACTGGAGACAGCCGTCTTCGCCGGTGGTTGTTTTTGGTGTTTGGAGCACGACCTGGAGGACCTGCCCGGGGTGCGTGATGCCGTGAGCGGCTACAGCGGCGGGCATGTGGAGCGACCCACCTACCGCCAGGTCAGCAGCGAGAGCACTGGCCATCAAGAAGCGGTGCAGGTGCGTTTTGACCCTGAGCAAATCAGTTACGCCGAGCTACTGCGCAGCTATTGGCGCAATGTGGACCCCCTCGATGACGGTGGTCAGTTCTGCGACCGCGGCGATTCCTACAGGCCGGTGATCTTTACGGCCGATGCCGCTCAAGCCCAGGCTGCTGAGGCCAGTGCCGAGGCGGCGGCCCGCGAGCTGTCGCAACCGCGGGCCGCACTGAAAGTGGAGCTTAGGGAAGCGGCTCGGTTTTGGCCTGCCGAGGGTTACCACCAGAACTACGCAGAGAACAATTCCCTCAAATACAACTTTTATCGGTTCAGTTGCGGTCGCGACCGTCGCCTGGATGCGGTGTGGGGTGCTGAGGCGCGAACCGGTCAGCCATGGCGTTAAACCACTGAATTCGGTCAACTTCCTTAAGAAATAGACAATCAACCTGTTGAAAAGATTAAGCGCCGCAACCTGATTGATTCAGCAAGTTCTCAGTGAACAGACGGGTTTCCAGCTATCGACCAGGCTTGCGGCCATGCTTACGATCAGTCGGTAAGTGGAGGAATGTATGTATCTGCTGACCATTAAGGATGGTCTTGGCACCCGTCACATCGGTCCCTATCCGTCGCCGAAGCATGCGTCGGACGACCTTGATCGTGTGTTGGAAACTTGCTCTGAGCGAGCACGGTGGCAGATCCACGCGCTCGAAACACCAAGCCGCTCCCTGGAACTTCAAGCTGTTGCGTCTTGAGCAGTTGCGTCCTGATCAGCCCTGACGTCGCCCTGGAAAGCCACGGGTGAGACCGCTGTCAATCATCAGTCCAATACCGGCATTGATACAGATCAGGCTGAGGGTTCCGTACCAGAACCAGGGGCCACCGTCATTGCCCAGCATTTGAACGACCTTGCGGCTGATCGCTTCGCCGAACAGGCAGAGGCCCACCGGGAGCAGAAGCACCCCCAGCTGAGCCTTGATGTACCAGCGCACCGGGGATCGACTCATGACTGGGCTAGCACCCAGTTCACCAGGGTGCGCACGCCGTAGCCAGTCGCACCGGCTGGATTGACGCCTTTGCCCTTGTCACTCCAGACCGGCCCGGCGATGTCGATGTGGGCCCAGGCGGTGTCCTTGGCCACGAATTCCTTGAGGAAGAGGGCAGCGGTGATCGAGCCCCCTGGCCGCGGACCGGTGTTCTTCATGTCGGCCAACAATGACTTCAGCCCATCCTTGTAGGACTGCCGCAGGGGCATGCGCCACAGGCCTTCACCGCCGGAATGGGCGGCGGCATCGAGGGCTTCCGCCAGGTCGTCGTTGTTGGACCACAACCCGGCCATCTCATCGCCAAGGGCAATGACGCAGGCTCCGGTGAGGGTGGCCAAATCCACAACGGCATCGGGATCCTGCTCACAGGCGTAGAGCAGGGCATCGGCGAGGGTCAACCGGCCTTCAGCGTCGGTGTTGTTGATCTCGATCGTCATGCCGTTGGCGGCCGTGACGATGTCACCGGGGTGGACGGCAGAGCCGTTCACCATGTTTTCGCAGGAGGCCACCACCATGTGCACCTCAACGCCGGCTGGCTTGAGTTCAGCGATGCTGCGCATGGCGCCCAGCACAGCGGCGCTGCCGCCCATGTCGAACTTCATCATGTCGATCTGCGCCGCGCCCACCTTGAGGTTGTAACCGCCGGAATCGAAGGTGAGGCCCTTGCCCACCAGGGCGACGCGGCGTTTCACTTCGCCCTCGGGTCGGTAAATCAGGTGAATGAATTTGGGCGGTAGATCGGAGCCCTGGCTCACGGCCAGAAAGGCGCCCATGCCTTTGGCTTCGCAGTCGCCGCGCTCCAGCACCTTGAGCTCAAGGCCGTGGTCGCTGGCGATGCCGGCGGCTGTTTCCGCCAGGGCGCCCGGGGTAACCACATTGGGGGGGGCGGCCACCAGCTCCCTGGCCAGCTCCACGCCGGCACATGTGGCGTTGACCGCCATAAAGCCGCTGGCGGCGGCCGGGTCGAGGTCGATCAGCTCAAGAGCTTCGGGGATCCGGCGTGGTTCCGCCTCCTTGCGGAAGCGCTGGTCTTTGTAAAGGCAGAGCCGCACGGCTTCAGCACTGATGCGGGCCGCTTCGGTGGCATCGGTTCCATGCCATGGCAACTGCAGTCCCAGAGTGCCTCCACAGCCGATCGCGGCCTTGGCTGCACGGGCAGCGGCGCCGCGCAGGCGGTCGATGTCGATTCCATCGGCGTCGCCCAGGCCCAGCACCACCAGGCGCTCTGGGCCAGCACCCAGGGGCGTGATCACCAGTTGATCACCCGGCTTCCCCTTGAACTCCTGCTGTTTCAGGGCGTCGGTGATCCCCGCAAAGCGCTGTTCCAAGGCCGTTGCGGTTGTATCGGCATCGCCCTGGGGTAGCCCCACCGCCAGCACATTGCCGTTCCACTCCTGCAGACCGTTGGAGGACAGGGAGAAGCGCATGGATGGACGCATCGGCAAAGAACGAGCGTAGCGATCCTGCGCGACGCCTTTGCACCTTGCTGATCAGGGCGAACAGCGCTGGTTCAGGGCGGTGATGATCAGCTGCTCGGCATCCGGTTGGCTCTGGATTACGAAGGCTTCCTGCTCGAGTGCAGTGTTGTTGGACTTGTAGTGGTTGTGCAGCAGATAGCGGATCCGGCTCACCACCGCTGGATCAACCTTGCGTTGCAAACCGATCAGCGAGAGCGCTCCGTTGGGACAGCTCTGGGCGGCATGCACCGCTTCATGCAGCAGCACGGCCCGGGTGATGCCGAGCTCCCGCACCAGGGGCGAAATCTCCAGTCGTTTCTCCGCCGGGATGAAGCGTCCGTAGGCCTGCCCCGGGGCTGCCGTTCTTCAAGCGTGAAGCCATGCCGCAGCAGGCTTCGCTGCAGCTGTGCGAGGTCGGCAGCGGTGGCCGGCAGGGCCAGTAGCAGCAGAGCAAGGGCCGTTTGGGTTGCGGTCACAAGTCGGCGTTGAAGGGGGTGCCCCATCGTTGGCGGGTTTCCTTGTTGAAGGGCGGCCACCAGCGTTGAATCAGCTGTTGTTCCAGGGCCCTCCGTGCGCGGGTGGCCTGAGGTACATCGCAGCTGAAGCGGATGCTCAGCTGGGCACTGAGTTCGCAGCGCTGAAGGGCTTCGCCGTAGGCGGCGAGGTAGGCCTTGCAGTCGTGATCGCCTTTCCAGCGGCGCTCTGCGGCGAGCGTTTCTCCCACATAGAGCAGAAGTGGCTGCTCCAGTTGGGTCGGCCGATCCATCACCAGGTAGATCGCGGCACCCCGATGGGACGGTTCCGGCCAGCGCCAGAAACTCATCGCCAGGGGGGTCAGCGTCAGCGGATCCAGGGCCGCGGCAGCGTCATCAGGGGAGGAGCCGAACAGATCCCCTTGGGCGGCCTGAGCTGTTTCTCCGCGGAACAGCGGCGCTTGATGGTCATGCAGGCGCTGTTGCCAGGCGATCAGCTGCTCCCGTTGCAGGGGCAGCTCAGGCCCATTGCTGAAGGCCAGCGCACCGGTGGAGAACAGATCTCCCTGCATCAGTGAAGGGGCAGGCTGGGTCCGGCGCGGCGGATGCCGAAACTCACCCGGCCGATCAGGTTTTCCACGGTGCTGGCAGGAAGGCAGAGCCGTTCCTGCAGGTCAGCCAGATCTTTGAAACCGGAGCTGCGTCGCTCCCGCAGCAGGCTGGCCAGCCGTTGCTCTGGCCAGCAGAGCAGCTCGAGTTGATCGGCGCTGGCGTTGTTCAGGTCAAGGGGAGTGGCCTGCGGCTGCAACGGAGCATCGCCATGCCAATGGAAGACGAGATGCGGTGTCCAGAGCCTGCTCAGATCGATGGGCAGCTCCAGCAGCCGGAACAAATCATCAGCGCAGGCGAATTGCACGCCCCCCTGTTGCAGGCGCACCAGCAGATCGGCCATGTCCTGGCTGCAGCCGGGCAGTTGAAGCCACTCATCGCGGCTGGCCCGATTCACATCCATCACCCAGGCTGGAGGCTCGGCCTCGATCGCTAATGGCTGTAGTGGCGCTGGACGGGGCGGTGTTGGCAGCTGCCCGGTGGCCTGCAGCACCCGCCTGGCCAGGGGATCCAACCAGTGGCTGCGGGGCATGCTGCTCAGCAGAGATGGGCCGACATTAACGAGGGTGGTGGGGTTGCGTCAGCGCAGGGCGCGCACAAGACCCTCGCAGCCCCCCTGTTCGTCGATGTAGCGGCGCATCAGGTCGTCGTAACCGGGAGCGCTTTGCACCTCCTCGCGCTCGGCGGCGCTGACCCCTTTGCTGAGCAGAAACCGGTTGGCGATGTCGCGGGCCTGGCCAGCTTTCATCCGTTTGGTTTCGATCAGACAGCGGGCATTGGCCTCGGCGATGGTCACCAGGGCGGTCGTGCGCTCGCTTGCGGCATTCACCGCTGGCATCCCGAGGCTGCTGACGCTGAGAACGACCAGGGCTGCGGTGGCGGCGCGTCGGACCATGGCGTCAAGACCGTTCAACTCCTCTCAGGATGGTCCCTTTGGGGCTAAGGGGTCCAGCGGGGAATCGGCATCGGTGGATCCACCAGATTGTGTTGAAAGGCCATCAGCACAGCCTGGGTGCGGTTCCTGGCATTCAGTTTGCGCAGCAGCCCTGTGATGCAGTGCTTGGTGGTTTCAATCGAGATGTGGAGTTGATCCGCAATCTCCTGATTGCTCAGGCCGCGGCAGAGGCCACGCAGGACGTCTTCTTCCCGCAGGCTCAGCACGTCGCTGATCGGATGCCCCACCCCTGCCAAGCTGCGGTCGTGATGGGCCACGCCGGCAATCACCGGATCCATGTGGCTGCCATCGCTTTCCATGGCGCGCAAGACGCTGAGCAAGCCGCCGTCGCCAATGCGCTCATGGCTGCAGAGACCGTCGCAATCAGCCGCTGCAGCGGCACGAATGGTGCTGAGCAAGGGGCGTTGGATCAGCATCAGGCAGCGCAGCGAGGGCTGGTGGGCCTTGGCTGCTGCCACCAGGGAGGGGCCGCTGCCACGTTCGAGCCTGTCGCTGCAGATCAGCAGATCGGCGGCCGTACTGCTGAGGCAGGCCAGGGCTTCCGCTTCGGTGCTGGCAGCCCCCACGATGGAGCCGATGCCATCGAGGCTGTGCAGCAGGCCGCTGACCAAAACCCGATCGGCCGAAGCGACCACCAGACGACGCCCCTCCAGCAGGGGCCGGTTGCGCTGGGGCAGCTCACGCATCGCGGCCAGCTGAGCGGTGAAGTTCACATCCTGAATGCAGCCCGAAACTCACCATGAATCCCATGCCGCCTGCGGGCGGTGCTGGTCAGGAAGACCGTACAAAAATCCCGCCTCAGGCCTCGGCAAGGTGCGGCGATTACCCCTCAAGCAAGTCGATTGTTCTTGGCAGAATTGCCTGTGCCCAGCGCGACTCGACATGGCCTTCTTCGATTCCGACATCGTTCAGGACGAAGCAAAGCGGCTGTTCAGCGATTACCAGCAGCTGATGCAGCTGGGCAGTGAGTACGGGAAGTTCGACCGAGAGGGCAAGAAGAAGTTCATCGAGACGATGGAAGAGCTGATGGGCCGCTACCGGGTGTTCATGAAGCGCTTCGAGCTCTCGGAAGATTTCCAGGCCAAGCTCACGGTGGAGCAGCTGCGCACCCAGCTCAGTCAGTTCGGGATCACCCCCGAGCAAATGTTCGAACAGATGAATTCCACCCTCGAGCGGATGAAGGCCCAGATCGAGCCTCCCTCGCCGAGCTGAACCAGCACTCGTACGATCGCCAGCGCCCGCTCGTTGCGCACCCCATGTCGGACTCAACCCCGTCGCTGCCGAATTGGCTGTCTCGGGGCATGGCCGATTTGTTCCCGGCCGGCGACCCGAGCGATGCTGATCAGGCCCTGGCGGCACGGCTGGTGCAAGCCGAGAAGGAGGGCAGGCCGCTGAGGGTGAAGCTGGGCATTGACCCCACCGGCAGCAACATTCATCTCGGTCACAGCATCCTGTTCCGCAAGTTGCGGGCTTTCCAGGACGCAGGCCATACGGCGGTGTTGATCATCGGCGATTTCACCGCGCGGATCGGCGATCCCACTGGCAAGAGCGCCACCCGGGTGCAGCTCAGCAAGGAGCAGGTGGCTGCCAACGCCTCCACCTATCTGCGCCAGCTTGGGCAGGACCAGCCCAAGGAGACGGCACTGCTCGATTTCGAAACGCCTGGACGCCTAGAGGTGCGATACAACAGCGAGTGGTTGGAGGGAATGGACCTGCCGGCTGTGATTGGGCTGCTCGGCACCGGCACCGTGGGCCAGATGCTGGCCAAGGACGACTTCTCCAAGCGTTATGGCAGTGGCACCCCTATCGCCCTGCATGAATTCCTCTACCCGCTGCTGCAGGGCTATGACTCGGTGGCGGTGAATGCTGATGTGGAGCTGGGGGGCACCGATCAGAAGTTCAATGTGGCCATGGGCCGTGATCTGCAGCGCCATTTCGACAAGGGCACCCAGTTCGGCCTGCTGCTGCCGATCCTGGTGGGGCTCGACGGGGTTCAGAAGATGAGCAAGAGCCTGGGCAACGTGGTGGGGCTGGAAGAGGATCCGCTCTCGATGTACTCCAAGCTGGAGAAAGTCGGCGATGGGGCGATCAACGACTACGTCACGTTGCTGACTGACCTGGATCTGGCCTCCTTGCCGGAGAACCCGCGCGAGAAGCAGAAGGCGATGGCCCTGGCGGTGACCGCCAGCCGCCATGGTCTGGCGGCGGCGGAGAAGGCGCAGAGTGATGCCGCCACCTTGGTGGGTGGCAGCGGTGATGCCGGTGCCGATGTGCCCGAGGCCTCGCTTGCAGAGGTGAACTTCCCGGCCAAGGCCTTCTATTTGTTCAGTGTCGTGGGCATCTGCGCCAGCAGCAGTGAGGCCCGCCGTCAGATCAAAGGGGGTGCGGCGCGCCTAGATGGGGAGAAGATTACCGACCCCAACCAGGAGTTTGCGTCGGCATCGGAGCTGGAGGGCAAGGTGCTGCAGCTGGGCAAGAAAACCTTCCGGAGGCTGACGGCTTGAGCTGCCAGTAATCCCCCTTTTGGGGGATCCGCCAAGAGAGAACTGGCGCGATGGTGAGTTCATCCGAGCGACGAACAATGACAGCGCCATGTCTTGAGGCTGAATGCAAATCCGATCAGCAAATTGCTGCTGATTTCTTGTCTTACCTGCAATCGGACTTTGAGGATCCTGTCGCGTATGAGGTGGAGCCGACGCGACTGACTGGAGGCTTCGATGCTCGGCTGTATCGCTACCAGCTTGTTGATCAGGAGCCACGGGTCCTCCGCATTCAGCGTCCTGAGCGCAAAGAGGAGGAGCTTCTGTATCAACAGTTTGTGTATCAGACCCTGAATCAGCAGGGTCTCAAGATTCCTGTGATTCATCATGTTTGTGGAGATAAATCTATTTTGGGTGGGGTCTTTGCGGTCATGGATCTCTTGCCCGGCCGAACTGTGTTTGAGCTGGCTCCAGAGCTTCATGCCAAGGTCTTGGGTGAGTCGATGGCCACCTTGCACGAGATGGATGTGAGGCCCATCGTTGAAGCCTTCAGGCAGTCTGATGTCCCTGATGAGCTGTATTTGAGTCCAATTAGTCATCAAAAGGCGTTGGATTCTTTGGAAGAGGCACACCCATGGGCTTCTGAATTGATTGGTTGGTTGCGCACTCATTTGCCTCTTGATGGGAGGGATCTCGCCGTGATTCATGGTGACTATCACGGGAATAATGTGATGTTTGATAGTGGCGCTGTCTCAGGGGTTCTGGATTGGTGGTTTTCTATTTCTGATCCCGCTGTGGATCTGGCTCATACGATGAATGATTATCTGATTTTCGCGCGCCAGATTGATCCGACGATGTCGCCTCATTTGTGGGATCAGATCATGGATGGGGTTCTCAAGGCTTATCAATCCATCAGGCCTCTAAATCACGAGCACATCCAGGCCTTTCGTGTGTTTCACCTCTTCGGAGTCTTCATTGCCGGTGCCACTGGTGTTGGCCTCGAATTCATGCGAAAGCCTGAATCGCAGCGCGACTATCTGAGTTTCATTGAGCAAACGACAGGCCTCACGCTGTCGCCCTCAGCCTGAACCCTGGTTGAGATGGATCTGCCGGCGCGACAGGATGGACTCCGGATCAATCGCTTGCCTTGGCTCCGTCGCTCTCCGCTGACCCCGCCGATCGGATCATCGTGGCCCTCGATGGCTTGGCGCCTGATCAAGCGCTGCGCTTTGCCGCCCAGGTGGCGGGGCTGCGCTGGGTGAAGGTGGGCCTGGAGCTGTTCGTACAGGCTGGCCCTGAGGTGGTGGCGCAACTTCGGGATCAGGGTCTGCGGGTGTTCCTCGACCTCAAATTTCACGACATCCCGGCCACGATGGCGGGGGCTTGCCGGCGGGGGGCGGCGCTGGGGGCGGAGTTGATCACGGTGCATGCCTGTGCTGGCAGCGAAGCGCTCAAGGCGGCCCAGGCTGCGGCGGTGGAAGGAGCCCAAAGGGCTGGGCAACCCGTTCCAACGCTGCTGGCGGTGACGGTGCTCACCAGTTGGGAGGAGCAACGGTTGCAACGGGAACTCGCCATTGCCCAGGGCATTGCCGAACGGGTGCCGGCGTTGGCGCAGCTGTCGGCAACTGCCGGCATCGGCGGCTGCGTCTGTTCACCCTTGGAGGCCGCGGCGCTGCGGGCGCAGCACCCGGAACCGTTCGCGTTGGTCACCCCTGGAATTCGCCCCAAAGGCTCCGCAGTCGGTGATCAAGCCCGGGTGATGGGGCCCGCCGAGGCGATTAAAGCCGGGGCCAGCCAATTGGTGATCGGCCGGCCGATCACCAAAGCCGATGACCCCAGCGCCGCGTTTGCGCAGTGTTGCGGGGCGCTTTGAACTTGAAGCTCAGGCTTTCTGCCCGATTTTGGGTTCGGTGCCCGCCAGCAGTCGCTCGATGTTGCTGCGGTGCCGCCACAGCACCATCAGGCTGGCCACCAACGACACCACCACATAAGCGCTGCTGCCACCGGAGAGAACCATCAGCACCGGCAGGCCGATGGCGGCCACCACGCTGGAGAGCGACACGATTCGGCTCAGGCTGATCGTGGCCATGAACAAGCCAAAGCAGGCAAGCCCCACGGGCCAGGCCAGGCCGAGAAACATGCCGAAGCCGGTGGCCACCGCCTTGCCGCCCTTCCAGCCCAGCCACACCGGCCAGATGTGACCGGCCAAGGCGGCCAGGCCCGCGAGCACCTGCACCCAGTCGTTAAGTCCAACGCTTTTGGCCAGCAGCACCGCTAGGGCGCCCTTTCCCACATCCAGCAAGAACACCACCAGAGCAGGGCCTTTGCCCACATTGCGCAGCACGTTGGTGGCGCCGGTGCTGCCGGAGCCGCAGTCGCGCAGGTCGATGCCTTTGAGCCAGCGGCCGGCGAGGTATCCACTGGGGGTGGCTCCCAGCAGGTAGCCGATGGCCAGGAGCAGCAGAGCAGTGAGGATCACAGCAGATCGTCGTCGTCGAGGCGTTCACCCGGTCCGGCCGCGAAGGCCAGCCAGAGGGGGAACTGAAGCACGGGGATGTCGACGCTGCGCTCGGCAGCATCGATGAGGATCAGCGGCACTTCCCCCCGCTCCTCCAGTCGGTCGGCCCGTTCCACCAGGGCTTCGGGGCGTTCGAACAGCACGATGCCACTGCTGGGACCGAAGTCTTCCCGGCCCAGGCCGAGGGCATCTTGCAGGCCCCGCCGCCATTCGCCGAGACGTTCGGGGCCGCCGGCCAGCACCAGGCACTGGAACTGATCGCCGTAGAGCTCGCCGATCACCGCGATCAGGGCGGCACTCACCAGGATGTTGCGGGGCCGGGTGCCGCGGCTGGGCTGGGCGCCGCGTCCGCCTTGATTGAAAAACCAGTCTTCAAGTAGGGCCGTGTCGCGGGCGTCGATGCTGCGCCGCAGAGTCCAGGGATCGGCGTAGACGTCGGGCTGTTTGAGGAACCGCTCCAGGGTCTGGCGGATCAGCTCTTCGTCGGGTCGGAAGGTGTCCGCCACCGCCGGAGGCGGTGTGCTTTCACCGCTGCTATCTGGCGCCGCAGTGCTGTCTGCGGTCTGATCCAGGGGCGATGGCTTCACCACCATCGGCTGCACCACCAGCTCCAGGTTTTCCACGCTCTGCACCAGATCCTGCAGGGCGCCGCCCAGGTAGTCCTGGAAGCCCTTCACGCGGCGGGCGATGGCGTCGGATTGGCCGGCGAAGTTGGCCTTGAGCTCGGTTTCGAGCTGCTCTTTACGGCTGGTTAGGGCGGTGATTTCCGCCTCCAGCGCATCGCGGCGGATTTGCAGGTCCTTGAGAGCCAACTCCATTACGGGGTTGGTCTCCGCCGCGTCTGGCTCGCAGCTGGTTGCGCTGGTGGGGTCACCTGTTGATTCCGTAGAGGCTTGCTCCGTTTCAGGCGCCTGGCTGGTCAGGTCGGTGTCGTCGGGCATTGCGTCAGCTGCCGTGCTCTCCATCCCTCTATTCCAGCCGAAGGGGCCGCAGAAAAAAAGTCGGCATCACAACTGTGCTGTTGGTGCACGATATTGATTCGATTTATTCACTATTTCGACGCGAAACCGTGCTGAGGCTAGGGCGTGCTCGTGTCGTCGTTGGGCACTTCCCGGGATCCAACCCTCAGTTCCAGCTGTTCGCGCAGCTCCTTTGGGCTGAACAGGATTGGCAGAAAGTGAATGCTCTGGGTTTCGCGGAAATAGAACAGGCCTGGCAGCCAGGGGGCGAACAGCCGCCAACTCAGCCATTGGTCGTAGGGGAATCGGCGCAGCTCGCGGCCGTTCTGCCAGACGATCAGAGCCTCCTCCTTAAATTCCAGGCGCAGGCTGGCGCTCTGGATCAGCAGAAATAGTCCGAACAGCGCCACGACCAACGTGGGCCATGGGGTTAGCGGTAACGGCAGCAGTGCCAGTCCGAGGCCCACCACCAGCAGCGGCAGCCGCACGTCCGGCTTGAGGGTGACGGGGGTGGGGGTTGAACTCATGTTCCGAATAGCACCTGGGTAAGAACGACATCCATCAGGGCCACCAGGATCAGAATCATGACCACCGCGCCGGTGGTGCTGGTGCCCACTTCCTTGGGGCCGCCGCGGGTGGTCAGCCCCCAGCCGCAGGCCACCGTCGCGATGATCAGCCCGAAAACCAAAGCCTTCACCAGCATGAATGGCAGGTCAAGGGGGTCCATCCAGGTGCGCACCGACGTCCAGAACACCGCCGGTGGGATGTTGTAGAGCGCCGTGCTGGTGAGTTGGCCCGACCACACCGCGACGAGGAAGAAGAAGAAGCACTGCACCGGTGCCATCACCACCATGGCGATCATTCGGGGCACCACCAAGTACTCCACCGGATCGGTTCGCAGCATCGTGATGGCGTCAATCTGTTCCGTCACTTTCATGGTGCCCAGCTGGGCTGCGTAGGCAGTAGCCACCTTCCCGGCCAGCAGGCAGGAGGTGAGCAGGGGAGCGATTTCCCGGGCCAGGCCGATCGCGAGGATGCCGCCCACCGTCGATCCCGCTCCCTGGCGGGTGAGTTCGGCGGCGACCTGAATGTTGAACACCGAGCCGGCAGCTATGGAGATGATCAGCACGATCAGCACGCTGCCGGGGCCGGCTTCCAAAAGTTGATCGAACAGCTCCCCCCGATCGATGCGTCCGCGCAGGGTGGCTGCCACGGACTGCCCCCCGATCAGCAGGCTGGATCCCAAGCGTTTGATCGAACGGGGCGTCTTCATCCGGCGGCCTTTTGTAGATGGGCTCCACGGTCAGGCCAGCCTCGCATCACTGCAAGGCCGCAGAGCACAAGAATGGCTGGCAGCAGGCCCATGCAAATGCGGATCGCCAGCAGGGCTGAAAACGGTTGTTCGATGAAACTCAGGGCCCCACTGCAGTCGCCCCCTTTGGCGGAGATGTAACCCGTGAGCGAGAGCAGGCTGCCGAACACCGACATGGTTAGGCCGATGATCAGCTTTTGGCCGAACACCATCCAGGCGGTGTAGAGCCCGGCGGGTTTGTTCGGGTCGGCGTCGATGGCATCGGGAAGCAGCGACCAGGGGATCAGATAGGCGGTGGCGGCCCCCACTCCCACCAGGGAAATCAGGCCGACCAGCGGCAGCAGTTGCAGCAGGCCGGGATCTGCCGGCAGGGGTGGGAACACCATCGAGAGCATGCAGGCCGTGATCCAAAGCCATGCGCCCCAGCGCAGGGCGGCCACCCTGCCGTTGCGATTGCTGAGGGCGCTCCAGAGCTGAAGGCCCAGCAGGGCGGCGATCTGGAAGGGCAGCAGGATCCAGGTGGACAGGTTGGCGGGCACATGCACCACTTGCACCAGCCAGATCAAGGCCACTACCTGCATCAGTTGCAGGCCGAACCAGAGCAGGACGTACAGCCCCAGCACTTGGCGGAAACGGGGGTTGGCCAGCACCCGTTTCAGTTGCTGCATCGGTGCTTCGCTGGTGGCTACGGGGCGCTGGGCCCGTTTGGCGTAAGGGGCGAGTCCCCAGCAGCAGAGCAGCGTGGCGATGGCGGCGATGCTGCCCGTGATGCGGCCCATCGCCAGGTAGCCCCCGCCGCCATCGGTCAACACCACCGATGCCACGACGAGTCCACTCAGGCCAGCCAGGATCGATCCGGTGAATCGCGCCGCATTGAGGCGGGTGCGAATGGCGGTGTCCGGCGTTAGTTCGGTGCTGAGCGCGGCGTAGGGGAGGTTGACGCTCGTATAGGCGGTCATTAAAAGGATCGCCATTACCGCGTAGTAGCCCGTGCGTTGCCAGGTATCCCCGGGGGGGACCCACCACATCGCTGCCAGGCTGATGCCCAGCGGTAGGGCTGCGGTCAGCATCCAGGGCAGTCGCGGCCCCCATCGGCTGCGGGTGTGATCGCTCAGCCAGCCGATCATCGGGTCATTCAGTGCGTCCCAGACTTTGCTCACCGTGAGCAGGGAGCCGGCGATGTAAGCCGGTAGGCCTGCGGCGCAGATGAAAAAGGGGAAGAGATAGAAGCCCAGCTGGGTTGCGGCAAGTCCAGTACCGGCATCGCCCAGGCCGTAGGCGAGCATCAGCCTGCGGCGAGACCCCTGCAGGGATGCGTCGGTCGGTGTCACTCGGAGGCTTCGGGCAGGCGAATTGCCATAATGGACGCGTACTTACGGCACCACCAGCCCTGCGGCACTGGTTCGTTTGTACTATGCGGGTGTTGTGTAATGGTAAGACCTCAGCCTTCCAAGCTGATGACACGGGTTCGATTCCCGTCACCCGCTCTGTTCACAACCGAAGGTCGGTTGTCTCCTCATCGGCGAGCAGCAGCACGAAGCTTCTGCTCTGCAGCGGAATCTCTACACCGCTGAAGCTGGCCGGTTCTGCCGGAAAATCTTTGGGACTGGGTAACGACGTGTCGATCACCCGCTTCCAAGGGGAGGCCGGAATCGGCAACTCAAAACTGAGACTTTCCTTGTAGGCGTTGAAGCCCATCCATAGAAGTGCGCCGCGGCTGCCGCTGTGGAGGCTGGTGGCCGTGGTGCGGCTCCAGGCCGCCCAGTCGGGTTTGGCCAGGCTTACTCCGTGCCATTGACGCCAAAGATCGCTCTGTTGTTGAGCTGATTTGCGGTTGCTCTCCCGCGGCGGCACCAGAGGGTTAAACAGCTGCGGCAGGGCCTGGCGCAGGCGCAGTAGGCGTTGCAGAAATTGCTTGAGTTCCAGGTCGCAGTGGTCTTCATCCCAGACCATCCAGCCAAGCGGGCTGTTCTGGCACCAGCTGTTGTTGTTGCCCCCCTGGCTGCGGCCCACTTCATCGCCCATTAGCAGCATCGGCACGCCACGGGCCAACAGCAGTGAGCTGAGCAGGTTGCGTTGCTGACGCCGACGCAGGGTTTGCACCAGAGGATTGCTGCTGGGGCCTTCAATGCCATGGTTCCAGCTGTTGTTGTGGTTCTCGCCGTCGCGGTTGTCTTCGCCGTTGGCCAGGTTGTGTTTGCGGTTGTAGCTCACCAGATCCGCCAGGGTGAAGCCGTCATGGGCGGTGATTAAGTTCACCGAACGCCCTAGGGCCACGGGCTTGCCGTCATAGAGATCAGGGCTGCCCTTGAACCGCTGGGCCAGGGTCCAGGTGCTGTGCTCGTCTCCTTTCCAGAACCGCCGCACCCCGTCGCGGAAATGGCCGTTCCAGGTGCCGATCCGCTTGGCAGGGAAATCCTCCAGCCGATACAGACCGCCGCAGTCCCACGGTTCACTCACCAGCTTGAGATCGCTTAGATGCGGATCGGCCTCCATCGCCGCGAACAGGGGTGGTTCGTCCAGGGGTTTGAGTTGATCGCCGCGGCTCATGGCGATGCCCAGGTCGAAGCGGAAGCCATCCACCCCCAGCTCCAGGGCCCAGCAGCGCATCGAATCGAGGATCAGCTGGGTGCTGATTGGTGCATTGGCGGCGATCGAGTTGCCGCAGCCGCTCACGTCCTGGTAGTCGCCGTCTTCGTTTTGGTGGTAGTAGACGTTGTCCGCACAGCCGCGCCAGCTCAGGGTGGGGCCATGGCGGTTGCCCTCCGTGGTGTGGTTGTAAACCACATCCAGCAGCACCTCGATGCCGGCGTCATGGCAGGCGGCCACCAGTTGGCGCACTTCATGACGGGCCTGGAGCGGATCGCCACTGCTGCAGTAGCCGTGGTGCGGTGTGAACCAACTCAAGGGGCTGTAGCCCCACACGTTGTCGCGCCCGGGGGGAGCATCTGCAGGGTCGAAGCAGAACACCGGCAGCAGCTCAACCGCCGTGATGCCTAGCTCCGTGAGGTAGGGCAGCTTTTCGATCAGTCCGAGGTAGGTGCCACGGTGTTCAACGGCGACCCCTGCATCCTCCCGGCGGGTGAAGCCGCCCACATGTAGCTCATAGATCACCGTGCGTTGCCAGTTGTGGCGCGGTCGGGGATGGGCCTGAAAATCGAACAAATCTCGTTCGCAGACCACCCCCTTAAGGCAGGCATGGGCGTTGGGCGAGGGGCCGGTGGCCAGCACCCGGTCGTAGACATCCCAGCCGCTGATGGCGCGCGCGGCGGGGTCTAACAGCACCTTGGAGGGGCGGAAGCCGTGCTCCCCGGCCGCCAGAGGCCCAAAGACGCGGTAGCCGTAACAGCAGCCCTCGCCGAGACTTTCCACCTCCACATGCCAGTAGTCGCCGGAGCGGTGACGTCGACTATCCAGTTCGATCACCCGCTTCGGACTGCGGTCATTGCCGTTGCCGTAAAGCAGCAATTCGATGCGGTCGGCTCCGGGGGCCGCCAACACGAAGTTCACACCCCTGGTGGTAATGCTGCTGCCAAGGGGCCAGGGAGAACCGGTGTGAATGCCACTCAAGGCTGCTGGGGCATCTCGACTTCAAACTAGTGGTTTGGTCCGTTGTGTGAAGCGATGGCGATGACCACCACACTTGAGGCCGGTCGGCCGCCGCAGCAGCTGCGCGACAACCTCTGGTTGTTTCCGCCCAACCGCGACAGTCAGGGCGGCAGCGCCTGGTGGCTGGATCTGGATCCCGAGCCGGTATTGGTGGACTGTCCGCCGTTGACGGAGGCCAGCCTCACCGCCCTGCGTCAGCTGGCGGGAACGCGCATCCCAAGGATCTTGCTGACCAGTCGTGAAGGGCATGGGCGCCTGCGTCGCCTGCAGGAGCGTTTGGGCTGGCCGGTGCTGGTGCAAGAACAGGAGGCTTATCTATTGCCCAATGTTCAGCCGTTGGAGACCTTCGTTGAGCAGCACACCACCGTCGCTGGAGTGCGGCTGTTGTGGACGCCGGGTCCGACGCCGGGAAGCTGTGTGGTGTTCGCACCGGCACCAAATGAGCTGTTGTTCTGCGGGCGTTTGCTGACGCCATGGGCTCCAGGGCAGCTCGCACCCATGCGCCATGCCCGGACTTTTCACTGGTCCAGACAGCTCAACAGTCTGGCCAAACTCAAGGGTTGGATTCCCCCAGATGCCAGTCCCCATCTGTTGTCTGGGGCTGCACTCGGTGCCCTGCGTGGGGAGCGTCTTGTGCCCTTTAGTGGGTGGCGTGATGTTGCGCAGAACTGCTAAAGCATTGCGGCACAGGACTTTTCGCTTGCAGCAACCGGTTGCTCTCCATACGATTGGGCCGCTTGGGGAAGGCAGCGGCGAGACCACTACGCCGTTTTTGAGCCGTCTCCCGCCCCCCGACTCTCTCTAACCAATGAACAAAGCTGATCTGGTGAATCTGGTGGCTGCTCGCACCGAGCTCACCAAGACCGACGTCTCCATGGTTGTCGACGCCGCCATCGACACGATCATCGACTCTGTGGTTGAAGGCAAGAAAGTTTCCATCCTGGGTTTCGGTTCGTTTGAGCCCCGTGAGCGTTCTGCCCGTCAGGGTCTGAACCCCAAGACCGGAGAGAAGATCGCGATTCCTGCCAAGCGTGTTCCCGCCTTCACCGCCGGCAAGATGTTCAAAGATCGCGTTCAGGGCTGATCCACGGTTCATCTTTCGTTCCCCAGGCGGCCCGATGGGTCGCCTTTTTTATGTCTGTTCCGGAGCATCTGCAGCAGCATCTGGAGGCGGGCCGAGCCCTGTGGGCTGGTGGTGGCTATCGCGGTCGTTTTGCCCCGTCGCCCACTGGGGCCCTCCATCTCGGCAATCTGCAGACGGCTCTGCTGTCGTGGTTGGCGGCACGTCAGGCCGGTGGTGCTTGGTTGCTGCGCATTGATGACCTCGATACGCCGCGCAATCGCGCCGGTGCAATTGAGTCGATCCAAAGGGATTTGGTCTGGCTGGGTCTGTCTTGGGATGGCCCCCCTGTGCTGCAGAGCGAACGGCGTGGCATCTATCACTCCTGGTTGTCGTGGTTGCGCCGTTCCGGTCGTCTTTTTGCCTGTCGCTGTTCCCGGCGGGAGCTGGCCGATCAACCGATCTATCCAGGGATGTGCCGGCAGGCTGGGCACGCCTGGGGCTGGCAGCAGCAGCGGCTCCCCAGTTGGCGCTTGCGGGTCGCAGATGATGACCCCCACGGCAGTGGTGATGTTGTGCTGCGCCGGGCCGACGGGTTCATCGCATATCAGCTCGCCACCGTGATCGACGAACTCAGTTTTGGCATCACCGATGTGGTGCGTGGTGCCGATCTACGGGAAGCGTTGCCGGCCCAGCGCAGCTTGTTTGATGCCTTGGGTCAACAACCGCCCCTGTTTCGGCATGGCCCGCTGCTGCGCGATGCCCAAGGACAAAAACTCTCCAAGCGAGTCGCTAGTTCAGGCTTGGCATCGCTCCGTGCCGCGGGGATGGATGCGGCCATGGTTGTCGGACGCTTGGCCTCGGGCCTCCAGCTGGTGGACCCCGATGCACGGCTCAGCGCAACAGAGTTGCTCGAAGACTTGACGCATCAGGAGATCAATGCAGTGATTTCTTAAGGATCACTTCGGGATCGCTCGAGGGATTTCGCCTCAAACTGAATTCATCTTCTGATCCTTGGGATCATGTGCACTTGCACCGTTTGTGGGGGCAGTGGAATGCAGCGTGTTTCGGGTGATCGCTTCCGAACATGCATTGTCTGTCTTGGGACTGGTCAGCTCAGTTCAGCCGTGCAGTCCGCACCGTTGAACCACCAGCCGATCAACGCGCCTGGCCTGGCCAAACTCAGTTGTCCGACCCGGCCGATGGCCTGAGCTTCGGTGGGCTGAATCTCAGCTCAGGGGAGCTTTTTGGTTGTTCTGGATCACGAAATAGGTCACCGTCGCCACCACGATCAACAGAGGCACCGCAGTGAACAGCAGCAGAGCAAGGGCGGTCCAGTCTGTGTACACGGCGGTGTGATTGATCGTTGTTGCGGCATCATCTCAGTAAATCGTCCCCCTGAGCCCTGCTCACGCGCTCCGTCACAGTCCTGCTCGCTTTCGGCATGGTGGCCCCGGCAGCGCTGGCCTCGTCCCTGACTGCCTTTCAGGCCCGAGCTCAGCGCTGCCTTGAAGCGGGTCACCACCAGCTCTGTCAACAGGCCCTGCTTGAGGCGGAGGCCCTTCAGCGACGGGCATCGGCTCGCAGTGCGTACCCCTGTCAGACGTTGTTGCTGGGCGTCCAGGCCGATTTGATCATGCAGCAACTGAAGGCTGGCCGCGGTGCTCAGGCCGTTGTGGATCTGCAGGCTGCAACCCGCGGCTGCGCTGGGCTCTGAAGCGAGAGCCTGGTCGCCGATGTGTTTCTCCCACGTCCGGCCATTGACCAACCCGGCCATTGACCAACCCGGTCATTGACCAACAATGACCGGTGTTGTGCTTCCCCCGCGGATGGGCGGTACCACCTTGGTTTTGCCGTCCCACTTATCGAGAAAGAGCTTGTAGAGGACACTGTCATTAAGCGACTTGGTCAATGTTTGAAACTTAAGGGCTTCTTGCTCTGCAATTTGAACCTCTGTTTTTGCGCGTAGAAGCTGCTGTTGAGCAATTTGTTTTTGTTCAATTGCTGCTCTGTATTCTTCGGCGATCTTGAGGCCAGTGATATCGAGGCCCTTCACGGCCACATAGTCGAATTTGCTCAGTTCGTTTGAGACGCTTTCTTGCACAAGGGTGGAGATGTTGTTCCAGTCAGTTGCGATGGTGTCGAGTTCATACTTCGAGAACACCGACTTCAGAGACTTCAGCAGTGATGGCTGAATCACCCTTGCATAGATTGCAGAATCGTCGGTGGCAATGGTGCTGTAAATCCTTGGCGCCTCCCCAGGTTTGACGGCGTATTTCACCGTTGCTGTTGCTTCGATTACCTGTAAATCCTTGGTGAGTGTCGAAAATTTTTCGGGGATGACCTGCGTTCTTACGCTGAAGTTATGGGTTGACTGAATAAAAGGGAGTTTTAAGTTCAAGCCTGGTTCCCGCGGGGTGTCGGAGACTTTCCCCAGGGTTGTGACAACGCCAACTTCGCCAGCGGGAACAACGAAAACAGTCGATAAGAGGGCGATGCCACCAATGAAGACCGTCGTGATGCCGACCACTGTTTTTGTGATCTGCTCTGGTTGGCCCTTGGATTGCATGATGATGGCGTGAATCGATAATTAAAATATTAGTGATCCCTTGTTGGTTGTGATGAAAAAATATTCTGGGGATTTCTGGGCTGGGTCTGCTGCAATTTTTGTTGCTTCGTTGATGAGCAGTGTGGGTCAGTTCTGTTGTTTGGTGTAGGTCTGGATCGTTTGTGCTCCTGAAGATCAGTGGGGAAGGCCCCTCATCAACCAGGACTCCATCACAAAGAACAGAAGGAAGAAACCAACAATGCCTGCAACGAGGAGCTTGCCGTTCATTGAATTAGCTCCTTACTTCTCTGTGCATCCAGCTGATCCAGTCCGCGGAAATCTCCTGCGGACACACCGCCTCGCATTCGAGGTTGCTGCTGCAGCTGCCGAAGCCCTCCTCCTCCATCTGGCGTTGCATGGCATCGGCACGGCGGGCCCGTTCCGGTTGCCCCTGCGGGAGCTGACCCAAATGCGCCAGTTTGGCGGCCACGAACAGGCTGGCTGAGGCATTGCGGCAGCTGGCGACGCAGGCGCCACAACCGATGCAGGTCGCTGTGCTGAAGGCGCTAGTGGCTTGCTCTCGCCCCACCGGCAAGGCGTTGCCATCCGGGGCCTGACCAGTGCCTGTGGAGCAGTAGCCCCCGGCGGCGATAAGGCGGTCGAAGGCGGAGCGGTCCACCATCAGGTCCTGGATTGGAGGGAAGGCTCGTGCGCTCCAGGGCTCCAGGGTCAGCACCGTGCCATCGCTGAACTCCCGCAGATACAGCTGGCACACCGATGTGGCGGTCCGAGGTCCATGGGCCTGGCCATTCACGAGGAAGCCGCAGCTGCCGCAGATCCCTTCGCGGCAGTCGTGCTCGAAGCTCACGGGCCGTTCTCCGGAGCTGATCAGTTGTTCATTGAGCTGATCAAGTGCTTCAAGCAGGGAGAGATCGGGGGAGACGTTCTCCAGTAGATAGCTCTGATGTGTCCCGGGTTGATCGGCGCTGCTCTGGCGCCAGATGCGCAGGGTGAGTTTCATTTGTAGCTCCGGGTGCTGGGTTGCAACGTGGTGAACTGCAGCGGTTCGCTGTGGCGGATCGGCTCTCCGTCTGTGTTGTGCTCCCAGGCCGCGATGTGGGCGAAGTTGGCATCGTCGCGACGAGCTTCACCATCTTCACTCTGGTGTTCCTCGCGGAAGTGGGCGCCGCAAGACTCCTCTCGGGCTAGGGCATCCCGCAGCATCAATTGGGCAAGCCCGAAGAAGTCTTTAACCCGCAGAGCTTTCTCCAGCTCGGCATTGGGACCGCTGGCGTCGCCGGGCACCCGCACTTCAGTGTCGAAGCGCTGTTCCAGGGATCGCACCTGCTGCAGCCCCTCCTGCAGGCCATTGGCATGGCGGCTGATGCCGCAGCGGTCGATCATCACGCTTCCTAGCTCGCGATGGAAGCTGTCCACCGGGGTGTTGCCCTTGTTGTTGAGCAATTGGCTGATCCGGGTGTGTGTGCTCTCCAGGGCCTCGCGGCAGGCCGGGTGGTCGGTGGAGAGATCCTCGGCCGGTGTGCTCGCCAGCCAGGCCGTGACCGTGGACGGCGCGATGAAGTAGCCATCGGCAAGCCCTTGCATCAAGGCGCTGGCCCCGAGTCGGTTGGCGCCATGCTCGGAGTAGTTCGCTTCCCCGAGCACAAAGAGGCCTGGGACCGAACTCATCAGGTGGTAGTCGACCCAGAGGCCGCCCATTGTGTAGTGGGGGGCGGGATAGATCCGCATCGGCTTGCTGTAGGGGTCGTCGCCGCTGATCCGCTCGTACATCGTCATCAAGTTGCCGTAGCGCGCAGCAATGGCGCCGCGACCTTCGGCTTTGATGGCATCGGTGAGGTCGAGGTAGACCGATCGCCCCCCCGGGCCGACGCCACGCCCGGCGTTGCAAAGCTCCCTGGCTCGCCTGGAGGCGACGTCCCGCGGCGTCATGTTGCCGTAGGTGGGATAAAGCCTCTCCAAGAAGTAGTCGCGCTCCTCTTCAGGAATCGCATCGGGAGATCGTGTCTCGTCCGGGTTTTTGGGCAGCCAGACCCGCCCGTCGTTGCGCAGGCTTTCGCTCATCAGTGTCAGCTTGCTCTGGAAGACATCGCCACTAGGAATGCAGGTGGGATGAATCTGGGTGAAGCAGGGATTGGCGAAGAGGGCCCCTTTGCAGTGGGCTCGCCAGATCGCACTGGTGTTGGACTTGAGCGCATTGGTGGAGAGGAAGTAGACGTTGCTGTAGCCACCGGTGCAGAGCAGGACAGTGCGGGCGGTGTGCACCTCCAGCTCACCGCTCAGCAGATGGCGCGCCACCACACCGCGTGCGACCCCATCCACGGTGATCAGCTCCAGCACGTCCCGGCGGGTGAGCAGTTGAACGCGGCCCAGCTCCACCTGGCGCATCAAGGCCTGGTAGGCGCCATAGAGCAATTGCTGGCCGGTCTGCCCCCGGGCATAGAAGGTGCGGCTCACCAGCGCTCCGCCAAAACTGCGGGTGGCCAGGCTGCCGCCGTATTCGCGAGCGAACGGCACCCCCTGGGCGACGCATTGATCGATGATGCCGCTGCTGATTTCCGCCAGTCGCTGGCAGCCTGATTCGCGGGCGCGGAAGTCGCCTCCCTTGAGGGTGTCAGCGAACAGGCGGCTGACGCTGTCGCCATCCACCGCTACAGAACGTGCGGCATTGATGCCCCCCTGGGCCGCCACCGAATGGGCACGTCGCGGGCTGTCGTGAAAGCTGAGCACCGTGACCCGGTAGCCCTGCTGCGCCAGGGTTGCCGCCGCTGAAGCGCCTGCCAGGCCGGTCCCCACCACGAGTACATCCAGCTGCCCTTTGCGTAAGGGGCTGATCAGCGGCAGTCCCTCCCGGGTCCTTCGCCAGGCATCGGCGAGGGGACCGGAGGGAATCCTGGGGTCAGGCCAACCACTGCTCATGCCAATCCTCCGAGGGCCAGTCCCAGGCTGATCAGCAGGAAGCCTCCTCCGATGACAGACGCCAGCAGGCGCCCCCCCCAGCGGATGCTGGGGCCATTAACCGGGGTCAGCAGCCCCAGGTTGCGATGTGCTGCCTCAGCACCGTGCAGAAGGTGCAGCCCGATGGCCAGGCTTCCGGCGGCATAAACAATCAGGCTGATCGGTTGCTGCAGCACCTGCAGCAATGCCTCTCTCTCCAATCCGTCTGCAGGACGGGGCCAACGCAATTGCTGCAGGTGCAGGGTTAGGAATCCCAGCGTGATGATTCCTGCAGCGACTTTGCTGCGGCTGGCGAGAGCCGCGAGCGGTCGACCACGACGGCTGCGCAGCGCAGCTGTATTTCCAGCACCTCGATTTCGCAGCGTTTTGACGATGGTGAAGCTCAGATGCACGGCTGCGGTGGCGGCCAGGCCGGCCTCCAACACCGGCAGCCATGGCTGGTGATGCAGGGCCGTGGCGTAGTTCTTGAACTGCACCGGTGCGATCAGCGCTGGCAACAAACCGGCCAGATGCACGACCAGAAACAGCACCAGCAGCAACCCACTCAGGGCTGATCCGATACGCATCGGGTTGGGGGCCTGCATCAGTTCCAAAACACAGGATTCCGGCTGGGACGATACCTGCCGTAGTCGAGTTCACTAGGCATCAAGTCTTCACTGATTCCCACACAGATCGTATTCAGCGGCATCGAAAAGCTGCTGCCATCTTGATCAAAAGGCCCTTCCACGTAGGCGCCAATCCGCTCAGCAATCAAGAAGCCGAAAAAGAGCAGGATTCCGGTAATCGGTGAACCTTGGCTTTCGAATGAGAGCAGCAGCTGCGTTCCGAACACCCAATTGATCACACGAACGAAGAGGTCGTAAGGCGGTGGAATCGGGGTGTTGCGGATCCGTTCGAGACCACCAACGGCATCGGTCATGGCATCACTGATCTCCAGCAAATGAATGCGACCCCGCTCGCTAATCCACTGCTCCTCAGCCAGCTGCTGAATGGCCATCGCCCGTTGAGCCGACAGGCTCCGAACTGTGCTGTTGACGGGGAGAGCGAGCTGATGCAGCAGCTGTTGGCGCATCAACTGGAGATCAGGGTGCCAGAAGTTGCGCAATTCAAAGTTCAGTTGCCAGGCAATGGCGACCTGAAGCTGCACCAAGTGCTGTGTTCGTGCACTTTGCCATTGCTGCTTACTTAGCAATCCGCGTAGGCCGTCGGCCCAACAGCGGCTTTTGTTCACAACGGATCCCCACAGTGTTCGCGCCTCCCACCAACGGCTGATGGCTTGGGTGTTGCGGAAACCGATGAAGATCGACATGGCGATGCCGAGAACAGCCACGGCCTTCGTGCTCAGCAACCAATCTTTGAGGTGAATGTCGAGCGGGATCAGCACAGCACTCATCAGCACCAGCATCCCCAGATCGAATTTCGCCCGTTTCACGAGTTGGAACGCCACCCGCCAGTAGTCGCGTTGGTTGGTAGCGGCCGGGTCCCCGTAGCTGCCTGTTTCGAAGACCACGCCTCTTGAGGGAAGCATCACAGAACGTGCACAGCGCTGGTTTTCAAGTATTGACGTTGCCATCTTGCGTGGAGTTCTAGGAAGCCGGACGTGCGCGTCTCGTCCCGTCGTATTCGCTGGTTGATCCCATTGGTGGCAACGGTGCTTGTAATCAGCTTGTTATTGCAACCCTTACTTCACTTTGTAATTACTAATTAGTTCGTGAGGCTACGCATTCTGTTGTGTTGTGACCATTTCATGGGCTCAAATTATTAGAGAGCCAATAAAGAATCGACGTCAACCAGTGCTTAAACCACTGTGAACATGAAGTGAAGCCGATGACCTGACTTGAACAGGCGACCCACGCTTTACGAAAGCGTTGCTCTACCGGCTGAGCTACATCGGCGTCATCAGCAATTTAACATTTGCTCTGATTCCCACGGGGACGTTTGTCCGACAATCAGCGCTCAAAATCCAGCCTGGATCCCGCTTTGCGGGAGCGATTGCTCAAAGAGTCACAGACTCCCTGGCGGGGGCTCCGACGACTGCTCTGGTTCGCTCTCTTTGCCTCCGCTGGGCTCGGCCTGTTCACGATGGCCTTCCGTGCTTCCGCTGGCGACAGTGTCGAATTGGCTGATTTCGGGATCCAAGGCGGTGCCCTCCTCCTCTTCACCGGGCTGCTCTGGTTCGACCGGGACAGGAGCGGCAGCAGTGGTGACTGATTCAGGCGAAGCCGATGGGTTGGCGTTCTCTTCTGAACCGGCTTCACTCTCAACGTCGTCTTCAGCAGCCTCTTCTTCAGCACTGTCGATATCCAGGGCGGAGTTGCTGCTGTCGTTCATGTCGTCGTTGTCGAGCTTCAGCTCTTCAGCCTCAAGCTCATCAGAGTCCTCAGGCATCCCCCGGTTGATGTCTGTGCTGTCTTGAACGGTGGTCTCATTTTCAGCGCCGTCATCCGTCTCCGGCTCCGCGGGTTCCGCGTCGATGGCTTCGTCGGGAATCTCGTTGTTTGGTTGATCGATTTCCGTTTCAGATGCGTCGATGTCTCGGTCGACGCCATCACTGGCTGATGCGTCGACGTCCGCCACCTCAACGGCTTGATCCGTGTCGTTGGCTTCGGTTTCAACAGAGTCCTGATGAATCCCCCGGTTGATGTCTGTGCTCTCTTGTTCGGTGCTCTTGTTTTCAGCGCCGTCATTCGTCTCCGGCTCCGCGGGGTCCGTGTCGATGGTTTTGTCGGGAATCTCGTTGTTGGACGGATCGGTTTCGCCTTTGTCCTGGTCTTGGCTGTCTTCAGCAACGGCTGGCGCGTCGACGTCCGCCTCCTCAACAATGCCTTCAGTGCTTGGGTCTACCTGAGCCTCCGGCCAGTCCAGGGCGGGGAGGTTGAGCAGCTGCAGGCCAAGGCTGGTGCGTTGCGTTGCAACAGCTTCAGCCCGGAAGGTTGAATCAGCAGCCGCAATTGTTGTTGCCGAACCAACCAAGACCGCTGCGGCTTGAACCAACTGCTGCAACTGCCAGACGATCAGCGCCAGCAGCGGACTGACAAGCAACAGGCTGACGAGGCGGGACTGGCCCGAAACCGGAGAAAATTCATTCACCAGCACTGCTGAATCATCGAGCCACCAGAGGGTGGGCAGCAGGATGACCGCCGCCACTACTACAGCAATGCGGCTGCTGAGACCGCTTTGCGATGCACTGATGCGGAGTTGATCGCTGCTGCGGCTGGCCAGCGGCTGACGCACCAGCAGCAGTGATCCCCAGTCGGCGGGGCGCCGCCATAACGCCACAGTCGGAGCCAGCACCCCGACGCCCCAGATCAGAAATCGCTCCACACCAGGCACAGGTCCCGGATCCGCGCCGGCTAGAACCAGGCGGATCACCAGCAGTTCCAGTGGGATGGCTCCAAGAGCCAGGCACTGAAGCCAGAGCAGTGGCTCGCTGCGGGGCTGCACGATCGCTTGCGGGGTCAGGTGGTGAGTTTGCGACGTTGGGTGACCATCTTGAAGGCTTCAATGCGATCGCCTTCTTCCCAATTGGCGAACCGATCGGTGCCGACACCGCATTCGAAGCCTGTGGCCACTTCCTTGACGTCGTCCTTGTTGCGACGCAGGGAGTCGAGGTCGCCCTCGTAGACCACCTGTTTCCCGCGATGTACCCGCACCCGGCAGTTGCGATGCAGCTTGCCAGTGTTGACATAACAACCGGCAACGGCACTTTTGCCGATGGTGAACACAGCGCGCACCTCGGCTTCGCCCAGGGCTTCTTCCACCAGCTCCGGCTCCAGTAGACCTTCCATTGCCATCTGGATGTCCTCCAGAAGCTTGTAGATCACGTCGTAATCGCGGACGTCCACCCCGGTGGCATCTGCGGCCTTCTTGGCTCCGGAGGCCATGGAGGTGTTGAAGCCCACGATCACAGCGCCGGATGCGGCGGCCAGATCCACGTCTGTTTCTGTGATCTCACCGGGTGCAGACAGGAGCACACGCACCTGAACCTCATCTTTGGGCAGCTGTTCGAGCGATCCGAGGATGGCTTCCACAGAGCCCTGAACATCTGCCTTGAGAATCAGGTTGAGTTCCTTGAGCTCGCCGTCATTCGCTTGACCGGACATGGCCGTGAGCGAGACCCGTCGCGATGCCATCTGTTGGGCGAGACGTGTGGCACGGGCATCGGAGGCACGATCGCCCACAACAGCCCGGGCCGACTTCTCGTCTGGATATACCTCAAACTCATCACCGGCTGTGGGGACCTCGCTGAAGCCCAGGGCCTCCACGGCGAAGGAGGGACCGGCCGACTTCAGCCGTTGACGGTTGTCGTCCACCATGGCGCGCACCTTGCCAAGCACCGGACCAGCGGCGACCACGTCGCCGGTCTTGAGGGTGCCGTTCTGTACCAGCAGCGTGGCCACGGGGCCTTTCGCTTTGTCGAGGTGTGCCTCGATCACGGTGCCGCGGGCCAGACGATCTGGATTGGCCTGCAGGTCTTCCACTTCGGTAACCAGCAGCAGCATCTCCAGCAGTTTGTCGATGTTCTCGCCCTTGATGGCGCTCACCGGCACCATCACCACATCGCCGCCCCAGTCTTCCGCCAGCAGGTTTTGTTCGGACAGCTCCTGTTTGACCCGCTCGGGAGATGAACCCTCTTTGTCGATTTTGTTGATCGCCACCACGATCGGCACTTCAGCAGCCCGTGCATGGCTGATGGCTTCAAGGGTTTGAGGGCGGACGCCGTCATCAGCAGCCACCACCAGCACAGCCACATCCGTCACCTTGGTGCCGCGAGCCCGCATGGCGGTGAACGCTGCGTGGCCCGGGGTGTCCAGGAAGGTGAGTTTTCGCGGCTCGTTGTTGTGCTCAACCTCAACCTGATAAGCACCGATGTGCTGGGTGATGCCTCCGGCCTCTCCCGCAGCGACGCGGGCCTGGCGGATGGCATCCAGCAGGCTGGTTTTGCCGTGGTCGACATGGCCCATGACCGTCACCACGGGAGGACGTCGGATCAGATGAGCCTTGTCGGCTTCCTCGATCATTTCGACGGTCTTCTTGGCAGCCTCCTCCACGTCGTCCTGGAGCACTGGCACACCGAATTCCTCGGCCACGGCCTCGATCGTCGGCATATCCAGGGTCTGGGTGACCGTGGCGATGACCCCCTTGAAGAACAGGGATTTGATGATCTCCGAGCTTTCGACGCTCAGCATGTCGGCCAGTTCCTGCACCGTGAGGTTGTCCTCCGGCACCACGATCATTTCGGGCCGCACCTGCTTGGCTTCCCGGGCTGCCCGCAGCTCCATGGCACGCCGACGCTGGCGCTGACGGGCGGTTTCCTTCTTGCGCTTGCGCATCGCCGCTACCGGCTTGGGTGCCGTGCGCTGCTGCAATTTGGGTTTTGAGGGACGAGCCAGGCTCGCCGAGAGAACCATGTTCTCCTGTTCCCCGGCGAAGCCGCCGGTCTGTGCCGCTAGCGAATCATCGTTTTCTCCGATGATGTGGACCTTCTGGCGCTGCTTCTGCGGCGAGCGGCTGCGCAGGGCTTCCAGCTTGGCGCTGTCATCCCAATCCGGCCGACCGGGACGTCGCTGGCCACCAGGACCGCCAGGACGGAAGCTCGGACGACGTGGTGCCGATGGAGCGGTCGGACGTGCCACGGGGGGTGTGGCTGTCCCTGCACCGGCTTTGGTCGGTGCGTCGGGACGGCGGGGGGCCGGTGCCGTCGGTCGGCCGACCGGCTTCTGCAGCTGCATGAGCTCACCGGGAGCCACCGGTTTGCGCATTCCAGCGGGCATTCCTGGACGCCCAGGAGCTCCTGGACGGGTGGGAGCACCCGGACGTCCGCTGCCGGTAGTGCTGCCGTCGCGACGAATCGGTTTCCCAACCAGTTCCAGGGTGTTGCCACTGCGTGGGGGCATCCCTGGTCGACTTTGTCGGGTGGGGGTTCCCGGTCTGCTCGGTCCCCCCTGGCGTTGGGGAACGCCGGTGCCAGCAGGGCGACGCGGCACGGGTTTACCCACCAGTTCGGGCTTGGGGGTGGGGCGTGATGGGGCTCCGGGCTTGCTGGGGGCTCCAGCACGGGTTGGTGCACCCGGTCGTGTCGGGGCTCCTGCGCGGATGATCTGTGGTTTTTGCTGGCCCTGGCCTGGGGTGGGGCGCGCGGGACTTCCAGCCCCAGCGGGACGGGGCGTTGGCCGAGCCGGGGTGGGTGCTGTTGGTTTGGCGGCAGCCTTGGGCTTGCTCACCAGCTCCGGTTTGGTCGCTGGCGGTTTGCTGACGGGCTGGGGCTTTGAGGCTGCTCGCGGCGCGGGTGAGGCTGCAGGCCGAGGCACGGGCTTTGAAGCCGTGGGTCGCGAAGGCGCTGCCGGCGGTTTTTGAGGGGCAGCAGGCCGTGCCGGGGGCGCCGACGCTTTTGCGGGGGCCGGCGTGGGCTTGCTGATGATCGGTTTCGGCGTTGTGGCTGCCGGTGGTTTCGGGGGTGCTTGCGGCGTGGGAGCCACCTGAGGCTTGGCTGCCACAGGCTTGCTCACGGCCGGTGTGGGCTTGCTTGGTGCGGCAGGGGCTGCCTTTTTCACCGACAGGATTGCTTTCCCTGGTGCGGGCTTGGCAGGCGCAGCAGCAGCGGGCTTCGCACCGTTCCCGCCCTTGACGAGGAGTGAACGAATCTTGCCGGCTTCAGCGTCGCTGATCGAGCTGCTGTGGCTCTTCGCAGCGATCGACAGCTTTTCAGCCGCGTCCAACACGTCCTTGTTCTCAAGGCCGAGGTCCTTGGACAGCTCGTAAATTCTGACTTTGCCGCTGCTGGTCATTCAGTTCGGGTCTCCGATCGGTCCGGGCATGGAATGCCGCGGTGGCCACTCACACAGTGGGGCCAATGTTCAGTCTGCCTCAGCGGATTCACCAGGGGTCTGGATAAGCCGCTGTTTCAACACCGCAAGCACTGTTTCGGGCACCTGACAACGCAGGGCTTTCTGTAGGCGTTTGCGACGGGTTGCCTCCTCAAGGCAGTTTTCCTCGGGACAGAGATAGGCCGATCGGCCCATCCCTGCATCGAGGAGAACTCCGTCCTGATGGTCGCGGATCACCCTCCAGAGTTGGCGGCGATCCAAGAGCTGGCGGCAGGCCACGCAGCGACGCAGGACGGGGCGCTCACTCACCGGACCTGCTCCTGGTCGGCATCGGCGTCCACCTCAGCCTCAGCCTCCGTGGCATCAGCTTCTGGCTCAGCGTCGATTTCAGTGTCGGCTTCAACCGCGGCGGGCTCCTCTTCCGTGAATTCCTGCTCGGCCTGCTCTTCGCCGTACTCCTCCTCGTCCTCGGGCAGCGGGTACAGCTCCCGCAGGCGTGCATCTTCTTCTGCCCGAGCAGCCTGTTCGGCGGCCAGGCGTTCCTCAGCTTGTTGCTGGAGGGCCTCCTCTTCCTCGCGCTGGGAGATCAACTCAGCCACTACGGCATCCTCAGCTTCCTGGTCGTACTCCGTGGAGTTCTTGATGTCGATCTTCCAGCCGGTGAGTCGGGCGGCCAGGCGCACGTTCTGGCCTTCACGGCCGATGGCCAGGCTCAACTGATCGGGGGGAACCAGCACGTGGGCATGCTGCCCCATCGGATCAACGAGGCGCACCATGTCCACCCTGGCGGGGCTGAGG
Organism: Synechococcus sp. UW69; assembly: GCF_900474185.1. NCBI lineage: Bacteria > Bacillati > Cyanobacteriota > Cyanophyceae > Synechococcales > Synechococcaceae > Synechococcus > Synechococcus sp. UW69. The sequence continues at coordinate 82,571 of NZ_UCNW01000004.1, read as the reverse complement.
GAATTGGCGATGTACTGACCTGGATCCTGAGACCAGCGGATGACGTCGATTTTTTCGCCACGCAGTTCGTTCACCACCTGCTGAATGCGGGAGCCGCGGGCTCCGATGCAGGCACCAACGGGATCGACTTCACGCTCGATACTGTCGACGGCCACCTTGGTGCGGGGTCCCACCGAACGGGAGGGTGGATTGGCCTCGCGGGCCACGGCCACGATCCGTACGGATCCCTCCTGAATTTCGGGAACTTCGTTCTCAAATAGGTAGACCACCAAACCGGCATTGGAGCGGCTGACGAAAAGCTGTGGTCCCCGCCGGGGAACTTCGCTGACCTCTTTGAGGAACACCTTGAAGGTGGCGTTGGCGCGGTAGTTGTCGTTGGGCAGCTGATCGCGACGGGGGAGTTCCGCCTCGACTTCCGGACGCCCCAGGCCTGAGCTGACCGCCATGATCACTGACTGGCGCTCGAAGCGGATCACCCGTGCGGTCAGCACCGGATCCTCCAGATCGGCGAACTCCTCCTGGATCATGCGGCGCTGTTGATCCCGCAGTTTCTGGGCCAGCACCTGTTTGGTGGTGGCGGCGGCCATCCGGCCGAAATCCTCCTTCTCCGGGGTGACATCCAGCACCACCGTGTCGCCCACCTGGGCATCATCAGCCACCTGCATCACCTCGGCAATGGCGATCTGGTGGTCTTCGCTTTCCACCTCATCAACAATGATTTTGCTGGCGAGAACCCGGTATCCCTCCTCTTCCAGGTCAAGGCCGACGTCGAAGTTGCTGAAGTACTCCTCGTCAAAGGGGTCTTCGCTGATCCCGAGGTAAAGGGTGCGCCGGTAGCGCTCATAGCCCTTCAGTAGGGCCTCCCGCAGGGCTGCTTCCACAACCTGAGGTGGCAGCTTCTTCTCTTCACTGATGTCGTCGATCAGATTGGTGAGACCTGGAAGAAGAACGAGAGCCATCGCGTTGGTTTAAGGGAAGGGTTGAGCGGTTGGAGGGGGGTGAACGCTGGGTTCAGCTGCTTGGACTGGTGAGGCGGACACCGATCACGCAATCGCGGGGAATTCGTTTAACTCGCCCGCGAATGTTGATCTGCAGCGTGTCGGCGTCGCGTTCAAGCAAGAGGCCTTCAAGGCGTTGCTCGGTCTCGCCCTTGTCGCGGTGATGGACCTCGATGGGAAAGCCGCGGAAGGTTTGAAAATCGCGATCGCTGGACAGCTGCTCGCCGATTCCGGGACTGCTGATCTCCAGAACATACGCGTCAGTGAGCAGGGTGGAGGCCTCAAGGGCATCCCCAAGCATTCCGCTGAAACCCGCGCAGTCGTCGAGGCTCACATCCGCTCCACTGCTGTGGCGGATCTGCACTTCCAGGGTCATCGGGCTCATATGAGTAAGCAGCTGGATGCCGCAAAGGTCAAAGCCTTTGCGGGCGGCCACGTCGGTGGCCAGCGTTTCGAGATCCGGAAGCAGAGGATGAGGCAACGCGAACTGAGGGCGGACGTCGGTCCGACGTGCATTTCAGTTGTGACCGATCTCCGCAGGGAGATGCCCGTCGGACACACCTTCAATGTAGGGGACTGCCTGCCATCCGTCAGGTTTTGCCTAGATCGATGGGCGGTGCATCGGGGAAAGCGTCGCCAGCCTGTTCGGTGCCGCGACCTTCGGAATCCTGATTGATGCAAATGCGCTGACGGTCCGGATCAGTCACGTACTGACAGACGCGACTCCAAAGTTTGCTGCGGCTGCCCTTGGGGCCATTGCTGAACTGCACAGTGTCCGGTAGTCCTGGGGAGGACTCGATGACGACCTGGCAGATCTGACATCGTTGTGAATCAGCGGATTCGCTCAAGGCTGAAGATCACAAATTGGCCCGAAGCTAGGCAGAAGGTTGAAGAGCCGCAGTGCGATCAGTGGCAGCCCTGTACGGAAATGCGGTAGCTGAATCCAGTGGCTTGCGGGTCGCTGTTGGCCCCGATCCGGAAATTCACCTGGCTGATGCTCTTGCCTGAGACCTGCTGGAAGGGCCCAAACATGCGGCCGGTGCCCACTGGGGGCTGCAGTTGTTCATCGGCCACCTTGCTGTTGCTTCCATCGCTGAATTTGAGGAAGGCCTGAATGGGATAACTGCTGGGGTCGCTGGAATCGGCGGTGAAAAACAGCTTGAAACTGCGGTAGGGCTGATCCACCACGAAATCGGTGTTCCAGTTGGTGCGGCCGACGGCTTTACCGATGAGCCCTTTGGGACGCTCCACCTTTTTTTTCACAATGGGCTCGCCGCCGCCCACCGGAGTCAGAAAGGTGCAGGCGGCACTGGCCTGCATCGGAATGAGCAGCAGGCCTAGGACAGGCAGGACAGCGATGGACCGCATGGAGAACCAGATCAATTGGGTGTGATGGGAGTCAGGGGAGGACCCTCTTCGAACCGCTCCAGCAATACCTGAACAGGAATCTGGGTGCCGAAGCGACAGGCATTGGTTTCGCTGGCTGCCAGGCTGCCGTGCTCCCAGAACTTGTTGCTGCCGGTGCCCCCACCACAGAGCCCGAAGTATTCGCAGCCCTTGTGGCAGGTGTCGACACCGCTGCTCATGTCAGCCAGGAGGCGACGGAACTGATCGGTTTTGGTGGACTCCACCAACGACAGATCACGCAGGTTGCCGAGGTTGAAGGTGCCGTAGCGGTCGCTGGCAACCGACAGCAGCTCGGGGTCGAAAGTGGAGAAATTTCCATCCGAATCAACGCTGAGAATCGAGAACGGGCGATTGAGCTCGTTCTGGGTCATCCGTTCGTTGCCTTGAATCAGGCTGATCACCTGCTCGAATTCCCGCAGCACGACGGGATGACCGTCTTGCTCGCTAAGGCGCCAGAAAGCCCGGAGGAAGTCGCGATATTTCTCCTCCATGACTGAGCCTTGCATCGAGGAGCTGGTGTGAATGCCCTCCTGTTCCTCAACGTTGAAGCCCACATCGGTGATGCCGTTGTCCCGGAAGAAGCGATACATCCGCTCCGGTTGCTCCATGGCATCAGCGGTGACCACCGAGATGCAGTGGAAGGGCACATCGTTGCGATGCAGGGCTTCAATCCCTTTCATCGCCATGGCGTGGGAGCCACGTCCATTGCGGAAGCGCCGGTGGGCGTCGTGGATGTCCTCTGGGCCATCCACACTGATCCCCACCACGATGCGGTTGCGCCGGAAGCAGTCGCACCACGCATCGTTGATCAACGTTGCGTTGGTCTGAACGTGCTGGGTGAAGTCCAGCCCCTGGGCGTTGAACTGCTCGAGGCTGCGATGCAGGATCGCCGTTGCCTCGTCGTACCAACTGGTGGGCAGGGTGAGCGGTTCCCCGGCATGCCATACAAGTCCGAACTCCGGCCCGGCATAGGGGCTTTCCAGAATCCGCTGGATCAACAGAGGCAGTAGATCGAGGTCGAAAACCCGCTTCTTCTGCCGATCCGGCAGATAGCAATAGGAGCAATCGAGGTTGCACAGCGATGTCGACTGCACAACCACGAGGCCGATGGGCCCGAACCGGTTGAGGTCGGGCCTGACATTTGGGGAAGAAACAATCACCAGTTCACGAATCCGCCGCCACCGTTCTTCCAGCCACCGCCACCGTTGCGCCAGCCACCGCCGTAGCCACCGTTGCCCCAGGTGCGGCGGCTATTGCCCCACTTGTTGCCGCTCTTTCCGTTGCCCCACTTGCCTTTTCCACGGCTGTTGCCGAACTTTTTGCCCTTGCCGTTTTTCCATTTGCTCTTGGCAACAAGCTCACCTTCGATTTCAGGATCCTTGAGCAGGCTGCCCCAGTCGGTGTTCCGCACCGCTTCGATTCGGGCTTCGATGCTGTTGGCTTTGGCCTGACCGTTGAGTTGCTCAGGCGCGCTGTAGCTGGAGCTGGCTTGGGCGGTTTGGCACAGCACGGCGCTGGAGGCCAGCAGTGCTTGAAAGGCAATGAGAGAACGCTTCATGGCTGTTGATTGATAAAGAAGGAAAGCAATCGCGGAACAGTCAGATTCCCGGTGTCGCTGGGGTGTTGATTTCTGCTGTGATGCTGAGGATCAGGCCGTAAAGAGACCGAATTGTTTCCTGGCTCAGGCCCACATCGCTGCCGGGACCAATCCAACGGTTGATCATGCGGCGCGTTCCGGCATCACCATCCATGTAGGCCTGCATCATTTGTCCCAACGCGATGTTGGTGGACGAGAGCAGCTTGCCGTTGTCCTGCTTGACGATGCAGCTGATGCCCGAGCGGCCGTAGGGGCGGAAGGGCAGTAGAGCCGTTTTGTCGATTCGGCTGTTGGCGGCCAACCAGAGGGTTCCACCACCGAGGATCGGAACGTCACCCGTGTAGAAGGCATCCAACGCTTCCTTAGGGGTGTCGAAGTTTTTCAGTGTGGCGCCGGGCACCACGCTCTTCAGAACCTTGGCGGAGGCGGTGTCCTTGACCACGCCGATGGTTTCTCCTGCCAACGAGTCAGGGGTTCCATCGATGCTGGTATCTCTGGCCATCAGCAGCCGTGTGCCACCGACGCCGAAGGGAAGGCTGTAAGTGACCTGAGTGGAGCGGCCCCAGGTGAAGGCCACACCACAGGCGATGTCGGCCTTGCCGGTGATGACGGCACCAATGCCGTCATTGACGGAAGACGCGACTCGGTAAGTCACGTTGCGGCGGTTGGCCTGAATCCGGATCTGTTCGAGAACATCAACCCCGAGGCCTTCGTAGCCGGTGTCGGTTTTTTGATACAGCGGCTTGACTTCCTCAAAAATCACCGCCTTAAGCGTTGTGCTTTCCGCGGAGGCTTGTGGAGTCAGGGCAACTGGACCAGCCAGGGCAAGCAGCGCTGCCGCTGGAGCCAGAAATGCACGCATGCGAAAACTGCGTTTGCTTGATTCTTAGCTGGATTTTTTAGGCTTGTCCTCCAATTGCAATGGGCGTTCTGAGATTGCGATCGATCGGGACCAACGCCCGCTTCCCCGGCTGGATCCGATAAAAAGAAGTCAATTCGTCGGTCCTGGTGTTGCGGTACGCCCTGCGTCAACTGTTGGTAGTGCTGGTGGCAGTGGCCTGCTTTGTCGGTGATGGAGCGTCCGTGCAGGCTCTAGAGCACAGCTTTGTAGCCGATGCCGTTCAGCGGGTGGCCCCGGCTGTAGTTCGGATCGATACCGAGCGCACCATTGAACGGCAGCCGTTTGATCCCACGCTTCTCGATCCGTTGCTGCGGGATCTGCTGGGTGACCCGCCTGCGGGTCCGGGGCGGGAACGTGGTCAAGGCTCCGGTGTGGTGATTGATCCCCAGGGGCTTGTGCTCACCAACGCTCATGTGGTGGATCGTGTGGAGTCCGTCAGCGTCACACTGGCCAACGGGGATCAACGCGATGGCCGGGTGGTGGGCACCGATGCCGTGACGGATCTGGCCCTAGTGCGTCTTGAGGGTGATCAATTGCCGCCGCGGGCTCCCCTGGGTGACTCCGAAGCCATGCAAGTGGGCGATTGGGCGATCGCCCTCGGCACTCCATTTGGACTGGAACGCACGGTGACCCTAGGAATTGTCAGCAGCCTGCATCGCAACATCAACAGTCTTGGTTTTGCTGACAAACGGCTTGAACTGATTCAGACCGACGCCGCCATCAACCCCGGTAATTCCGGCGGCCCCTTGGTGAACGGTGATGGCCAAGTGATTGGGATTAATACCTTGGTGCGTTCTGGCCCTGGGGCTGGCCTTGGTTTTGCCATCCCGATCAACCTGGCCCGCAGGGTGGCCGATCAGCTGCAGCAGCAGGGTGAGGTGGTGCATCCCTATATCGGCCTTCAATTGGTCGCTCTCACGCCCCGGATCGCGCGCGAGCACAACAAGGATCCCAATGCCCTTGTGCAGCTGCCGGAACGCAGCGGTGCTCTAGTTCAAGCCGTGCTTCCCGATGGCCCGGCCGAAAAAGCGGGCCTGCGCCGCGGTGATCTTTTGATCACTGCTGATGATCGCGACATCCCCGATCCTCAGGTGCTTCTGGAAGTGGTGGATGCTGCTGCCATCAATGCTCCACTGCCCTTAAAGGTGCTGCGAGCGGGTCGCGAGTTGACCCTGTCGGTCAAACCTGAGCCCCTGCCTGGAATGGCTTGAAACCCTTGCTACGGTCGCGCCCAAAGGACGAGACCTGATGGCTGATCTTCAGACCCAGATGAAGCAGGCAGTGGCCGATGCCGCTGTTGAACAGATCAAAGACGGCATGGTGCTGGGGCTGGGATCTGGGTCGACTGCCGCACTAATGATTCAAGGCCTGGGTGCCAAGCTCGCCAGCGGCCAACTCAAAGACATCGTTGGTGTCACCACCTCCTTCCAGGGAGAGGTGCTGGCCGCAGAGCTGAACATCCCTTTGCTCAGCCTCAATGCCGTCAACCGCATTGATCTGGCCATAGACGGTGCTGATGAAGTCGATCCTGGCTTCCAGCTGATCAAGGGCGGTGGTGCTTGCCATGTGCAGGAAAAACTCGTAGCGGCACGGGCCGATCGTTTTGTGGTGGTGGTGGATTCCACGAAACTTGTGGATCGTCTCAACCTCAGTTTTCTGCTGCCTGTTGAAGTTCTTCCGGGCGCCTGGCGCCAGGTGAAGCAGCAGCTGGAAGCCCTGGGGGGTACTGCTGAACTGCGGATGGCCCAGCGCAAGGCCGGCCCCGTGGTCACGGATCAGGGCAATTTGGTGTTGGACGCCAAGCTCAATGGAGGCATCACCGATCCGGTGGCCCTGGAGCAGACCATCAACAACATCCCAGGAGTGCTGGAAAACGGATTGTTCGTCAACATCACCGATGAGGTGTTGGTGGGCGAGATCGCTGATGGCGTGGCGGGGGTCCGCAGCCTGGAGAAGCGCCTCAGCTGAGGCGCCGTCGCACCGATTCGGCGTGGCTGTGCAGGCCTTCACTGGTGGCCAGCTCCTGCACAGCTGAACCTGTTGCTTCCAGAGCAGCCCGGTTGAATCCGATCAGTGAGGTGTGGCGCATGAAGGTTTCAACGCTCAGCGCTCCACTGAAACGCGCGGCTCCACAGGTGGGCAGGGTGTGGTTCGGACCTGCTAGGTAATCCCCAACGGCTTCCGGAGACCAGGGGCCCAGGAAAATGGCTCCAGCGTTCTGGATCCGATCTGCCAGAGGTTCGGGACGTTCGACCAGGAGCTCTAGATGTTCCGGAGCGAAGCTGTCGCTCAGGCGTGCACAGCTCTCGAGGTCGTCGCACACCACCACCAGCCCCCAGTCCCGCAGTGCGGCTTCGCAGATCTCGCGACGGGGGTGGTTGGTGAGCTGCTCGGCGACCGCGGCGTTGATCCCGTCGGCCAGAGCATGGTCGGTGGTGATCAGCACCGCCGCCGCCAGAGGATCGTGCTCAGCCTGCGCCAGCAGATCCGCAGCCACCTGATCCGGCTGTGCGGAGTGGTCGGCAATCACCAGCACCTCGCTTGGGCCTGCCAGGGAATCGATGGCCACCTGGCCGTAAACCGCTTGTTTCGCAAGGGTGACGTACAGGTTGCCTGGACCACTGATCACATCCACTTTGGGCACGCTTTCACTGCCGTAGGCCATGGCGGCAATGGCTTGGGCTCCCCCGAGGCGGAACACCGTCTTCACGCCGGCGAGGTTGGCCGCTGCCAGCACCACAGGGTTGACCGTGCCATCCCTGCCGGCGGGGGAACAGATCATCAGCTCTTTCACCCCGGCGACACGGGCTGGCACCGCATTCATCAGCACCGTGCTGGGGTAGGCCGCGCGTCCGCCGGGCACGTAAAGACCCGCCCGCTGCACCGGTCTCCAGCGCCGGCCGAGCTGCTCGCCATGGGGGCCTGTTACCGCTAGGTCGGCGGGACGTTGGCGTTGGTGGAAATCAGTGATGCGGCGATGGGCCAGCTCCAGAGCATCACGCAGGTTGGTCGGCAGCGTGGTCCAGGCCTGCTCGAGCGCCTCCTGGGGAACCGCCATCGGCAAAGGCCGAAAGCCATCGAATCGTTCTGTGAAGTCTGCGATCGCCGCATCACCGCGGTCGCGCACCGCTTCAAGAATCGCGTCGACCCGCTCTCTGGCTTCGCTTTGCTGGGTCTGAGTTGTGCGGCTTGATAAGCGCTGCAGTTCTGTCTGGGCCTGTTCCGGATCCCGCACGATGCGCAGGGGAGCGACGGCCGGTTGGCTCACAGACAAAGGTAAGAGTGGAATATGTAGTCAAGTTAGGACTCGACAACACTGGGAGGCGGTCCTGCCACGGAGTAAGGTGCTGGATTGTTCGCAACGTTGAAGCCTCAGTGGCCAATAACAAGTCAGCCAAGAAGCGGATTGAGATTGCTGAGCGCAACCGTCTGCGCAATCGCACCTACAAGTCGTCCCTGCGCACGTTGATGAAGCGTTGCTTCACCGCCTGTGACGCCTACAGCGCAACGCCTGGCGACGAAGCCAAGACCACCGTGCAGAGCTCGATGCGTGCCGCCTTCAGCAAGATCGACAAGGCGGTGAAGGTCGGTGTCCTGCATCGCAACAATGGTGCCAATCAGAAGTCCCGTCTCAGTGCAGCGGTGCGCAAGGTTCTCGAGCCCGCCAGCTGATTCGGTTTCAACCGGCAGAATGGGCCGAAAGCGCGTTTCGGCCCAGCTGTGTCTCCCACTCCGACGCTGATCGACAGTCACTGTCACATCGTCTTTCGCAATTTTGACGAGGACCTCGACGAGGTGGCCTCACGTTGGCGCGAGGCCGGTGTCGGCGCTCTGTTGCATGCCTGCGTTGAACCTTCCGAAATTCCTGCGATCCGGGCACTGGCTGATCGGTTCCCTGAAATGCGGTATTCAGTTGGAGTTCATCCTTTAGATACCCAGCATTGGGCTGATGACACGGTGGCGGTGCTGCGTCGGGCGGCTTTGGAGGATGACCGGGTGGTCGCTATCGGTGAACTCGGGCTCGATCTCTTCCGCGACAAGAACCTGGAGGAGCAGCTTGCTGTGCTGCGTCCGCAGCTGGATCTGGCGGTGGAGCTGAACCTGCCGGTGATCATTCACTGTCGTGATGCCGCCGAGCCGATGCTGGTTGAACTTCGGGCCCGTCAGGCGGAGGGCCGTTGTCCCGCGGGGGTCATGCATTGCTGGGGCGGCACTCCCGATGAAATGCAGCAGTTCCTGGAGCTCGGGATGTATATCAGCTTCAGTGGCACCGTGACCTTCCCCAAAGCTGAGCCCACCCACGACTGCGCCCGTCAGGTGCCTGAAGATCGGTTTTTGGTGGAAACCGATTGCCCCTTCTTGGCTCCCGTGCCTCGTCGCGGCAAGCGCAATGAGCCGGCCTTTGTGGCCTCTGTCGCGACGCGTGTGGCTGAGCTGCGGGGTGTGGATCTCGAGAGCGTGGCTTGCAGCAGCACCGCCAACGCCCGACGTTTGTTTGGACTCCCTTAACTGCTCTTCCAAGAGTGTCGACTCCATATGTAAGATGTTGTATTGGCCTGGCCATGCGTGGGATTCGTTCTTGTGCGTGGTGCCTGAAGCGTCCATTTCCTTCCGGTGCACTTGTCGTCGTCAGCTGATCTGACCCGCGATTTCTGAACAGCAGCAGCGGCTCTGTCGGTTCCTTCCTGGAAACCGTCGGTGCCGCTGTTGTGGCGAATCGTCCTGTCGGGTGAGCTTTTGCCGCCAACCCAGTCCTGCCCAGTCCCTTCGTCCTCTCTGCCGGTCCCCGCATGAGCAGCAGCGCGATTCAGGTCGCCAAGACCGCCACCTACCTCCCTGATCTGGTGGAGGTGCAGCGGGCCAGCTTTAAGTGGTTTTTGGATCAAGGTCTGATTGAGGAGCTGGAAAGCTTCTCTCCGATCACGGATTACACCGGCAAGCTGGAGCTGCACTTCATTGGTAGCGAGTACCGCCTAAAGCGCCCCCGCCACGATGTGGAAGAGGCGAAGCGTCGCGATGCGACCTTTGCTTCGCAGATGTATGTCACCTGCCGTCTGGTCAATAAGGAGACCGGTGAGATCAAAGAGCAGGAGGTCTTTATCGGCGAATTGCCGCTGATGACCGAGCGAGGCACGTTCATCATCAACGGTGCTGAGCGCGTGATCGTGAATCAGATCGTGCGGAGCCCCGGTGTCTATTTCAAGGATGAAATGGACAAGAACGGTCGGCGCACATACAACGCCAGCGTCATCCCCAACCGGGGGGCCTGGCTGAAGTTTGAGACCGACAAGAACGACTTGCTGCACGTCCGTGTGGACAAGACCCGCAAGATCAATGCGCACGTGCTCATGCGTGCCATGGGGCTGTCCGACAACGACGTGCTCGACAAGCTGCGTCATCCCGAGTTCTATAAAAAGTCGATCGATGCCGCTAATGACGAGGGCATCAGTTCGGAAGACCAGGCACTGCTAGAGCTTTACAAGAAACTTCGTCCGGGTGAACCCCCCTCGGTGAGCGGCGGTCAGCAGCTGCTGCAGACCCGTTTCTTTGATCCAAAGCGTTACGACCTCGGGAGGGTCGGTCGCTACAAGATCAACAAAAAGCTGCGCCTCACCATCCCCGACACGGTGCGCACCCTCACCCATGAGGACGTGCTTTCCACCCTTGATTACTTGATCAACCTGGAGCTGGATGTTGGCGGAGCCACCCTCGATGACATTGATCATCTCGGCAACCGCCGGGTGCGTTCCGTCGGTGAACTGCTGCAAAACCAGGTTCGGGTCGGTCTCAACCGCCTGGAGCGGATCATCAAGGAACGGATGACCGTCGGTGAAACCGATTCGCTGACTCCAGCGCAGTTGGTGAATCCCAAACCTCTGGTGGCGGCGATCAAGGAGTTCTTTGGCTCCAGCCAGCTGAGCCAGTTCATGGATCAGACCAACCCCCTGGCTGAGCTGACCCACAAGCGCCGTATCTCGGCCCTGGGACCTGGAGGTCTCACCCGTGAGCGTGCTGGCTTTGCCGTCCGCGATATTCACCCCTCCCACTACGGCCGCCTCTGTCCGATTGAGACGCCGGAAGGTCCCAATGCCGGTCTGATCAACTCCCTGGCGACCCATGCCAGGGTCAACGAATACGGCTTCATCGAAACCCCGTTCTGGAAGGTGGAGAACGGTGTCGTCATCAAGGAAGGTGACCCGATCTATCTGTCCGCGGACCGTGAAGACGAAGTGCGCGTTGCCCCAGGTGACGTGGCCACCGAGGGCGACGGTCGGATCACGGCGGATCTGATTCCTGTGCGTTATCGCCAGGATTTTGAGAAGGTCCCCCCCGAGCAGGTCGACTACGTCGCCCTATCGCCGGTTCAGGTGATCTCCGTGGCAACGTCCCTGATCCCCTTCTTGGAGCACGATGACGCCAACCGGGCCCTGATGGGCTCCAACATGCAGCGTCAGGCTGTGCCGCTGCTGCGCCCCGAGCGTGCTCTGGTGGGCACCGGTCTCGAGACCCAAGTGGCCCGCGACTCCGGCATGGTGCCGATCTCCCGGGTGAATGGCACCGTCACTTATGTGGATGCCAACGCCATCGTTGTTCAGGACGAGGACGGTAATGAGCACACCCACTTCTTGCAGAAGTACCAGCGCTCCAACCAGGACACCTGTCTGAACCAGCGTCCGATCGTCCGATGTGGCGATCCCGTGATCGTCGGCCAGGTGATGGCGGATGGCTCGGCCTGTGAAGGTGGTGAGATCGCCCTCGGACAGAACGTTCTGATCGCTTACATGCCTTGGGAGGGCTACAACTACGAGGACGCGCTGCTGGTCAGCGAACGTCTGGTTACCGACGACCTCTACACCTCGGTGCACATCGAGAAGTATGAGATCGAAGCGCGGCAGACCAAGCTCGGCCCCGAGGAGATCACCCGAGAGATTCCCAACGTCGCTGAGGAAAGCCTCGGCAACCTCGACGAGATGGGCATCATTCGCGTGGGTGCTTTCGTCGAAAGCGGCGACATCCTGGTGGGCAAGGTGACGCCCAAGGGCGAATCCGATCAGCCGCCGGAGGAGAAGCTGCTCCGCGCGATCTTCGGTGAAAAGGCTCGCGATGTTCGCGATAACTCCCTGCGCGTGCCTGGCACTGAGCGCGGCCGCGTTGTGGATGTGCGCATCTACACCCGTGAACAGGGTGATGAGCTGCCGCCTGGCGCCAACATGGTGGTCAGGGTTTATGTGGCTCAGCGCCGCAAGATCCAGGTCGGCGACAAGATGGCAGGCCGCCATGGCAATAAGGGCATCATCAGCCGCATCCTTCCCCGGGAGGACATGCCTTATCTCCCCGACGGCACCCCTGTCGACATCGTGCTCAACCCCCTGGGTGTGCCGAGCCGGATGAATGTCGGTCAGGTGTTTGAGCTGCTGATGGGTTGGGCGGCGTCCAACTTGGACTGCCGCGTACGCATCGTTCCCTTCGATGAGATGTATGGGGCTGAAAAGTCTCAGCAGACTGTGGAGACCTTCCTCAAGGAAGCCGCCAAGCAGCCCGGCAAGGGTTGGGTGTACGACCCTGCAGATCCTGGCAAGCTCCAGCTGCGTGATGGGCGCACTGGACTGCCCTTCGACCAGCCCGTGGCCGTGGGCTATTCCCACTTCCTCAAGCTGGTCCACCTGGTGGACGACAAGATCCACGCTCGTTCCACCGGCCCCTACTCCTTGGTCACCCAGCAGCCTCTGGGTGGTAAGGCACAGCAAGGCGGCCAGCGTCTTGGTGAGATGGAAGTTTGGGCACTTGAGGCCTATGGCGCCGCTTACACCCTGCAGGAACTGCTCACGGTCAAGTCCGATGACATGCAGGGCCGCAACGAGGCCCTCAACGCAATCGTCAAGGGCAAGCCGATCCCCCGTCCAGGTACGCCGGAATCCTTCAAGGTGCTGATGCGTGAGCTTCAGTCTCTTGGTCTGGACATCGCCGTCTATACCGATGAAGGCAAGGAAGTGGATCTGATGCAGGACGTGAACCCGCGTCGCAGCACCCCCAGCAGGCCCACCTACGAATCCCTCGGCGTCGCGGATTACGACGAGGACTGACGGATCAACGAACGAACCGATTCCCCGCTCCTTCTTCCATAACCGTCAATGACCAACAGCAACCTCCGCACCGAGAACCACTTCGATTACGTCAAGATCACCCTCGCATCACCCGACCGGGTGATGGAGTGGGGACAGCGCACCCTGCCCAACGGCCAGGTTGTCGGTGAGGTCACCAAGCCGGAGACCATCAACTACCGCACCCTCAAGCCTGAGATGGACGGGCTGTTCTGCGAAAAGATCTTTGGCCCTTCCAAAGACTGGGAGTGCCACTGCGGTAAGTACAAGCGGGTGCGTCACCGGGGCATCGTTTGTGAGCGCTGCGGTGTGGAGGTCACTGAGAGCCGCGTGCGTCGTCACCGCATGGGCTTTATCAAGCTGGCGGCTCCTGTCTCCCACGTCTGGTATCTGAAGGGGATTCCCAGCTACGTGGCCATCCTGCTGGACATGCCCCTGCGGGATGTTGAGCAGATCGTCTACTTCAACTGCTATGTGGTGCTGGATCCCGGCGATCACAAGGATCTGAAGTACAAGCAGCTGCTGACCGAAGACGAGTGGCTGGAAATTGAAGACGAGATCTACGCCGAAGACTCCGAGATCGAGAACGAGCCGGTGGTGGGCATCGGTGCCGAGGCTCTCAAGCAACTACTCGAAGATCTCACCCTCGATGAGGTTGCTGAGCAGCTGCGTGAGGAGATCAATGGCAGCAAGGGCCAGAAGCGCGCCAAGTTGATCAAGCGTCTGCGCGTGATCGACAACTTCATCGCTACCAGTGCCCGTCCTGAGTGGATGGTGCTGGATGTGATTCCAGTGATTCCGCCTGACCTGCGCCCGATGGTGCAGCTCGATGGTGGACGCTTTGCCACCAGTGATCTCAACGATCTCTACCGGCGGGTGATTAACCGCAACAACCGCCTGGCTCGGTTGCAGGAAATTCTGGCTCCCGAAATCATCGTCCGCAACGAAAAGCGGATGTTGCAGGAGGCCGTCGACGCTCTTATCGACAACGGCCGTCGCGGGCGCACCGTTGTGGGTGCCAACAACCGGCCGCTCAAGTCATTGAGCGACATCATCGAAGGCAAGCAGGGCCGCTTCCGTCAGAACCTGTTGGGTAAGCGGGTCGACTACTCCGGTCGTTCCGTGATCGTGGTGGGTCCCAAGCTCAAGATGCACCAGTGCGGTCTCCCAAAGGAGATGGCGATTGAGCTGTTCCAGCCGTTCGTCATCCACCGCCTGATCCGCCAGAACATCGTCAACAACATCAAGGCGGCCAAAAAGCTGATTCAGCGTGCCGATGATGAAGTGATGCAGGTTTTGCAGGAGGTGATCGACGGTCACCCGATCCTGTTGAACCGGGCTCCAACCCTGCACCGTCTCGGTATTCAGGCCTTCGAACCCAAGTTGGTGGATGGACGTGCCATTCAGCTCCATCCCCTGGTCTGCCCAGCCTTTAACGCTGACTTTGACGGCGACCAGATGGCTGTTCATGTGCCTCTGGCCATCGAGGCTCAGACCGAAGCCCGCATGCTGATGCTGGCCAGCAACAACATCCTTTCGCCTGCAACAGGCGAGCCGATCATCACTCCATCTCAGGACATGGTGTTGGGCTCTTACTACCTGACGGCGCTTCAGCCCGATGCGACCAAGCCAGAGTTCGGAGACCGCAGCTGCACCTTTGCGGGCCTGGAGGATGTCATCCACGCCTTCGAGGACACTCGCGTCGGTCTTCACGATTGGGTTTGGGTTCGCTTCAACGGCGAGGTCCAAGACGATGACGAGCTGGATGCACCCATCAAGAGCGAATCACTCAGTGACGGCACCCGCATTGAACAGTGGAGCTTCCGCCGCGACCGTTTCGATGAAGACGGTGCCCTGATTAGTCGCTACATCCTCACCACCGTGGGCCGCGTGGTGATGAATCACACGATCATCGACGCGGTGGCCGCCGGCTGAATCAAAACAGACGCCCTTTCCTCCCTTTCCTGATCTGCGCGCAGCCATGACCTCTTCCTCGAAATCCCGCAAGTCCAAATCCAGCAAAGCCTCCAAAGCCTCCAAAGCCTCCAAGGCCGCCAAGGAGGCTCCTGTGAGCGCATCCCGTCCGCTCTCGAAGACCCCGCCCCCGTTCCGCAACCAGGTCATCGACAAGCGGGCCCTTAAACAGCTCGTTGCCTGGTCCTACAAGAACCACGGCACGGCGGTGACCTCGTCTATGGCCGACAACCTCAAGGATCTCGGCTTTAAGTACGCCACCCAAGCTGCCGTCTCGATCTCCGTCGACGACCTGAAGGTGCCCGAGGCGAAGAAGGATCTGCTGGGCCAGGCCGAGGAACAGATCACGGCCACCGAAGAGCGTTACCGCTTGGGTGAAATCACCGAGGTTGAGCGTCACACCAAGGTGATCGACACCTGGACCGAGACCAACGAGCGTCTGGTCGATGCCGTCAAAAAGAACTTTGACGAGAACGCACCGCTCAACTCGGTGTGGATGATGGCCAACTCCGGCGCGCGGGGAAACATGTCCCAGGTGCGTCAGCTGGTGGGCATGCGCGGTCTGATGGCCAACCCGCAGGGCGAAATTATTGACCTTCCGATCCGCACCAACTTCCGTGAGGGTCTGACGGTTACCGAATACGTCATCTCCTCTTACGGCGCCCGTAAGGGTCTGGTGGATACAGCGCTTCGTACCGCTGACTCCGGCTACCTCACCCGTCGATTGGTTGACGTTGCCCAGGATGTGATCGTCCGTGAGGACGACTGCGGAACCACCCGCCACATCGTGGTGGAGGCCGAGAATGGCAAGTTCCGCAGCCGGCTTGTGGGTCGCCTGACCGCCGCCCAGGTGGTAAACGCGGATGGCGAGGTGCTTGCTGAGCGCGACACCGAAATCGATCCGCCTCTGTCCAAAGCCTTTGAGGCAGCTGGGGTGAACGCGGTGAGTGTGCGCTCGCCGCTCACCTGCGAAGCCAACCGTTCTGTCTGCCGCAAGTGTTACGGCTGGGCACTGGCCCACAACGAACTGGTGGATCTGGGTGAAGCCGTCGGCATCATCGCTGCCCAGTCGATCGGTGAGCCTGGAACCCAGCTCACCATGCGGACCTTCCACACCGGTGGTGTGTCCACGGCTGAAACCGGTGTGGTTCGCTCCAAAGCTGCGGGCACCGTTGAGTTCGGCAGCAAGGCGCGGGTGCGCCCTTACCGCACGCCCCATGGTGTGAACGCTCAACAGGCTGAGGTTGACTTCAATCTCACGATCAAGCCTTCCGGGAAAGGAAAGACGCAGAAGATCGAGATCACCAACGGCTCCCTGCTGTTTGTCGATAACGGTGCCGAGATTGATGCCGACGTGACGGTGGCTCAGATCGCTGCTGGTGCGGTCAAGAAGAGTGTTGAGAAGGCCACCAAGGATGTGATCTGCGATCTGGCCGGCCAGGTCCGCTACGAGGAGGCGATTCAGCCCCGCGAAGTCACAGACCGCCAGGGCAATATCACCCTGAAGGCTCAGCGCCTCGGCCGGATGTGGGTGCTTTCGGGCGATGTTTATAACTTGCCGCCCAACGCACAGCCCGTCGTTGGTGGTGAGACCCAAGTCACCGAGGGTCAGGTTCTGGCTGAGGCAAGCCAGCGCAGTGAGTACGGCGGTGAAGTGCGCCTGCGCGATTCCATCGGTGATTCCCGCGAGGTGCAGATCGTCACCACGGCGATGACCCTCAAGGACTTCAAGCTGCTTGAGGAGTCCACCCACTCCGGTGAGATCTGGAATCTCGAGGCCAAGGACGGCACCCGATATCGCCTCAACACCATCCCCGGCAGCAAGATCGGTTCCGGTGAGGTCATTGCCGAACTGGCTGATGATCGCTTCCGCACCGGCACCGGTGGCCTGGTGAAGTTCGCACCCGGTCTGGCGATCAAGAAGGCCCGTTCCGCCAAGAACGGCTACGAAGTCAACAAGGGCGGCACCCTGTTGTGGATCCCCCAGGAAACCCACGAGATCAACAAGGACATCTCCCTGTTGATGATCACCGACGGTCAGTGGATCGAGGCCGGCACCGAGGTTGTCAAAGACATCTTTAGTCAGACCGCCGGCATCGTTACTGTTACCCAGAAGAACGACATCCTGCGGGAAATCATCGTCCGCAGTGGTGAGTTCCACCTCTGCACGGATGCCAAGGCGTTGGAGCGTTTCGAGGGCGATGGCCAGATGGTCAACCCCGGCGAGGACGTCGCCAAAGGGCTGTCTGTTGATGCCATGAAGTATGTGCAGACGGTCGAGACCCCTGAAGGAAAAGGCCTGCTGCTGCGTCCGGTTGAGGAATACACCATCCCCAATGAGGCCCAGCTGCCTGAGCTGTCTCATGTGAAGCAGGCCAATGGCCCTCACCTCGGAATCAAGGCCACCCAGCGTCTGGCCTTCAAGGACAACGAACTGGTCAAGTCAGTCGAGGGTGTGGAGCTGCTGAAGACGCAGCTGCTTCTGGAGACCTTCGACACCACCCCTCAGATGACGGTGGATGTGGAGAAGGCTCCCGACAAGCGTGCCAAGACCATTTCCCGTCTGCGACTCGTGATCTTGGAGTCGATCCTTGTGCGTCGCGACACCATGTCTGACTCCAGCCACGGTTCGACCCATACCGAGCTGCAGGTTGAGGACGGTATCTCCGTCAAGGCTGGCGATGTTGTTGCCACCACTCAAATCCTTTGCAAACAGGCTGGCCTGGCGCAGTTGCCAGAAGCGACGGAAGCCGACCCGGTGCGTCGGATGATCGTCGAGCGCCCCGAAGACACCACCACCCTCAGCACCTCCGGCAAGCCGGTGGTGAGCGTCGGTCAGCGGATTGTCGACGGCGACCCTCTCGCTGATGGGGAAACTGCCAGCTGCTGTGGTGAGATCGAGGCTGTTTCCGGTAACAGCGTCACCCTGCGTCTCGGACGCCCCTACATGGTGTCGCCGGACTCCCTCCTGCACGTGCGCGATGGCGACCTGGTGCAACGGGGTGATGGTCTGGCCCTGCTGGTGTTTGAGCGGCAGAAGACGGGTGACATCGTTCAGGGTCTGCCCCGAATCGAAGAATTGCTGGAGGCCCGTCGCCCCCGCGAATCCGCGATTCTCTGCAAGAAACCCGGAACCGTTGAGATCAAGCAGGGTGAAGACGACGATTCCCTCGTCGTCAATGTGATCGAAGCCGATGACGCCATCGCTGAATATCCGATCCTGCTTGGCCGCAACATCATGGTGAGCGATGGTCAGCAGGTCACAGCTGCTGAACTGCTGACGGATGGCCCGATCAACCCGCACGAGCTTCTCGAGTGCTACTTCGAGGATCTGCGCAGCCGCAAGCCTCTGATGGAGGCCGCCCAGGAGGCGATCGCTAATCTGCAGCACCGGTTGGTGACTGAGGTTCAGAACGTTTACAAGTCTCAGGGCGTGTCGATCGACGACAAGCACATTGAAGTGATTGTGCGTCAGATGACCAGCAAGGTGCGGGTGGAGGATGCCGGTGACACCACCCTGTTGCCGGGTGAATTGATCGAACTGCGTCAGGTGGAGGACACCAACCAGGCAATGGCGATCACGGGCGGTGCTCCCGCCGAATTCACGCCGGTTCTGCTGGGTATCACCAAGGCGTCGCTCAACACCGACAGCTTCATCTCCGCCGCCTCCTTCCAGGAGACGACACGGGTCCTGACGGAAGCCGCCATCGAAGGCAAGAGCGACTGGCTGCGCGGTCTCAAGGAGAACGTGATCATCGGTCGCTTGATCCCTGCCGGTACAGGCTTCAGTGGTTTCGAAGAGGAGCTGCAGAAAGAGGCTGGTCCCCACCCCGACATCCTTTCGGAGGACCCCGCTGGTTACCGCCGCATGCAGAACCTGCGTCCCGACTACACCGTTGATATGCCTCCTGCGGCGAGTGCCAGTGCTGTGCTGGATGACCCCAGCGATGCCGACCTTGAGGCCACCCGCACCCGCCACAACATCGACCCCTCGGCGAGCAATTTCGCCGCGTTCACCCGTCCGGACGCCGACAATGAGCTGAAGGAAGAGCAGGTGGTTGATGCTGAAGCCGTTGAAGGTCTTCAGGAGGAAGGCCTGCTCTCTGACGAATGAGCTCCGCTCAATTGTTCACCGTCGCAGACCCTTCCATGCTTGAGCCCACTGAGATCCCCACGAGACGCCTGCCCCGGTATGGGTTCCACACCCATACCGAGCGGCTTAACGGACGCTTGGCCATGCTTGGCTTCATCGCCCTGATGGCGTTGGAGATCAAGCTTGGCCATGGTTTGCTGATCTGGTGAGCCAGGCTCTGCTGGGTCGCAGTGCGGCCGAGCTGCAGGACTGGGCGGTTGCTCAGGGGCAGAAACCGTTCCGCGGCCGTCAGCTCCACGATTGGATTTATGCCAAGGGTGCCCGTTCCTTGGCAGACATCACTGTCTTTCCCAAGACCTGGCGTGCCGCGCTGCTCGAGGACGGCATTGATGTCGGTCGCCTGAAGGAAGTGCATCGTTCAGTGGCAACCGATGCCACCACCAAGCTGCTGCTTTCCACAGAAGACGGCGAGACCATCGAAACCGTGGGCATTCCCACCGACCAGCGGCTCACGGTCTGTGTCTCCAGCCAGGTGGGTTGTCCCATGGCCTGCCGCTTCTGTGCCACTGGAAAAGGGGGGCTGCAGCGTTCGCTCCTGACCCATGAAATCGTGGATCAGGTGCTGAGTGTGCGTGAGGCGATGGAACGACGTCCTTCCCACATCGTCTTTATGGGTATGGGTGAGCCTCTTCTGAACAGTGAGGCTGTTCTGGAGTCGATTCGCTGCCTTAATGATGATCTCGGCATCGGCCAACGGCGCATCACCGTCAGCACGGTTGGTGTTCCGAAGACCTTGCCGCAACTTGCGGAATTGGCCATGCAGAGGTTGGGGCGAGCCCAATTCACCCTTGCTGTGAGTCTCCATGCGCCCAACCAGAGGCTGCGCGAGGAGCTCATCCCCACGGCCCATGCCTATCCCTATGAAGCTCTTCTTGATGATTGCCGTCACTATCTGGATGTGACCGGTCGCCGGGTGAGTTTCGAATACATCCTTCTCGGTGAACTCAACGACCAGCCCCACCACGCTGCAGAGCTAGCGGATCGCGTTGGTGGCTTCCAGAGCCATGTAAACCTCATCGCCTACAACCCGATTGAGGAGGAGGAGTTCAAGCGGCCGACGCCGCAGCGGATCGAGGCGTTTCGTCGTGTTCTTGAACGACGTGGTGTCGCCGTCAGCCTTAGGGCCAGCCGCGGGCTTGACCAGAATGCAGCCTGCGGCCAGCTACGGCGTCAGCAGATGACCTCGAGCTCCGCAGAGAGCTGAACGTTGGGACGAACGGTGGGCTGATGGCGTGTTCATCAGCAGACTGCTGCTGAACAGGGTCTTCGAATGACAGCAATCGACTGGCTGCTTCTTGGTGCCTACCTCGCCCTCACCCTGATGCTGGGGTTGTGGCTCTCGCGCCGCAACAGCGGCGAAGAGGATTATTTCGTGGCCGGCCGTCGTCTCAACGGTTGGCTCGCTGGTGCATCGATGGCCGCCACCACCTTCTCCATCGACACGCCGCTGTACGTCGCTGGCCTCGTGGGCGCACGCGGCTTGGCGGGGAACTGGGAGTGGTGGAGTTTTGGTTTGGCCCATGTGGCGATGGCTGTTGTGTTTGCGCCCCTCTGGCGGCGTAGTGGCGTGCTGACCGATGCGGCTTTCACCGAGTTGCGTTACGGCGGTCCGGCGGCGGCATGGCTGCGAGGCATCAAAGCCTTCCTACTGGCCGTGCCGGTCAACTGCATCGGCATCGGTTATGCCTTCCTCGCGCTTCGCAAGGTGGTGGAAGCCCTGGGCCTGGTGTCCGGTCAACCTGCTGCCCTGGGGCTCACAGACACGGTCTGGTTGTTGATGGTCGTGGCCCTGCTCGTGATGAGCTACACCGTTGCCGGTGGCCTTTGGGCTGTTGTGGTCACCGATCTGGTCCAGCTTGTGCTGGCGTTGGCGGGTGCCCTGGCCGTGGCCGTGGCTGCCCTGCATGCAGCAGGCGGAATGACGGCTCTTCTGGAGCAACTGCAGGCCTTGCAGAGGCCTGAGCTGCTGTCTCTGGTGCCTTGGACCTGGGATGAGTCTGGCTTCAGTTGGTTGCAGGGCAGTGGCATCAGCATCCCGATGTTTACGGCCTATATCGCTGTGCAGTGGTGGAGTTTCCGCCGCAGCGATGGGGGGGGTGAGTTCATCCAGCGGATGCTGGCCACCCGTGATGAGCAGCAGGCACGGTTGGCGGGGTGGGTGTTCCTTGTGGTGAATTACCTCGTGCGCAGCTGGCTCTGGATCGTCGTTGCTCTGGCGGCTCTGGTGCTGTTGCCGGCCGGCGCTGATCTGGAGCTGGGCTATCCAGCCCTTGCGGTGCAACTGTTGCCCCCCGTGGCGCTCGGCCTGGTGGTGATCTCGCTGGTGGCGGCGTTCATGAGCACCGTGAGCACATCGGTGAATTGGGGTGCCAGCTACCTCACCCACGACCTGTATCAGCGGTTTGTTCGTCCTTCCGCCACTCCGCGGGAGCTGTTGCTGATCGGGCAACTCACCACTGTTCTGCTGCTTGTTCTGGGCGTGATTACAGCCCTGATCAGCGACAGCATCGGTGCGGTGTTCCGCCTGGTGATCGCCATCGGTTCAGGCCCGGGTGTGGTCCTGGTGCTGCGCTGGTTCTGGTGGCGGGTCAACGCAGCGGCTGAGCTGTCGGCCATGCTTTGCGGCTTTTTTGTGGGTGTGTTCACGTCTGTGGTTCCCCTGGTTCGGATTGAGGATTACGGGGTTCGCATTGCGGTGATCACCGGCCTCTCAGCGGTGGTCTGGTTGGCTGTGATGCTGACCACGCCTCCGGAATCGGATGCTGTCTTGGAGCAGTTTGTGCGGACGGTTCGCCCTCCGGGACCTGGTTGGGCACGTCTTCGCCAGCGCTTTGGCGTCATGCCCATGGAGTCCCTACCTGCGATGTTGCGTCGCTTCGTTCTCGCTTGCGGTGTGCTGTTCGGCGGCTTGCTCGGGACGGGTGGGTTTCTGTTGCACCAGCAGTGGACTGGCTGGATTGGTCTGTCGGTTCTGATCCTCTCGATCTGGCAACTGCGGCGGCGTGTCGATACCGTGTCGTCTTGAGCAGAATGGCGCCTTGGTTGCAGTGTTCCGGTGTCGTTTTTTCGTTCCACCCTTCTGCCGGCTCTGATTGTTCTTCTGTTCGTTCTGGCGTTGGTGGCCGTGAGTGCGCGGATCTGGCTCCCCGGTGACATGCTGGCTCCAGCTCCGATGGGTTGAGCCCTGGAATGCCTCCCGTAGCATCGATCCATGACTGACGATCGCAGCCAACAGAAGGACCAGGGGCTCTCCAACCTTTCCGTGGATCCTGAACTTCTGGCGCGCGAGCTGGCGGCCGAAGAGGACGTGGATCCGCTTGATGCGATCCAGCTCGACAACACCGATCAGGATTCCTCCCTGGAGATTGCCAGGGCCTGTGACCAGGCTCTGATCTGGTTGCGGGGCAAACACGGAGAACGTTTGCAGGGTTTGCAAGTGTTTTGCGAATACCGCGACCCCAGGGCGATCGCCTTGCTGCTGCCTCTGCTGCAGAACTCCTGTCCAGTGGAACGGATGAGTGCGGTCTACGCCTTGGGTCGTAATCCATCGCCTCCGGCCGTTGAACCGCTGCTGCAGCTGCTGCAGATGGATGCCAATGCCTACGTCCGTAAGGCCGCGGCTTGGAGTCTGGGCAATTTTCCGGATGCGCCGGTGCTCAATCCGCTCATCCGTGCCTTGCAGACGGATGTCGCTGCTGTTCGCCTGTGGTGTCCAGGCTCGTTAGCTGAGGCCGGCAGCCGTTCACCGGTGAAGGCAGACCCCGCTGCGGGGCAACTGCTTGTAAGCCTGCGCATCGACAGCGAAGCGGTGGTGCGCAGCAACTGCATTTGGGCCTTGGGTCGTTTGATCGATCAGCTGGTGCAACCGCGGCAAGCCGAGATTGTTGAAGCTCTGGTCAGTGCCCTGCTCCACGACGGTGAGATTTCCGTGCGTGATGAGGCCAGAACCGCTCTCGAACAACTGGAGGATCCGCTGGTGCTGGAACGTCTGCAGACGTTGATCAACGACGGATTCATCCTGTAACAGGGCTATGTAACGAGGAAGGCAACAATCAGCGGTGACCCCCACTAGATTGCTGCGCAAATCACGCCGCTTCGATGCCCCAGAAGACCATTCGTTTCACCATTCGGCCCGATGGTCGTGTGGAAGAGCGGGTCGAGGGGGTTGCTGGTGAGGCGTGCCAGCAGCTCACTGAAGAAGTTGAAGCTGCACTTGGAACGGTTGAACGTCAGGAGTCCACATCCGAAGCGTTTCTGCAGCCTGAAGTCCAGTCCCAGATTCTTCCCGCTCATACGAACTGATGTCGCATTTCAGCACCGTAAAGACCGAACTGCGTCAGCTCGAGCCTCTGGTCAAAGCCCTCGAAGATATGGGCTATGCCCCTGATCAGGGGGAACGCCCCGTGCGTGGCTATCGCGGTCAGACCGTCACGGCCGATCTGGCTATCGCAGTGCAAGAGGGAGGCGACATCGGCTTCCGCTGGAACAGCGCATCTGAGTCCTATGAGCTGGTGACCGATCTAGATCTTTGGAAGCAACAGATTCCTGTGGAACGCTTCCTTTCTAAGCTCACCCAGCGCTACGCCTTGAACTCTGTTTTGGCAGCCACCTCAAAAGAAGGTTTTCAGGTCGCAGAACAGATCCAGGCACAGGATGGTTCGATTGAACTCGTGGTGACCCGCTGGGACGCTTGAAACCTGGCTGATCCTTCTTCTTACGCCTTTTCAGCCCCCGCTCGGCCGCAGGAGCAACCAACAGGGCGTGAGCCCTTGCTCGGCGGAGATATGCGAGACCAGGCCGTCTGGGTTGACGAGGCCGTCTGCATTGGCTGTCGCTATTGCGCCCACGTGGCTTCCAACACTTTTGTTGTTGAGCCGCATCTAGGACGCTCCAGAGCGATCCGACAGGACGGTGACTCCACCGAATGCATCCAGGAGGCCATCGATACCTGTCCCGTTGATTGCATTCACTGGGTTGCCTTCGAGTCGCTTGAAACGCTGAAGCAGAACCTGATTCGCCAGAATCTTCAACCTCGTCCTCAGGGTTGATGGCGCTGCCCACCCGTCGATTCGGCCGCACGGAGCTCGAGATTCCCCTGTTGTCTCTTGGTGGAATGCGGTTTCAGCAGAGCTGGACCGACCTTCCCCCAGACGAAATCACTCCCGCCTCCCAGACCCAGGTCGAAACGACCCTGAAGCGAGCGGTGGATCTGGGCTTTCATCACGTTGAAACGGCGCGGCACTACGGCAGTTCCGAGCGTCAGCTTGGTTGGGCCCTGCCGCGTACGCCCGACCCTTCACGTCTGCTTCAGAGCAAAGTGCCACCCCGGCCAGATCCCGCCGCGTTTGAAGCGGAACTGGAGCTCAGCTTTGAGCGGCTGGGTTGTGATCGCCTGGATCTGCTGGCCATCCATGGCATCAACCTGCCGGAGCATCTCGACCAGACCCTTCAGCCTGGGGGATGCATGGAGGTGGTGCGCCGCTGGCAGGCGGATGGACGGATCGGCTATGTGGGCTTTTCAACCCATGGACCCACGGCGTTGATCGCTGATGCCTGCGCCTCAGGTGCCTTCGACTATGTGAACCTGCATTGGTATTACATCCGTCAGGACAACGGTCCAGCCCTGGATGCTGCCCGCCGTCAGGACATGGGGGTGTTCATCATCAGTCCCACGGACAAAGGCGGCCATCTGCACACGCCGTCCCAACGGCTACTGGAGCTGTGTGCACCACTGCATCCCATCGTGTTCAACGATCTGTTTTGTTTGCAGGATCCGCGGGTGCACACCATCAGTGTCGGAGCCGCACGGCCAGAGGATCTTGACCTTCACCTGGAGGCGCTGCAATTGCTGCCGGATGCGACGGCTTTGATTGCCCCGGTGGACCAGCGGCTGCGGCGTGCGGCCGATGACGCGCTGGGTCGTGACTGGATGACCACCTGGTTCGTCGGGCTGCCGCCTTGGCATGCGACGCCGGGGGACATCAATTTGCCGGTGTTGCTTTGGCTGTACAACCTGCTTGAAGCCTGGGATCTCGAGAGTTATGCCAAGGCCCGTTATCGGCTGCTGGGCTCGGGAGGGCACTGGTTCGCCGGTGCCAACGCCGATGCCTTTGATGGGGAGGTCAGTGCGCAGGAGTTACAAACCGTTCTGCAGGCGAGTCCGTGGCGTGAGCGCATCCCCGACATCCTGCTCAGCCTCAAGGACCGGCTCAAAGGGGCATCCCAGATGCGACTGTCGAGCGTCTGAACGGTCGACTTACGTCCCAAGGGGTTCACGGCTCGGCGTTCCCACGGCCCTCGGGTAGCTGCGGGGGCAGGGCCCGTTCGGTTGCACCCGCAACAGATGGCGTGTGCCGCGTTCGTTGGGGAGCTGCCGGTGCTGAACCTCCACCAGACGGGCCTGAAGCAGGCGTAGGGCCTTGTTGAACGGCACGGCATCGGTGTCATTCCACTGGCCGCGATAGAGCAAGGCCTGCCCGTCCGTGTTCAGCAGGGGCACGAGGTATTCGGCCACCACAGGGGCTGCCGCCACGGCCCGGGCCACGGCTCGATCGAAACTGCCGCGGAACGCGCCGTCGCGACCGGTGGTCTCGATCCGCTCGGTGCGGACGCGCACTCGATCAGCCAGCCCCAGGGTGTTGGCCATGGCTTCAACGGCGGCTGTCTTGCGCCCAACTGAATCCAGAAGGGTCACCCGTGCCTTGGGCAGGGCAATGGCGATGGCCAGCCCGGGGAATCCACCCCCGGTGCCCACATCAATCCAGTGCAACGGCTGTTCCGGTGATTGCAGTTCTCCCTTCAGCGGCCAGAGGCTGTCAAAGACCTGACCCACCCAGAAATCATCACCATCAACCAGGCGCGTGAGGTTGACCTTTTGATTCCAGCTCTGTAGCTGGCCCTGAAGGGCGACCAGCTGGTCGCGCTGCGCTTGCGATGGCTGCCATCCCAGTGCGTCCCAGTACGCCGGTTCAGGCGCGGTGGCGGCCATGGCTGGAGCAACAACTCTTCTTAGGATGAAGGACCGGCCGTCCCCTGTGTCCGAAGCCCGCCTCAGCCATCACGAACGGCTTGGCGTGCGCCCAGGGGTCGACGCTGAAACCCTGCGTCAGGCCTTTCGACGTCAATCCAAGGCCCTGCATCCCGACACGACGCAACTGCCGCCAGATCAGGCCAGCATTGCGTTCCAGCAGCTCAAGGAGTCCTACGACGCGTTGCTGCGCCAGAGTCAATCAACCCTCAACCTGGACTCATCAGCAGTGCCAACGGCACCGCCTCTGGAGAACCAACCCCGCCCCGATGCCTGGCAGGGCATCGGTCAACGTCGACCTCTGTCTGGCGGTGAATGGTTTTCCTTGTTGTTGTTGAGCATTGCGCTGTTGCTCAGCCTGGTGCTGGGGTTGGGGGTAGCTCTTGCACAGGGGCGCGACTGGCAGGTGTCACCCAGCTGGTTGGCGGATGAGCAGACTCAAAGAACAACCGTGCGTTCGCTGACTGATGGCCGCCCTGCCCCCGGAGAGCACCCCGCTGAATCAGCACTCTCTCCGGGCGCTTGAGGCCTGGCTTCAGCAGATGGGTGCGATTCGCATGGATGACAACCCCTGCCAGTGGATGCTTGAGCGTTCTGAATGGAGGGCCCTGCTGCTGCTTGAGCGGGAGGATCTCAAAGTGATTTGGCACCCCGGTTCGCTGGAAGCGATGGTGCAGTGTTCTCTGCCTTACGGCCTCTCCCGAGCCGATGTCGAAGCGGCGATTCAGGCGGGTCCTTGAGGCCAAAAGAGCTCAGAGCTGATCAAGGGCCATCGCGATGACCGCGTAGCACCGTTCCAGCTGGGCATCACTGATGCAGAGCGGTGGCAGCAGATAGACCACCTGGCCCAGGGGTCTCAGGAAGACTCCGTTTTCCATGGCCAGTCGCTTCAATTTCGGACCCGCCGGGTTGAGGTAGCCGGAGGTCCCATCCACGACAAGATCGAAGCCGGCGACAGTCCCCGTCAATCGAGGGCGCTGCACCCGCGGATGCCGTGCCAGCTGCTCTAGGTGCGGTCGATGCCGTTCTTCGAACTGTTGAAATGCAGCGGGGTTGCGCTCCAGCAGGTCGAGGCTGGCGTTGGCCGCGGCGCATCCCAGTGGATTGGCGGTGAAGCTGTGGCCGTGCCAGAGGGTCAAGCAGGGGTCTTCACCGACGAAGGCTTCGAACACCTCTTCACTGGCCATGGTGACGCCCATCGGCAGGCATCCACCCGTCAACCCTTTGGAAAGGGCCATCAGATCTGGCCGGATGCCCGCCCGCCGGCTTGCGAACCAGTCGCCACAGCGTCCGAAGCCGGTCAGCACTTCGTCGGCAATCAGCAGCGATCCTGCCTGGCGGGTTCGTGCTTCCACCTGCCGCAGAAATTCAGGCCGCACCATGGCCATTCCGCCGGCTCCCTGAAGCAGAGGCTCGAGAATCACTGCCGCTGTCGGCGTCTCCAGCACGCGTTCGAGCACCTCCAGCGCCGCCGATTCCTTGGCCTCCACGTCGTCGTCGTCCCACCAGGTGGCTGGCCAGGGAACACGGGCGACGGGAAAGAGCTTGTCTTCGAAGGGCGCGCTGAACAGGTTGCGTTCACCAACGGCCATCGCTCCGAAGGTGTCTCCGTGGTATGCCCCGTCGAAGGCGACGATTTGATGGCGAGGTTGTCCTCGGTTGGCCCACCACTGGCAAGCGATCTTGAGGGCCACTTCCACCGCGGTTGACCCGTTGTCGGAAAAAAACAGGCGTTGCAGACCGCAGATTCCGCTCAGTCGCACCGCTAGTTGCTCCGCGGGCTTGTGGGTGAAGTCGGCAAAGATCACCTGCTCGAGGCAGGCGGCCTGATCGGCGATCGCTTTGGCCAACACCGGATGGGCATGGCCATGCAGGGTGACCCACCAGCTGCTGATGGCATCGATCAGGGGCTCTCCTTCCTCGCGGATCAGCAGGGCACCGTCCCCAGAGACCACCCGTTGAGAGCTGGCTGCTTTAGCCATCTGCGTGAAGGGGGGCCAAAGATTTGGATGTCGTATTTGCCCCATGGCAGCAACTGCAGCTTTTGCCATATTGGATCTGGAGCTGTTACTGATGCCCTGGATGGCTGCCACTCGCACCCGTCGTCAGTCCAAGCGTTTTGCCGTCCCAAGCAGGCCTGAGGGGTCTGCAGTGCGTCCCCCTATGACGCGACGCCTTGTCCTTCCGGAGGGCGACTGGCAATCGATCCGCAGTGATCTTGAGCTGCGGGGCTGGTCGTCTTCCCAGCTGGAGGTCATTCAGGCGGAACTCCGTCAGGGCTGGCCCCTGCGGATCGCAGTACGCCATGCAGCGATGCGGTTAGGTACCTGCCCCACGGGTTCAAAATCCCTGGGCTGATCCCTCAACGGCAAACGTCACTGTTCTTTTCTGCCTCTGTGGCGATGGCGCTGCAGTTCACCCAGCGCACGAGCTGCACTTCGATATCGGTGAACAGCACCAGAATGCCCACGCAGAGTGCTGAAACAGCCAGAGTCGCCAGGGTTTGACGTGAAGTCACAGGGAAGTTTGGTTCAGCACCTGTTGAAATTTAGTGCTGAGATCCTGCTCATGCCAAAGCCGCTCCAGAACTGTTGCTGAGAGTGAGGCTTGCGGTGGGAGTTGCGCTAGCACCGGAACATCACCGAACTGTTCGAGGGTGCCGGGGTTGTCCTGATGCAGAGGGCCGTTCAGGATCAGTCCCAGCACCTTGAGATTGCGTTTTCGCAATGCTTCCAGGCTGAGCAGGGTGTGATTAAGGGTTCCAAGCCCACTCCGGGCGACCAGCACGATCGGCAACTGCCACTGCACCAGTTGATCGATCTGGAGCCAGCTGCGGGTGAGGGGGACCATCAGACCTCCAGCGGTCTCTACCACCAGGGCCCCCCGATGGTTAGGAATCTGGAGTTGGGCCGGGTCGAGAACAGTTGCGTCCAGTTCGGCGGCCCAGTGGGGGGAGACCGGCTCCTGGAAGGCATAGGCCTCGGGCAGCATCCGTTCCGGAGGGAGGTCCAAGAGCTGGCGCACCCGTTCCCGGTCACCACCGCCTTCAAGACCGCTCTGTACCGGTTTCCAGTAGCTGGCTTCAAGTCCCTGTACCAGCCATGCACTCACCACGGTTTTGCCCACGTCCGTGTCCGTTCCGCAAACCACCAGTCGACTGAAGCTGCTGTTCATCGCTTCACCATCAGGATCAACATCTTCCAGGTCAGGGCGAACCGTGGCGACTGATCGGATTGGGGCCAAGCCCGGAAGACGGCCTTCCACTGACCTGGGGACAGTTGACCAGCGTTGGTTACCGAAGCGCCAACGTTGCTCATGGGTCGCAGCAGTTTCAGCGGATTGGCGGCGTGCTGGGTGAAGCTCAGGCACTGTTCCAGTTGCACCACGCCATCGGGGAGGGCCGCCATCAGTTGATCCCGCACTGGCATGGTCAAGGCGGTGCAGTTCTGACTGGCCTTTTGGGCGGCCTGCTGCCATTGCGGAAAACTGCCATCAATTGGCACCGCTAGGGCCAGCCAGCCTTCGTCCGCTAGCGCATCCACCCAGGTCCGAAGTTGCTGCGCCGGATCCGGCAACCAATGAAGAACAAAGCTGGAGGCCAGCAGTTGAGGTGGCACTGGCAAGTCCGGCAGTCCGCTGCTCAGGTCATGCCGCAGGATCTGCACCCCGCTGGGATGGCTTCTCAGCATGGCGGCACTCCCATCGATTCGCATCACCTCCTGCCCGGGGTGAGAGGCCTCCAGGGCCGCGGCGAGATGACCGGTACCGCTGCCTAGATCAGCCCAAAGGCCGCGCGGGATCGCGCAGCGTCGGCTGAGTTGGGCGAGACGCCAGGCCATTGCCCGTTGCAGCAGGGCATCGGTTGCGTAGGTCGGTGCTGCGCGACTGAACCGCTCCAGAACTTGGTCGGAGCGAATCACAGGCCCTCCAGCCATCGCTGTACCACCACGAAGACCCTTGGTGTGATCAGCGCGTGACCCCATGTCGGGTCGCGATGGAGGGTCAGCGGTTGATGCCCCAGTGCATCGATGAGCTGTTGCGCTGACTCTGCAGGCACGACTGCATCCCGTTCGCCCTGCACCACCAGAACAGGAACGGTGTCTGGCCACCCCGTCGGCAGAGTCCGGCAGTCCGCCAGCAGGTCCAGATCCTGCTGGAGACGCTGGCGCCCCAGGGTCGTCAGGCCCTGCAGCAGGGGGTTGGGGGGCAGGGCGCTGAGGGCATGAGGTGAAGCTGCTTTGTCGAGGAAGCGTTCCAGCATCGGCAGTTCCTGGTCAGTGCCCAGGGCTGCCTGCATTCCCTGTAGAGCGGCCCCGATAGAGCGCCCTGCTCGCCCATCCGGTACAAATCTGGTGAAGCTGCCAAGCAGCACCACTGCCGATGCCTTCTCCAGGACGGATGCTGGCAGCAGATGGAGCCCCAGGGAGTGGGCGATCAGCACGTTTCGTTCCGGGCCGTTTCGTTTTGGGCCGTTTCGTTTTGGGGAGGTGGTCCATGCCGGTGGAATGGGCTTCTTAATGCCATAGCCCCGTTCGGCGACGTTCCAGGTGGCCCCCCCCTGCTCGAAGTGCTTTCGCCAGTGGGACCAAGCGCCGGCGTGGCCTGCCCAACCATGCATTGCCAGGATCTGCATCATCGTGCGCAGAGGGCTGCGAGCAGTTGCTCCAATGTGCCCTCCGGCAGGTCCCGCCGCAGCACCAGGCGCAACCGGGAGGTGCCCTCAGGCACTGTGGGTGGTCGGATCGCGACCGAAAGCAGACCGGCCTGCTCCAGCTCTTGCTGAAGGTCGAGAGCGTCTTGGTCCCCACCGACCAGCAAGGGGAGAACTGGTCCGCTCCCTGGGGGGCGCGGCCAGCCCTGGTTCATGAGTGCTGTTCTCCAGAATTCAGAGCGTTGGCACAGCTCGGATCCCCAGGTCGGGTTGGACTGGATCAAGTTCAGGGCGGCTTGGGCCCCAGCCACCAGCGGTGGCGCCAGGGCCGTGGTGTAACGGAAGGCGCCACTGGTCTGAAGCAGCCGTTCCATCGTGGTGTGATCCCCTGCGAGAAAGGCGCCTCCGCTGCCGAAAGCTTTCCCAAAGGTGCCGCTGACCAAAGCCACTGGCTGTCGGAGTCCATGGCAAAGCCCGCGGCCTTCTGGACCCAGCACGCCTAGGCCATGGGCTTCGTCGACCAGCAGATGTGCACCGTGGTGGGCACACAGGTCGGCCATGCCTTTCAGGTCGGGACTGGTGCCTTCCATGCTGAAGAGGCTTTCGGTCACCACCAGAGGTGTTGTCGTTGCGTGCTTCAGCCGCTGCAGACGCTGGTCGAGATCCTGAAGATCGTTGTGGGCAAATCGTTGCAGCCGTGCCCCACTCGTGCGGATGCCTGCCAGCAGCGAGTGGTGAATCAGCCGGTCCACCAACACGGTGGTGTGCCGTTCACTCAGGGCTGTTACGGCGGCGATATTGGCTTGAAATCCACTGGGGAATAGCAGCACCCGCTTCCGATCCAACCAAGTAGCGAGAGCCGACTCCAGCTCCAGATGACGTGGTCGGGTGCCTGTGATGAGTCGAGAGCCACCGGCCCCGACCCCATCGGAGGCCATGGCTTCCATCGCCGCCGCGACGACAGTGGGATGCCGGCTGAGGCCGAGGTAGTCGTTGCTGGCCAGATCGAGAAGTTGGCGCGTTCCAGACGGATCTCGCAGTTGCCAGGGTTCCTGGCCGGAGTCCCAGCTCCGCAGGCGACGGCGGCGCGCCGGGTGAATGGGAGAAGCCTGGTCCCGCATCACAACAGTTTGGAACCCGCCCTGATCAAGGATGGCCGCAGTCCTCTGATCGTCATGACCTGGGAGCGTTTTACTCTGCTTTTTCCGCTTTGGACGTTGCTGGGAGCTGTTCTGGCCCTGGTGCATCCACCCCTCTTTGTCTGGTTCAGGGGGCCACTGATTGCCCTTGGACTGGGCGTGATCATGTTGGGCATGGGCGTGGGGCTGACGCCGGCAGACTTCCTGCGCGTTGGTCGCAGGCCGCGCGCCATGCTGCTCGGGGTGCTGGCGCAGTTCCTGGTGATGCCGGCCCTCGCAGCAGCCATTGCGGCGGCCCTGCACCTGCCCGCACCTCTGGCAGTGGGTTTGATTCTTGTCGGCTGTTGCCCGGGGGGGACCGCCAGCAATGTGGTGGCACTGATCGGCCGCGGTGATGTGGCGCTTTCAGTGGTCATGACAACCATCAGCACCCTGGCTGCTGTTGTGCTGACTCCACGTCTCACGCAGGTTCTCGCCAGTCAGTACGTGCCGGTCGACGGTTGGGCTCTGTTCTTGACTGTGCTTCAGGTGGTGCTGCTGCCCGTCACCGTCGGGGTCGTGCTCAAGCGTGGTCTTCCTGGTGTGGCCCAGCGGATTGAGCCGGTGATGCCCCCTCTGGCAGTGATGTCCATCGTGATGATCGTCTCCAGCATCGTCGGCAGTCAGACAGCGGTGCTGCGTCAACAGGGCCCCGTGTTGATCCTGGCTTGCCTCCTATTGCATGGCGGCGGGTTTTTGCTGGGTTGGCTGATTCCGCGGCTGATGGGCCAAACCGTGCAGGCCCAGCGCACCATCAGCATTGAGGTGGGGATGCAGAACTCGGGATTGGCAGTCGTGCTCGCTCGAAGTGGAGGGTTCGCTAGTCCCCTCACGGCGTTACCGGGCGCCATTTCCGCTGTCATTCACTGTTTGATCGGCAGCGCTCTTGCCGCCCTCTGGAGGCGGCGGCCAACTCCTTCGCTTCGTCAGTCGTCTTAAGTCAAGCCCCCACCGTGGAGTTCGAACAGCAGACGGGCGGCGAGCCCGCGGGAGATGCGTCGTGCCACGAGCAGATCACAGATCCAGGTGAACAGCGGTGGGGCATCGGTGCTGGAGGCCAGGCGCTGTTCGAGGGCCTTCAGCTCCTTGACGTCGCGGCAGCCCCGCAGTGCATCAATCAGGGTGTCTTCAGCCGGACGCGGCTTGGTGAGCTGGGTGGTGGTCACAGCAGGGTGCGTTTCATTCCCTCTGTCATGGCACCGGCGGTGTGCCTCTGTCACCCTTTTGAAGCTGGGTTTCATGGCACAAAAAAAGCCCCGGTGGGCTCACCAAGGCTCGAAGCATTCTCCCTATCATTTTCACGGTCAAGGTCTCTTCCGTCAAAGGATGTCGGCACATCTAATTGATGGCATTGGCCTGGCTTATCGCTTAGTTGAAGGGAAGGCTCAGCAGGCCTCCTTAGGATTGTTCGATGAACCAATCGACACCGGCCACGCCTTCATCAGAGCCCGATGTCGATCGCAGTGCAGCACTGAATCCCTCCGAAATCTTTCCATTCCCGCTGGATGATTTCCAGCTTGAGGCCATGGATGCCCTCAATCAGGGGCACTCGGTTGTGGTGAGTGCCCCCACAGGATCTGGCAAGACGCTGATCGGGGAATACGCCATCCATCGCGCCCTGGCCCACGGCCAGAAGGTCTTTTACACCACACCACTGAAGGCCCTGTCCAATCAGAAATTGAGAGATTTCCGTGCTCAGTTCGGCGTTGAGAACGTGGGGCTGATGACCGGTGACCTCAGCATGAATCGCGAGGCATCCATCGTGGTGATGACCACGGAGATCTTCCGCAACATGCTCTACGCCGAGGCGGATGAGCACGATGATCCCCTGGCTGATGTGGAAGCTGTGGTGCTGGATGAGTGCCACTACATGAATGACTCCCAGCGCGGCACGGTCTGGGAGGAGTCGATCATTCACTGCCCCCCGCCGGTGCAACTCGTGGCGCTCTCCGCCACTGTGGCGAATGCAGGCCAGCTGACCGACTGGATCGACAAGGTTCATGGTCCGACCACCTTGGTGATGAGTGATCACCGACCGGTGCCTCTTCAGTTCAGTTTCTGCAGCGCCAAGGGTTTGCACCCATTGCTGAATGATGCTGGAACCGGACTGCATCCCAACTGCAAGGTCTGGCGCGCGCCCAAGGGGCAAAAGCGCAAGGGACGCTCCCAGAGACCGCCTCAACCGGAACCACCACCAATCAGTTTTGTTGTGGCCCAGATGGCCGAGCGGCAGATGCTCCCGGCGATCTATTTCATCTTCAGTCGACGTGGATGTGACAAGGCGGTTCGGGATCTTGGTGCGCAGTGTCTGGTCACCAAGGAGGAGCAGGCGCGGATCAAGGCTCGCTTGACGGCCTACAGCGACGACAACCCTGAGGCTGTCCGAGATGGAATCCATGCCGATGCCCTGTTACGGGGCATCGCGGCACACCACGCCGGTGTTCTTCCCGCCTGGAAGGAGTTGATTGAGGAGCTGTTTCAGCAAGGGCTGGTGAAAGTGGTCTTCGCGACGGAGACCTTGGCCGCCGGCATCAACATGCCCGCCCGCAGCACGGTGATCGCTGCGATGTCCAAGCGAACCGAACGGGGGCATCGCCCACTGATGGGCAGTGAGTTTCTGCAGATGGCCGGTCGTGCCGGACGGCGTGGTCTCGATTCCCAGGGTTACGTCGTAACGGTTCAGAGCCGCTTTGAGGGCGTGCGTGAGGCCGGACAACTCGCGACGAGTCCTGCCGACCCTTTGGTGAGCCAGTTCACCCCCAGCTACGGGATGGTTCTCAACCTGCTGCAGCGCCATGACCTGGCCAAGGCCAGGGAGCTGGTGGAACGCAGTTTTGGCCGCTACCTGGCGGGGCTCGACCTCGTGGAGGACGAAGACAATCTCTCGCAACTGCGGCTGCAACTCAGCCAGCTTGAGGGAGTTGCCGGCGATATCCCCTGGGAAGACTTCGAGGACTACGAGAAAATGCGTGGGCGGCTCCGAGAAGAGCGGCGCTTGCTTCGCATTCTCCAGCAACAGGCTGAGGAAACGCTGGCCAACGAGCTGACGATGGCCCTTCAGTTCGCCAGCACCGGCACCTTGGTCAGCTTGAAGTCGCCACAGCTACGAGGGCGCGTCGCACCAGCGGTGATTGTCGAGAAGGTGAAGGGTCCCGGTCAGTTTCCGCTGCTGCTCTGTCTGACCGACGACAACGTTTGGATCCTGCTTCCCTGTCAGGCCGTGGTGAGCATCCATGCAGAGCTCAGTTGTCTTCAGGTGGATGGGCTGGCGTTACCAGAGTTGACCCGCTCGGGAGAGTTGCGTCATGGCGATCAGGCCAGTGGTGGTTTGGCCTTGGCGGTAGCCCATATGGCCCGGCGTCACGACATGACCACCCCGCAATACGACTTGGCCGGGGAAGTGTTGACCCAAGCCCGGCTGGTCCGAGATCTCGAACAGGAGCAGGAGCAGCATCCGGCCCATCGCTGGGGGGATCGCAAGCAGCTCAAGAAGCACCGCCGCCGCATGGAGGATCTGGAATTCGAGATCGCTGAACGTCAGCGGGTGCTGCATCAACGGGCCAACCGTCACTGGGAGACCTTCCTGGCCTTGATGGACATCCTTCAACAGTTTGGATGTCTCGACGAGCTGGATCCCACGGAGATTGGCCGCACCGTTGCCGCGTTGCGGGGCGACAACGAGCTGTGGCTGGGGCTGGCTCTGATGAGTGGTCATCTCGATGACCTCTCACCCCCTGACCTGGCGGCGGTGTTTGAGGCGATCAGCACGGAGGTCAATCGCCCTGACCTTTGGAGTGGCTTTCCGCCGCCTGCTGCGGCAGAGGAGGCCCTTCAGGATTTATCTGGCTTACGTCGCGAGCTGCTGAGGGCCCAGGAACGCGCAGGAGTGGTGGTGCCAGCTTGGTGGGAGCCCGAGTTGATGGGCTTGGTGGATGCCTGGGCCAGGGGAACAACCTGGAGCGATTTGATTGCCAATACGTCGTTAGACGAGGGCGATGTGGTGCGCATCATGCGCCGCACCGTGGATCTGCTTGCCCAGGTTCCCTATTGCGAGGCCATCAGCGAGCAGCTACGCAGCCATGCCCGGCAGGCTCTGAAAGCCATCAATCGCTTCCCGGTGGCCGAGGCTGAGGATCTGGTGCCATCCTCCGCTGCTCTCAACCCGGCAACAGAGCGGGCGGCCTGAGCTCAGGCGTCAGGAGCGGCCATGGCGCTGGGATCCACCTGTTGATCGAAGTCCGCTTCCGTGATGTGACCGAGCTCCAGTGCCGCCTGTTTCAGCGTCAGCCCTTGATGGTGGGCATGTTGAGCGATAGCGCTTGCCTTCTCATAACCGATGCTGGGGGTCAAAGCGGTGACCAGCATCAAGGAGCGATCGACGAACCTTTGAATCTGCTCCAGATCCGGCTCCAATCCCTCCACCAGGTTCTGGCGGAAGCTGGTGATGGCGTCTTTGAGCATCCGAATCGACTGCAATAGGTTGAAGCCGATCAAGGGTTTGTAGACATTCATCTGCAGATGGCCACCTGCGCCGGCGGCCGCTACGGCGCCGTCGAGTCCGATCACCTGGGTGCAGACCATCGCCATGGCCTCGCATTGGGTGGGATTGATTTTTCCCGGCATGATTGAACTGCCCGGTTCATTGGCGGGGAGCTGCAGCTCGCCCAGACCGGCCCTGGGGCCGCATCCGAGCAGACGGATGTCGTTGGCGATGCGCAGTAGGGCCACGGATAGAAGGCGAAGCTGCCCCATCGCATGGACGAGGGCGTCATGGCCGGCCATGACCGCGAACAGATTTTCCGCAGGACGGACATCAACTCCAGCGACCCTGTTTAGCTCGTCCGCGACGGCATGGCGGAAGCCCGGGGGGGTGTTTAACCCCGTGCCAACCGCGGTGCCCCCAAGGGGGAGGTCGCCAAGGCTGACCAGGCAGTCCTCAATCCAGCCCTGGGATTGTTTGAGTTGATCCCGCCATGCGGCGACTTCATCGCCAAGGCGCAAGGGCACCGCATCCTGCAGGTGGGTTCGGCCGATCTTGACGATCGGCATCCAGGCCTGGGCTTTGGCATCGAAGGCATGCACCAGGGCATCGAGTGCTGGCAGCAGCCCATCTTTCAGCTGCTTGGCCGCGGCGACATGGATGGCAGCGGGAAACACGTCATTGGTGGATTGCGATCGATTGACGTGGTCATTGGGATGCACCGGACAGTGACTGCCGAGGGCGGTGCCTGACGCCTTGGACGCCAGATTGCTGATTACCTCGTTGATGTTCATGTTCGTCTGGGTCCCACTTCCGGTCTGCCAGACCCGAAGTGGGAACTGATCGTTGTGCTGGCCGGCGGCAATGGCATCCGCTGCCGTGCAGATCAGCTCTACCTGTTGAAGGCTCAGAAGCTCATGCTGGCCGTTCACCGTGGCGCAGGAGCGCTTGATCCAGGCCAGGGCCTGGATGATTTCGAGGGGGATCCGTTCATTGCTGATGGCGAAGTTCTGAAGCGACCGCTGGGTCTGGGCCCCCCAGAGCGCCTCAGATTCCACCTCAATGCCACCCAGGCTGTCGGTTTCAATCCTGAACGGCTGCGTCATCGGGGCCTCGGCGCGATCGAGCGTTGAATCGATCATCCGTGATCACCTTCCGTCAGACGTGCCATCGTTCCGCATCAACCGTTTCCTTGTTGTCCGGTGCAGGTTCACCGTTCCCATGGCATCGCTCTTCAGCTGCCCGATGCATCCCTGGCCCAGCTGCAGGGATACCTCTCGCAGCCTGGCCGTCCGATGAAGGCACTGTTGAACCGCAAAAGAGTGGAGCGGCTGCAGAACGGCCGTTTCCTCTATGCGTCTCGGCCCTATCAGCTGCTGAATTTCCAGCTGCAGCCCGAGGTGATGTTTCGCTCTAGTTGGGATGGTGATCGACTCTCGATCGTCTTTGAATATTGCACGATTCATGGGCTCGGCCGGTTGCAGGATCTGGTTCAGTTCCAGTGCCAGGCATGGATCCGTCCAGAGCCGGAACGCCTGATGGCAAAGGCTGATCTCAGTCTTGATCTCTCACCGAGTGGAGCCGCGGCACTTTTGCCGCAGCCGCTGATGAGACGCACTGGGTATCTCGCTCTGGATTTGGTGACGGATCGCTTGGAGAAGCGTTGTCGTACCGGACTGATCAAAGGTGCTCTTGATTGGGTTGCAAGCCACTCCTGAATTTGCTTCATTTCACGGTGGTATCGTCACGGTCTTGGGACGTTCTTCGGCTGTTGTGGTGGTGGATGCGACGGGTTCAGCCACGCCGGTGTTGACGTTCCGGAACCTCTCACTTCGCTGCGATAAATCGAACCCTCAAATTACGTTTCAGACTCCTTGGAATTGGGAGCTTCTGCAGGCAAAGAGAGTTGCTGTGATTACAAACAGTTCATTTTTGCGATACCAGTTGACTGCCGCTCTTGCTGGTCTCGTTCCTCCAGTATCCGGTGAAATCGTTAGTGATGGGGTAATTGGCTGGCCTGTTGGCGCGGAAGGCGGGTTGGATAGCAAGTTGCGGATCTCCCACGCGCTCTGCTTTCTCTCTACTGTCTATAGCGACTGTCTTGAAAAATCTCGCGTTGGTTTGGATGAGTTTTGGGGCCTGTTGTCAGGGAAGGAGATATACCCCAGCTTAATCATCAAAGAGCTTTCGAAAGACCAAAAAGACTTCTTCTTTTTGGCGTTATCTGTTCTCTTCTCGTTTGACTGCTATTTAATATCAAATACAAGGTTTTTAATGACTAGGCCTGCGAAGCCGCTACGATCACTTTTGTTAAAGCAGCTTGAGGGAAAGACCCTTTTTGCCACTGCGAACAACAATCGCTTTCGAAGCGAATTTTGTACCGAGGGCCTTGTTCTGGGCTCCTCAGGCCAGATTCTTTTTTCAGGTGGGCTTTCAGAGTCGATTGAATGGGCTGATCAATATCTTGATGCATCTGATGTGTCAGAATCAGATGACGATCATCTTGTGACGGGTCAAAATCTTCTTAATTTGGAATCTACTGATGATGGATTTGATGATGGTTTTGAGTGAGGAGGCCTTGATTTCATGAATTCTTTGCGAAGGCTTTTTAACGCAATTTGGCGTCAGATTGCAATTGTTCTTGCGATCGCTACTTACGATAACAACAGAAAATCGACGGGGACTTCAATTGGCGCCTGGGAGAGCATTGTTACGCCTCTTCAGATTATGCTGTTCTTTATCGCCATGCGTGTGGGATTTAGTTATTTAAGGGGTAGTAATAGGTTTGCGGCAGGTGGCTCAACGGACATGTACTTCAATATTGTTGTTTTTATTGCTACTGGATTTTCGATTGCATTTCTGTTTAGGCAAGGCGCAATAAAGGCTCTTGCCGGCTTGAAGTTGAGGGCTCCTCTTTATTATAAAAGAATTCAGCCATTGGATATTCTTTTGGCTACATTGGTCAATGATATGAGGGCTATATCTACTATCTCTCTGGGAATCCTGGGACTCGTTTGGTACTTCACTTGGAGTTTTCAGCTTGATAGTCCTGGATTAGCTATCAGTGTCTACTTGTTGACGGTATTCATGGCGCTTGGTTTTGGTATTTGTCTTGTATTTCTTGGCAGATTGAATAAGTGGGTTACGAGAATTCTTAAGCGACTTTTACAGCGAGTGATTATTTTTACTTCTGGAATATTCTTCGCGACTTTTGAGCTCCCTTCGTACACGCGGCCATTTGTGACTTGGAATCCAATCCTCCATGCTGTTGAGTTGTTCAGGTACTCGATGAATAACGAATATCCGATACCTGATATTTCTTTATCGTATCTGATTTGGTGCTCTATGATTCTTCTAGGCTTCTCTTTGATTCTTTACCGAACAAACGAGTCAGTGCTCCTGGAGGCTAATGATGATTAGCACCTGATCCTTGTCCAGTCGCTTGCCTTGGGTTAATTTTAGTTATGCCTGAATCAATCCCTCATTCCAGCTCCTCCACTCCTCTCCAAAAGGAGATTACATCATCGTTTCGGGTTTCTAATTCCCTGGTCCCCGATCAGCCAACATCGGTCTGGCGAGAGCGTTTGGACAGGATTGTAAAGCCCAGAGTTCTGATCTCGGTCTTTCTGGCAACCTCGGCTTTCTATTGCTTTGTAATCGGGCGGGATCGCTATACGGCCGTTTCCGAGTTTGTGATTCAACAGGCCTTGCCTCTCGAGACATCATCAGCTTCAGTGTTGTCGGGAGCAGCCTCTGCGCCTCAGGTATTGACTTCTCTTGTAGACGGGCAGTACCTCCAAGTCTATCTCGCATCGGCTGATGTCAAGACCCGTTTGTTCCCTGACGGGAAAAAACTTGAGCAGGATTACCGCATCAAGCTTCCGGATCTTCGGACTGGATTGCCCGCTAATAGTACTGCTCCAGCACAGCTTAACTTCTATAGAAAGCAATTGACTGTGGCCCCTCAGCCCTTGAGTGGCTCAGTTATTCTCACGACATCTGGATTTTCACCCCAGCAGGCTTTAAATCTCAACAACGAGTTGCTGAAGCAGTCTCGTCGCTTTGTGAATGAGGTAAATCAATCCATTAATGCTGACCAGAATCAATTTGCGAGAAAGGAGGTAGAACTAGCCGAGACTAATCTCAAGGGAGCAAAGAGAAGTCTTGAGCTCTTCCAGGAAAAGCATGGAAACCTAAGTGTGCTGACTGAACAATCAGCAGCCAGTTCGTATATCTCTGGGCTTGAATCTCAACTGGTTGATTTGAAAGTTCAAGAAGCCGCGTTGCGTCGCCAATACAGAGACCCCAATGCACCGGAAGTCGCATTTATTGCAGACCAGGTGAGTGAACTTGAGTTTCAGATTCGTGAGGAGAGAGATCGTGCTGTAAGTAAAAATGGACGAGATTTGAATACTCTTGCACTTGAAGAAGCTGGTTTGATTTCTGATGTTGAGTTTGCGACTCAAACCTTGCAATCAGCTCGCCTTGCTTCAGATAATAGTCGTCGCGAGAGTCAACGTCAGCTGAAATTTGTGGTTGTTCTCAGTCAACCTCAATTGCCTGTTAAACCGAATCACAACTGGCGGTGGCAGGCGTTTCTTGCATCTGTCGGGATTATTATTGTGGCTTGGGGCGTTGGTGGCTTCCTGCTCAACGCGATGCGGAAGAGCTGATATCTAGTTCACAGACGATTAATTCATTCAAGGCCGTATTGCACCGTGTCCTTTGCCAGCTAAATAGTAGCCACAGGCCCTGGCAAAATGAAGCCGTCGGCGTCGTACAAGTTCGTTTTCGCTGATGTTTGGGTACAACTTCTGGGCTGCGCGATCGTTTGTACAAGATCGTTCAACCATTTGTAGAACCTGTTGTTTGGTCGCAGGCAATCTTTCTCCAAGCATTTGGTCATAGAAATGCCATTCCGTGTTGGCGCGTACGACTGTTTCCCGGAAGCCATATTCGTGGGAATGGCGAACCACTGCTGTTGAGGCATAGGCTTTTTTATAACCCTTTCTAAGAATTTCGCGTGCCCACAATTGATCTTCGCCATATACGACATCGGGAAGTGGAACTGTTTTCCAAATAGATTTCCTTAAGCAGGAATTGTTATCGGAGTAAAAGCGTTCATGGGTTGAGACAACGCCGTTGGAGGTCTGTCGATCAGCATCGAGCTCGATCGGTTGGCGATGGCTTCTAAATATCCAACGATTGAAGTGTTGGTCAAGGTCATGGGCGGTGAGTTCTCCATGATCGGTATGGGCGATATGGCAGCCGAAGACCCCGGCCACACTTGGATCGCTTTGCAGTGGGGCGATCAGGTTCATGAGCCACATGCGATTCGCTGGTATGGCGTCCTGCGTGATGAAAGCGACGTACTCTCCTCGGGCAAGCTCCACTCCCAGGTTGCGGGTGCGCCCATGGCCGAAATCCTCCTTGCGAATCCTGTGGAGTCGGAGTCGTTCGTCCTGTGGCAGTGTCTCCAGGCACCCATCGCTGGACGCACTATCGATCAACAACACTTCAAATGCCTGATCGAGATCCTGCGCAAGACAGGACTCAACGACGGCTTTGAGCATCGTGCCCCCGTTGTAAACGGGGATTACCACCGTCACCAAAGGAGACGATGCCTGAGCATGTTGCGAGGTTGATGACTCCCATGGAAGAAGCGACTCCTGAATGAAAGCCTCAATTAGTTTGTTGGAGTTATCCCAGTTGAGGTGTTCGGTGGCGGCGAGTCCATCTTTGGCGATGCTTTCCCTGAACAACGCATCATTCAACAAGCGGCTTAATGCTGAGGCCAGGCCCACTGGCGTCGCTTCGGCCAAGACCGCTGTTTCCGGTTGATAGGAGACTCGCGTGTGTTCTGCATCAATATCAACCACAGGCAGCCCACAGGCCATCATTTCATTGGGAACCAAGGAGTAATTGGTTCCCGAAAGCACGAATCCAACCGTGCATTGGCGATACAGGTTCGCTAAGTCATGGGCCTCAAGAATCCCTGCGTGCCTCACTTTCACAGGAATTCCAAGATCGGGTAGATCTTTTTCGCCGAAGGTGATGATCTCGAAGTCGTCGCCCAGATCAAACAAAGCTCTTAAAGCAAGCAGCCCCAGTTCATAGAGCCGTCTTGGCGTGCTGCGTCTCACATAGAAGGCAATGGCATGACTGCTGCGTTTCTGATCGTTGTTGGGGTGGTAAACAATATGGTCGACTGCTAGTGGGAAAGAGATGGCTGAATTGCCAAAGCTTTCCATCTTCTGCTTAAGCCAAGGGCTGGCACAAATGCAGGAAAAGTTATTTTCAGATGCATACGATTGTTCGGTGAGGATGCTGGAGCTTCCGCGCGCGAAAAAATAGGGCTCATAATCCTGAACAAAATAAAATCTTTTCTGAAATTTTTTCATACCAAGCACGGGATAGGTGCTCATGCGATCTGTGGCGATGACAATGTCGCCGCTCACGCGATCAAGGTCTTCCTGGTTGTTGCCCAGCATGTAGACCTGATCTGTCTGCAGTGAAATGAAGGATTGATCGATGACACGTTTATGCAGACTGCTGATTCGACTTGGCTTGTCATTCCCTTTGAGTTCGGAATGAACCCAGATTGTGCATTGGTGACCACATCGCTCTAGGTAATCAATGGTTCTGAAAATGGTCATGTGGCCACCGAGGCCAGGTGTGAAATTCGGGATAACCCAATGGATTTGTAGAGATTTGGAGTTGATATTGTTTTTTAGTGACCAGTTCGGATCGAGTTGCTGGGGTTTGAATTGAATCACCTTTTCAAAGCCCTGTATTTTTAGCTTATTTCTGCCTTCAATGATGCACTTGTCTGTTTGATATTGCTTCGAAAGGAAGTATCCGCAGTACGTTGTTTGCAGTGTCTGATTGAATATTTCAGTGGTCGAAAGACCGATGAGGCGTTCGATGCTGTGGGCGATGGTCCCGTCGATCTGCCCACCTTCCTCATCAAAGTCATTCCAGCCGAGATCCCAGTCAAGGATAGGTTTGAGGA
The DNA here is from genome assembly GCF_900474185.1 of Synechococcus sp. UW69. Lineage (NCBI taxonomy): Bacteria > Bacillati > Cyanobacteriota > Cyanophyceae > Synechococcales > Synechococcaceae > Synechococcus > Synechococcus sp. UW69. The sequence goes on along the minus strand of NZ_UCNW01000004.1, from coordinate 39,091 downwards.
GCTCAGGCTTGCACCAGAACATTGTCCCAGTGGGGAAGCGGAACTGGCTGTCTCGTGTGATGTGGTCGAGATTGAAGCGTTTTAGGAATGGATTGGCCTTTGTGTAGTTGCCATCTTCATGGCCCCAGCAGGAATCGTGTTTGATTCCGAGGCTGAGAGCGTAGTTCTCAACCGGATAGACAATGCCTGTATCTGGTGATTGAAGAGCTTTGAGATTGGTGGCTGTAATCACTTCGCTGCCAATCAGATTGTCCAGGCAGTGAAGGAACCAGCCGCTGAGTGCATTGCTGTGAGGGCTTTTTTTGGAGTGGAGCTTAAGGATGAGGTCGTAGTTGAGGATTTGATCCTTGAAGCCAACGATGAACGGAGCGACGTCTCGTCCGATATTGCTGAAATGTCTGACTTCTACTTTCTGGGCATTGTCGATTTGGCCAAAAATATTTTGCAGCGACTGGACAGAATCTTCCTTTGTGGAAATGAAGATGTCGATGCTGCACGGGATGTTCTTTAGGCGGGTGGCAATTTCTTCGCCTAGTTCGGGGTAAAAGATATGTAGGAAAACGCCAACTTTTTTAGTCTTTAGATCTTCTATGGCCGTGTTTAGAGCGCTTGGTTCAGGCTTTTTGATATCAGCCATCTTCCGCATGAAATGGATGTTATCCATCGAATAGCGGCGTTCGTTCATCCCAAACTTGAAGCAGTGAACCATCGGGTTGAGTCCACTCTCTTTGACGTCGGGATATTTGCTGAAATAATTTTCTGTGTCGAATAAATTGCTCGGGTCAATGCCCTTCAGGCTGCCTGATCTGCAGTAATGAAGAATGACGTCGCCAATATTTTGGAGCCCTTCTGCTTCTTCAATATCTAATTGAGATTTATAGTGTTCAATGTCAAAGACATAGGCATAATGGGCTAATTCGCGAAAGTCGCGAATTATGTTTTCGCTTGTTTCTTTGCTTTGTAGGTCTTTGATGTACTCCTGCAGTTCAGGCGTAATTTTTTTGCGCCTGTTGTTGGGCGGGCTTGGCCGTCTGGCTCCCCCCAGGCGACTGAGCTGCTGTCGTAGTGCCTTGGGAAGCATTTTCTGCCTTCCCGCCGCAAAAGCAGATCGCTTCAACAGTTGTCGGGCCGTTTGCGAAATAGCAGAAAGCGGATGACGTTTTTTAGGCATGCCGCTCATCTGTCATGTTTAAAAAAAGCAGGTCGCAACTTATCATTCGCTTGCTTTTTTTTGAATTGGTTTCATTCCTAATCTGCTGCCGTCATATCCGGCTCGCTCTCGCACTTCGTTGCACCAATCCTGATGAGACAAGTACCAATTCACTGTCTCCACTAACCCTTGCTCAACATTATGGCGTGCGCTCCAGCCAAGTTCCGAACTGATGCGGCCTGGGTCAATCGCGTAGCGGCGGTCGTGGCCAGGTCGGTCCGTCACCGGCGTAATTAAATCTGCATGGGGAGCTGATGCTGGGCAGCTCTGATCCAACTGCTGGCAGATGGCGTGAACGACTTCTTTGTTGGTGCGTTCACCGTGACCACCCACGCAGTAACTGCGGCCAGATTCACCCTTGCAGGCGGCCAGAAGTAGCGCGTCCACGTGGTCTTCCACGTACAACCAATCCCGCACATTCAGTCCATCTCCATAGAGAGGAATCGACTCTCCTCCGGCCGCCTTCAAGGTGACCACAGGAATGAGCTTTTCTGGGAACTGCCAGGGCCCGTAGTTGTTCGAGCAGTTGGTCAGTACCACGGGCAGGCCGAACGTGTGGTACCAGGCCTGAACCAGGTGATCGCTCGCAGCCTTGCTGGCGGAGTAGGGGCTGCGGGGGTCGTAGGGCGTTGTTTCTGAGAAGCGTCCCTCAGCGCCAAGTGAGCCGAAGACCTCGTCTGTGCTGATGTGGTGCATCCGGAAGGCCTCCCGTCGCTCTCCACTCAATCCTTCGTAGTGCTCCCTCACTGCCTGCAGCAGGTTGTAGGTCCCGGTGACATTGCTCTCAATGAACACGCCAGGTCCGGAGATCGAGCGATCCACGTGGCTTTCGGCTGCCAGGTGCATCACCAAATCCGGGTCCGCCTCGCGCACCGCAGCCTCAACGGCTGCTGCATCGGTCAGATCCACCTGTTGAAGTCTGTGCCGATCTTTCGCAGCGTCGCCCAGCTCGCTGAGCACCTCCTCAATGGATGCCAGGTCGCTGGCGTAGCCCATCTTGTCCAGATTGAAGACGGTGACCGTGCTCTCCCTCAGGAGCCTGCGGACCACGGCGCCTCCAATGAAGCCGGCACCTCCCGTCACCAGAACTCTGCGGCGATTTCCCAGCAGGTCAGCGGCGGAAGGCATGGACGAAACCATTGGTCAGGGAGGGGGCGGGGCGTTGTGAGGAGGTGGGGGACGTTGAACTCAGTGCAGCTTCATGGGGTTTTGGCCTGCTGCAATACATCCTTGAGGGCGTGCTGCCAGTGCTGTCCGCTGAGTTGAAGGGCTGTTCTGGTGCTCGTGCTGTCCAGAAGCGAATAGGCCGGACGCTCTGCTGGGGTGGGATAGTCCGCTGTTGTGATCGGTTGAACCTCTGCGGGCATGTCGATCAGCCCTAACTCAGCCCCGATCCGGCCCACCGCCACCGCAACGTCGTACCAGCTGGCAGCACCGGCATCACTCCAGTGCATGACAGCTGGTAACTCACTCCCTCCAGCGATCTGGAGGGTTCTCCAACAGGCCTGAGCCAGGGTCAGGGTGCTGGTGGGACAGCCCACCTGATCGGCCACGACGCCCAGTTGATCCCGCTCGCGGTGAAGGCGCAGCATGGTGAGGGCGAAGTTCTTGCCAACGGGCCCGATCACCCAGCTGGTGCGCAGGATCAAGCCCCGTCCGCTCGTTCCGAAAACGCTTTGCACCGCTGCTTCTCCGGCTGCTTTGCTGGCGCCGTAAACCCCGAGAGGGTCGCGGGCCTGCATGGGTTGATAGGGCCTTCCTTGGGTTCCATTGAAGACAAAGTCGGTGCTGATCTGAAGCAGGCGGCCCCCCTGTTGATCCAGAGCGCGGGCGAAGGCTTCCGGTGCCCCGGCATTCACGGCATGGGCCAGGGCGGATTCCGATTCGGCTTTGTCCACGGCCGTGTATGCACCTGCATTAAGGACCCAGTCAGGCTGATGCTGCTCAACGGCCGTACGGCAGGCTTCAGGGTCAGCCAGGTCGAGATCCTGACGGCTGGTGGCCACCAGCTCGAGTCCATCGGGCACGGAGGCGATCAGGGCCTGGCCAAGCTGTCCGCCAGCTCCGGTGAGCAGAACCTTCATGGGAAAACGTCTCCCGCGGCTTCAGCGGCTTTGAACCCCGGCGCTTCGGCATCTTTGCCAGAGAGGCTCACCTCTCCGCCCTCCAGCCGATCGATCGGCCAGGCAATGGCCAGATCCGCGTCGTTCCAAACGATTGCCCGTTCACAAGCTTTGTTCCAGAACCCGCGTGCCTTGTACTGCACTTCAGTAACGCTGCTGAGGGTGAGAAAGCCGTGGGCGAAGCCTTCGGGAATCCAAAGTTGGCATTTGTTTTCGGCACTCAGTTCGGCGCCGACCCAATCGCCGTAGGTGGGCGAGCCTCGCCGGATGTCGACGGCGACGTCGTAAATCGATCCGACCGTGGCACGCACCAGCTTGGCCTGGGGTTCTGGTGCGAGCTGATAGTGCAGTCCCCGAAGCACACCCCGGACCGAGCGGGAGTGGTTGTCTTGCGAGAACAGCACCGATTCGCCGACGGCTTCATCAAACTTGCGCTGGTTCCAGCTTTCGTAGAACCAGCCACGGTCATCGCCGAAGGCCTGGGGTGTGATCAGCAGGGGCCCCTGCATCAACGCGCCGGAAGGAGTTGTGAGTTGTTCAAGCTGCATGGCTTACCTCCAGGCTGGTTTGAAGGGCCGCGTGATCGCTCACGCTCTCCTCAAGCATCTGCAGGAGATAAGAGCCATAGCCACTCTTCTTCAAGGGCTGCGCCAGCTGATTCAGCTGTTCTGCTGTGATCCAGCCCTGGCGCCAAGCCACCTCCTCTGGGCACCCCACCTTGAGCCCCTGACGGTGTTCCAGGGTGCGGATGTAGCTGCCTGCATCGTTGAGGGAGTCGCAGGTGCCGGTGTCGAGCCAGGCCATGCCACGGCCCATCAGCTCCACCCGAAGCAGCCCTTCGTCCAGATACATCTGATTGAGATCGGTGATCTCCAGCTCGCCGCGCGCCGAAGGCTTCACCTGGCGGGCTCGTTCCACGACGCTGTCGTCGTAGAAGTACAACCCCGTGACGGCGTAGCGGCTCTTGGGCTGTTGAGGTTTTTCCTCCAGGCTCAGCACGCGGCCATCGGCATCGAACTCGGCCACGCCATAACGCTCGGGATCACTGACGGGGTAGGCAAAGACCGTCGCCCCTTGGGCTTGAGCGTTGCTGTTCACCAGCTGGGGCACCAGATCGTGCCCATGGAAGAGGTTGTCCCCCAACACCAGAGCAGCGGGGTGGCCCGCCAGGAAGTCGGCACCAATCAGAAACGCCTGGGCCAATCCGTCCGGGCTTGGTTGCACGGCGTACTCGATCGTCATGCCCCAGCGGCTGCCATCGCCGAGCAAGCGCTGGAAAGACTCCCTGTCGTGGGGGGTGGTGATGATCAGCACATCGCGAATCCCCGCCAGCATCAAGGTGCTGAGCGGGTAATAAATCATCGGCTTGTCGTAAACCGGCAATAGCTGTTTGCTGACGGCCTGGGTGATCGGATGCAGCCGCGTGCCACTTCCACCAGCCAGGATGATTCCCCGTCGCTTGGATGCGGTGCTCATCAGCTGGCTCACCGGCGTGAAGTCGGCGCTATTACAGCACGAGACCCCTTGCGATCACTTCCGTTCCCTCGAAGGCGAAGCCGTTCCAACAGCCGCTGCAATCCTGGTTTGGGCCGCAGTTGTCGTTGGATGCTGGCCGCCAGCTGAGGGTTGCGTTGGCCGATCACTTCGGGCCAGGTGTCGACGGGTTGTCGCGTCGGGTTGTCCCGCAGAAGGCTCACCTTGAGGAAGGGGAAGGCGCGTTGCTCAATCAAGGGCTTCCAGTCGTAGTGCAGAACATTGCCGTTGGCGTTGTGGGTGTAGAGGCTCTCGAGCCTCAGCCCCGCTGCCTGTAGCTGCACCGGCAGGCCGACTTCGCAATGTTTGACCAGGTCACGTTTGCGGGGCCAGATCTGCAACGTCTCCCAGAAACGGCCAAAGGCTGGGCACTGCAGTGCCTTGGGTTTGTAAGCCGTGAAGGCTGACGACAGATGGGGTTCGTACATCAGATCGTCCGTCAGCCCAATCACGTCCGCTGAACTGGCATGCAGGCGTTGGAACAGGTCGTCGAGGGGAGTAACCGGTCCCCAGAAGCTGTCGTTGGTGAGCACCAGGAATGCTGACTGCTCAATGTCCTGCCGATGCAGGTTCAGTGCTGTTTTCCAGCTGCCGAAGTCATACCCCTGGTTGCGTCGAATAACGATGGCTGCACAGCGTTGGCGCAGCCGATGCAGCGTTCTCGGGTGCCACCGCAACCCGCTGGCCGACGACACAACGATCACATCGGCGAAGCGTCGGTACTCGTCAATCAGTGGGAAGAGGTCGTCCCGAAACCGGTTGTTGCCTGAAAAATGCGCCAGCAGAACGATTGGTCGTTGGCGGCTGGGCTGGAAGTTTGAATTCCTCCAGTGCATCAGCACGGCATCAGCAACCGGCCCTTTCGATCGCGGCGCTGTCTCCCTGGGTTGGTAGCGATTGCTGTGGGGGTGAATGCCCTGACTGGTGAGGGGATCACCTTCGGCGAACAACCTGGCGTGCTTGGCCCTCAGGTGACCGGACTCCCTTTGATGCCGGGCCAGAGCGTTGCCTTCGCGGTCTTTGCCGCGACTGATCGATTCGTGATGAACGATCTCCACAAAGGGGGTCACGGCGACCGAACCACCGCTCTGCCTGAGGCGCAGGCAGAGATCCACATCGTTAAACACCACGGCGAGATCTTCATCGAACCCTTGGATGCGATCGAAATCGCTGCAGCGGAGCATCAGGCAGGCCCCTGTCGCTGCGGTGAACTCCTCCTGCACCAGCAAGGGGGTAAGCGTGGCCAGCACAGGGGCACTGTGCAGGTGTTTTCCGGGCTCAACCACACAGCGCCGTTCCCCCTTCACCACGGCGACCCCTTGATGCTGGATGCTCCCGTCGGGGTAGTGCAGCCTCGCCCCCACGGCAGTGGTGCCGCGGTACGCGAACGGGTCCAGCAGGGCCTGAAGCACCTCAGCTGATCGGAATTCGATGTCGTTGTTCAGCAGCAACAAATGGCTGCCACGGGCATGGCGTCGGCCGATGTTGTTGAGACGCGAATAGTTGAACGGTTCGTCCACTCGCACCACGTACACGTCGTCGAGCTGCGCCTGTTCGTCCAGCCAGGCCTGGGTGGCGGATTCCTCACTGCCGTTGTCGATCAGGATCAGCTCATAGGCCACAGCTCCGGCGCAGCGGCGCAGGGAGGCGACGCAGCTTTGGGTGAGGTCGACCCGGTCGCGAAACGGGATCAGAACCGACACCAGAACGGTGGGTTCGGTGCGGAGTTGCAGCTGATGGCAGGCGCTCAGCGAATCAACGGGAGTGAGCTGCCCACCGGGCACCAGAAAGCTTGGGCTGTGTCGCTGGGTGATCGCCAGGATCTCAGCGCTGAGCTCAGGGGGCCAGCAATGGCGGTCGGCCGGCGAGGCCACGTCGGGCACGGTCGGGTTCGCCCGAATCGATCGCTGCAGCAACACCTCGGAACAGTGGGCGACGGCGTCTCCGCGTTCGCAAACCTGCAGCGCCAGATCCAGGAGCAGGGCGTGCTGCGAGCCGGTGGACGCCGGCAGCGTCAGTTGTTGCAGCGTTGACCAGCGGATCGTCACCAGGCCGCCTAGGCATCCCCTGCAGAGCAGACGAAACGGTGTAATTGCGGTTCTGTTCTGGCGGTTCCCCGCCGGAATGCCTGGGTCGTCGCTCCAGCGCAGCGTTTCATCACTGGTCAGCAAGACCGCTGCAGGGTGTTTCATCGCACACTGCGCCATGCGTAGGGCCGCCTGGGGATCCAGCTGATCACTGGCATGGCAGAAGCTGACCAGGGTTTCGCCATCGAGGGTTGGCTCGCTCATCCAACCGGAAGGATCCTCCAGAGAGGCGTGGCGGATCTGGCCCCACCCCTGCCCTGGCTGGAGGTGGTCGGCCTCGACCTCCACTTGTGTTTGGTGGAGAACCACCAGCATCGAGGCCGCTGAGGGAATGAACTCGCTTGGTGCTGGGTCTGGAGCGGGGGGCTGGTACCGATCGAGATCCTTGCCAAGGGGCAGTCCTCGCTGGAAGCGTTGACGGCCGATGCCGCCCAGGTGCTCCAGGGCGCTGAGGCCGTCCTGACATGCCACTGGTCTCAGCCCATCCCGGTAGGCCTGGAGGTGAACCGGCGGCAGATCAGTGAACAGGCTGCGGTGGCCGAGGGCGATTTCGCGCAGGCGGCCGCTGGAAAGCAGTTGGTTGGCGTGCGTGAGATCCCTGTGGGATGCCAATAGATCGACCGGATCCAGCCCGCTGTCTTTGGGGGACCAATGGATCGGGTCGCGCAACAGGGCGATGGGCAGCAGAGACGGATCCAGCAGCTCTTGCGGGAGCTGGGGCAGCTGCTGGTGGAGCTGTTGCTGCCAACGCTCGATCTCTTCGGCGTTGGCGAGGCCAGACCGCCAGCGCTGCCAGGCATTGGCATCAAGCGTGTTGTCCTTGCCGCTTGAAGGCGCCACGCCCTGACCGTCGGAGCGTCCAGTCAAGCGGACGCGGCAAGGGCGTCGATCTGCTGATTGAGCAGGTCCCTGGCCTGGGCGGGTGTGGGGGCCCGCATCAGGTCATGACGCAGTCGCGATGCCCCGGGGAAGCCCGTGCAGGTCCAGCCCATATGTTTTCTCGCGATCAACAGCCCATGGTCGCCGCGATCCTTCACAAGATCGTCCAATTGATCCCGAGCCAGCGCAAGCCGTGCCGTCGGGTTGGGCGTAGAGGGGATGGCACGACCGGTCAGCGCGGCATCGATCTGTCCCACCAGCCAGGGGGACCCCATGGTCCCTCGGCCCACCATCACGCCGGCTGCGCCGGTTTGATTCAGGCAGCGCAGAGCATCCTCGGGAGTGTTGATGTCGCCATTCGCGATCAGGGGGATCGTGAGGGCCTCACGGACCTGGGTGATGGCGCTCCAGTCGGCAGGGCCTTTGAAGCCCTGTTCGCGGGTGCGTCCATGCAGCGTGAGCAGTTGAGCTCCTGCACGTTCCAGTTGCTGGCACCACCGCACGGGATCAGCATCACCTCCGCACCATCCCAGGCGCGTCTTCACGGTGACGGGCAATGCCACGGCATCCGCCACCGCTTCCACGATCCGGATCGCCAGTTCGGGATCACGGATCAATCCGGAACCACCCCCCTTGCGAGCGATCTTCCGAACGGGACATCCCATGTTGATGTCGATCAGGAAGGCTCCACTGGCTTCGGCCCGCCGTGCCGCATCGGCCATGGCCTGGGGGCGATGGTCGAACAGTTGCACGCCGATGGGTCCGGACTCGTCGGCCAGTGACTCCACCTTGCAGCGCCCATGCCCCATTTCGAGGCTGGTGGCATTCACCATTTCGGTGAAGAGCAGGGCGTCAGGAGCCCATCGTCGAACCAGGCCACGAAACACCCGGTCGCTCACCCCCGCAAGCGGCGATTGCAGAACACGGCACCGCAGCTGACGTGCGATTCCATTGCCGGGAAGCTGCAGGGGGGATGAAGCAATCATGGGTCCATGCTGCACAACGCAATCGACATGCCCTGGCCGCTGAGTCGTTCGTTGCTCTTGCAGATCCTGGAGGACCGCTGCAGTGATCGCTTTGTCTGCGAAAGGGTTTGGGAACGCTTGGGATACCGGCCCAATGAACTCCAATGGTGCGCCGGTCCAGACACGCCAACGGATTGGGCGGATGCCTTCCCCTTGGCTCCCGAGTTGATCGCCGAGCGGCCGGCATCGGTTCGTTTGACCCGATCGATTCCCAAGGAATACAAGCAGCTGCTGAAGCAGCAGCTCAACTTTGCGGGCTACCGGATCGGTGAGCTTTTCCCCCGACGGACCCGTCGTGCCACGGCGGTGAACTGGCTTTTGGCCTGGCTGGCACAGCAAGGGGAGCCCCTGCCGGAACAGGGGCCTTTAGGGCCAGAGCTTCCGGCTCCAGCCGATCCGGTGCAGGGGCACCCCGGCGATCTGCCGGTGGGGTGATTCAGGCCTGAATGGTGATCGGCGTGCCCTTCGGCGTGTTGTGGAACAACCAGCGGGCGTGGGTCATGGGCATGCGCACACAGCCATGGCTGCGGGGGACGCCGAAGGGTTGCCCGGCGTTCTCCTGCCAGGGCGCTGCATGGAGGCAGATGGCCTCGTTGGCACTGACGCACATCGTGTAAGGCACGCCCGGAACGGTGTAGGTGCGTCCGTACATCGTGGTGGAGCGGTACTTCGTGAAGACTTTGCTGTTGAAGGTCGGTGTTGGCGTTGAGGCCTTGCCGGTGCTGACGGGGATCACGCGGACGACTTCCTGTTGGCTGTTGTAAACCGTCAGGCGCTGGTCGGAGAGGTCGACCACAAGGCTGGCGACGAGCTCGAGCATGGCGAGGGAACACACTTCACCCGCCCTAGCTGTCTCAACTGAGACTCATTTGTCTCGCCCGGAAAGAATTTCGGTTCTGCTCGCGATGGGCACCAGGCTCATCGGCACTAAGGCGTCTCTGTAGGGTGAATGATTGGCCTGAACAGACCCTTGGCGCGTCCCGTCGTCGCAATCATCGGACGCCCCAATGTCGGTAAGTCGACCCTTGTCAACCGGTTGTGCCGCAGCCGAGAAGCCATCGTTCACGATGAGCCCGGCGTGACGCGTGATCGCACCTATCAGGACGGCTATTGGGGTGATCGGGAATTCAAGGTCGTCGACACCGGCGGACTGGTGTTTGATGACGACAGTGAATTTCTGCCTGAGATCCGGGAGCAGGCGGCTCTTGCTCTCGAGGAAGCCAGTGTGGCCTTGGTGATCGTGGACGGTCAGCAGGGACTGACGGCCGCTGACGAATCCATCGCTGAATTTCTGCGCAGTCATCGCTGTCCCACGCTTCTCGCGGTGAACAAGTGTGAGTCGCCTGAACAGGGCCTGGCCATGGCCGGCGAATTTTGGAGTCTTGGGCTTGGTGAGCCCCATCCGATTTCGGCCATCCACGGGGCCGGAACCGGTGAACTCCTTGATCAGGTGCTCACGTTTCTCCCGCCAAAGGATCAAGAGGGGGAGGAGGAGGAACCGATTCAGATGGCCATCATCGGCCGGCCGAATGTCGGGAAATCCAGTCTTCTCAATGCCATCTGTGGAGAACAGAGGGCCATCGTCAGTCCGATTCGCGGCACAACGCGCGACACGATCGACACCAGCATCATCCGGGAGCAACGCCCCTGGCGTCTGGTGGACACAGCTGGCATCCGCCGGCGGCGCAGCGTCAACTATGGCCCGGAATTTTTCGGGATCAACCGAAGTTTCAAGGCGATCGAACGCAGCGATGTCTGCGTTCTGGTGATTGATGCCCTGGATGGCGTGACCGAGCAGGATCAGCGCCTGGCGGGCCGCATTGAAGAGGACGGACGAGCCTGTGTGGTGGTTGTCAACAAATGGGACGCCGTCGAGAAGGACAGCCACACCATGACGGCGATGGAAAAAGAGCTGCGCTCCAAGCTGTACTTCCTCGATTGGGCCCCGATGTTGTTCACATCGGCACTCACCGGCCAACGGGTGGACAGCATCTTCGCTCTGGCCGCCTTGGCGGTTGAACAGCATCGTCGCCGTGTTAGCACCTCCGTTGTGAATGAGGTGCTGAAGGAAGCACTCAGCTGGCGTAGTCCGCCCACCACCCGAGGGGGGCGTCAGGGCAAGTTGTATTACGGCACGCAGGTCGCAAGTCGACCCCCCAGCTTCACCCTGTTCGTCAACGACCCCAAACTTTTCGGGGAGACCTATCGGCGCTATGTCGAGCGCCAGATCCGCGAGGGCCTCGGCTTCGATGGAAGTCCGTTGCGTCTGTTCTGGCGCGGCAAGCAACAGCGCGACGCTGAACGCGATCTGGCCCGTCAACAGAGCCGTAAAGGCTGAGTCATGGACTGGTTACGTCAGGTCCCGATGGGCCAATACGTCGATGGCTCCAGTGGTTGGCTCAGGCGGTTGGACCCTCGACTGAAGCTGGCCTGGTCCCTCGTCTTTCTGCTCACACCTGTTTTGGCCGGCCCCTTGTGGCGCGTCGCTCTTGTGGTTGCTCTGGTGGTGATCACCCTGGCCAGTGGTCTGGCCCGGTCGCTGTGGTGGCGGTCCGTTCTTCTGCTGACGGCGTTGGCGCTTGTGGTGGGCCTGTTGTCGATGCTGTTGCCGGCTGTTGATCCCCCTGCGGCTTTTCCCCTTCGTAATCCGGCCGAGCTTCCTGGGCTCGAGACGGAAGGACCCTCCTGGGATCTGCTGCGCCTAGGCCCCCTGCAGTTGGGTGGTCTCAAGCTGGGTCCTCTGGTGGTGGACCGCGCCTCTGCAGTGCTGGGGCTGCGGACGTCGACCTTGATCTTCACGGTGATTCACAGCGTCAATTTGATGTTGATCACAACCCCTCCGGAGGATCTGGTCTGGGCTCTCAGTTGGTGTCTGACTCCTTTGAAGTGGCTGGGGTGTCCTGTGGAGCGGCTGGGGTTTCAACTGTTGTTGGCCCTTCGTTTTCTGCCTCTCGTTCAGGAAGAGCTCCAGAATCTGCTGCGATCTCTTGCCAGTCGTGCCGTCAATATGCGCCAGCTGGGTTTCAAGGCCGGCTTCGGCTTGGTGCTGGCCGTGGGAGAGAGGCTGTTGGCCAACATCCTTCTAAGAGCTGAGCAGGGAGCGGATGCACTGGTGGCCCGTGGGGGTCGGATTCTTGGCCCTTCGTATTTCCGCATGCCTCCTGAACGTCCTGCTCACCTGCTGAATGGCCTGGCGATGACATTGCTCTTGTTGGTGATCGGGCTCCGGGGTCAGTACGGTGCTCTATGACCTCTGATCAAGGCTGATCACGGCATGGCGTCCGAGCGATATCTGAATCACCCCACCTTCGGGATGCTCTATCGGGTAGCTCCGGCTGGTGAGGGGCGTGACGTTTACGCCACGTTGTATGCCCAGAGAATGTTCTTCCTGGTCACCTTGCAGCCCCGTGGCGCCCAGTTCGAAGTGATCCCCTACGGCGACGCACGTCACCACGCTGAGGTGCATCTGGGCCGGTGCCGGCGGGACCGGTCAGAGGACCTGAACTCCTGGACTCAGCTGTTCGATCAGACGTTCATCTGAACTCTTGACGGATTCATTCGCTGCGCGTTGGCAGGCGCTCCAAGTTGACCGCCCCTCCTCCGCCAGGCTTCTGGCGGTTAGCAAGGGCCACCCGGCATCGGCCGTCCGTTCCGTGGCAGAGCTCGGTCAGTTTGATTTCGGGGAAAGTCGTGTTCAGGAGGCGCTGCCTAAGCAGAAGGAGCTGATCGATCTGCAGCTGCGCTGGCATTTCATCGGCCGCCTCCAGAGCAACAAAGTGCGGCCCGTGGTGAAGGCCTTCGATTTCATCCACTCCGTCGATTCTTTGCTGCTCGCTGAACGGGTGTCGCGCATTGCTGTGGAGGAGGCCCGGCAGCCCGATGTGATGCTTCAGGTCAAACTGCGCCCAGATCCCAGTAAAGGGGGGCTGTCTGCCGATGAACTCTGCGCTATCTGGTCAGATCTGCAAGCTCTGCCGGGGTTGCGGATCTCGGGCCTGATGACCATGGCGCCATTCGACATGGCCGCGAAGCAGCGCAAAGAGTTGTTTTCCGACTGCCGTTCCCTGGCGGATCGGTTCGACTTGGCGGAGTGTTCGATGGGGATGAGCAGCGACTGGAAAGAGGCTGCGGAGGCGGGCAGTACCTGGCTCAGGGTTGGCTCGGCACTGTTCGGCCCGAGATTGGTGTCAACAGACTCTGCGAATTGACTTGCCCCGCACCGGCGAAAACGGTATCCAGGGACATGGTTTTCAAACCACATTCAGACCGAGAGGAATCCCAAGGTGTCGCTGATCTCCCGTCTCCGTGCTGTCGTCGCTGGCGATGACTATCTCGATGGCGAATTGGATGATTTCGCTTACGAAGACGAGCAAGACGACCAGGACCAGCGCGCCATGCAGGCTGATGGTGGTGCACTGGCAACCATTGGTGATACCAACCCATTTGATCTTGGTAGTGACCTGCCTGGATCCAATGTGATCGGGATGCCGGGCATCAGCACTGCGTCTGCTGAGGTGAATGTGATGGAACCTCGCAGCTTCGATGAAATGCCTCGGGCCATCCAGGCCCTGCGAGAACGCAAGACGGTCATTCTCAACCTCACGATGATGGAGCCCGACCAGGCGCAGCGTGCCGTTGACTTCGTTGCTGGTGGCACCTTCGCGATTGATGGTCATCAGGAGCGCGTCGGAGAGAGCATCTTCCTGTTCGCCCCAAGTTGCGTCACCGTCACCAACACGGGCCAGGACGAGGCCTCGGCCCCCACGGTGGTGAGCCGTGAGGCCGATGTGGCAGATGCTGGGGAATCCTCCAGCGCTCCTTCGCCCGCTTGGGGAGCCGCCGCTCTCTGAATTCTCCTGTGCAGCCAGCTTTCGGTGTAATCGGTCTGGGCCGCATGGCTCAGGCCCTTGTGCTTCCACTTCTGGAGAGTGGTCGGATTCCGGCTCACCAGCTGTTGGCCGTTGTTGGGGGGAGCGGCTCCTTGGAGAAACGCCGCTTGGAGTTGCCCGCTGGCATCGGACTGGTTGCTGCTGACGATCCTTCAGCTCCCAAGGTTTGGACCGCACCGGTCCAGTTGCTTGCGGTGAAGCCGCAGCAATTGGATTCCGTTGCAGCAGCAGCTCCACCCGTCACGGATCGGCCGCTGCTCATTTCTGTTTTGGCGGGAGTGTCTCTGGCTCGCTTGCAGCATCTGTTTCCTGGCCACTGCTGTGTGAGGGCGGTGCCCAATACCCCTGCGCTGGTGGGAGCCGGTTTGACGGCTTTGGCCTGGGGTGAAGGGATCGCTCCAGCGCAACGGGATCAGGTGCAGCAGCTATTCGCCGATGTGGGCGAAGTGCTTGAGCTGGCTGAAGCCAAGCTTGATGCCTTCTTGGCGTTGACTTCCTCGGGTCCAGCCTTTGTGGCTTTGGTGGCTGAGGCCATGGCTGATGGAGCGGTGGCTGCTGGTCTGCCAAGGGATCTGGCGTTGCGGCTGAGCCACCGAACCCTGGCTGGAACGGCTGAACTGCTGGATCGTCGCGATTTGCACCCTGCCCAGCTCAAGGACATGGTCACTTCACCGGCGGGAACGACGATTGCTGGCGTTCGTGCCTTGGAACGTATCGGTCTGCGCTCCGCCTTGATCGAAGCTGTCATCGCAGCCGCGGAACGCAGTCGGGAGCTGGCTTAGGGCAACACATCAGGCCATCCCTGACGAATGAGCAGTAGTGAGAAGTAGGGGCGCGGTTCGGCATCAACGGCATCCGCTGAACAGATGCGTTGTTCCGGCCAACCGACTCGCTCGGCGAACAGTGCTTGATCCAGCAGCGAGCGTTGCCTCAGCAGGGGTTGCACCCAACTCCAGCGTCGCCCCAGTTTCAGCAGGGCGAGCACCTGCCCTGTGGTGGCGGCGGTGTCCAGAACCACCCCCAGCTCTTCAGGGGTGTCGGGGCAGGGGCGCACCAGCAATTGATCCTGCTGCAGGGCGAGGGGCCAGAGGCCGGCAGCGGCCGCGGCGGAGCACGAGGTGATACCGGGAATCACCGTGACGGGACAGTCGGGCCACTCCTGGAGAATGGCCAGCAGGACATAGCTGCAGCTCGCAAACAGAGACGCATCGCCTTCACACAGCAGCGCAACTCGCTGGCCAGAACGGACGATGTTTTGCAGCTGTTGCGCCGCCGTCTCCCACGCGGCTCGACGTGGCTCGGCGGCCTCCACCATCGGGAATAACAGCGGCAGGCACTGATGGTCGCTGCGGATCCAATCGGTGGCGATGCGGGCGGCCATGCTGTCGGCTCCCGGTCGTCCGACCGGGTAGGCCACCACCTGCGCTTGGCGGATGGCCTCAACGGCGGCGAGGGTCAGCAGAGATGGATCGCCCGGGCCGACTCCCACCAGCGTGAGACCCCCAGTCATGGTGGGATCGATGATGGTCAGCAGTCGATGCGCCCGGGGTCCAGACGATGAGTCGTCTCAGCATCTTTCCAGACGAAACAGCGCAAGATGCCCCGAATGGGCTTCTACCCGAGCTGGAGAGCGGTGATCCAGCGGTGATTCAGGCGGAACTTCAGCGCCGGGGCATCGGTTTTGAGCAATGGCCCGCCGATCAGCCCCTTCCTGAGGGTGCTGATCAAGCCTCCATCCTTGAGGTTTATGCCGCAGCCATTGCCCGGGTTCAGCGCGATGGCGGCTACGCCACGGTCGATGCGATTCGGATGACCCCAGATCACCCCGATCGCGAAACCCTGCGTTGCAAGTTTCTTGAGGAGCACACCCATGCTGAAGACGAGGTGCGCTTTTTTGTGGAAGGGTGCGGCTTGTTTGTGTTGCACATCGGTTCTGAGGTGCTCAGCGTGCTCTGTGAACAGGGCGATTTGATTCGTGTTCCGGCAGGGACCCGTCATTGGTTTGATATGGGCCAGCGCCCCCGGTTCTGTGCCGTGCGTTGGTTCAATAATCCTGAGGGATGGGTGGCTCAGTACAGCGGCAGCACCATCGCCCAGCGTTTTCCCAGGCTTGACTGAGTGAGCTTTCCAGGCAGGTTGATGCACTTCCCCCGATCTCTCGCTGGGCTGCTCTTGGTTCTGCCCCTGGCGTCAGGGATGGCTGTTGCCGGAGTGATGGCTGTTGCCGCAGAGGATGCTCCCCTGGCACCCGAGGTTCAACGGCGGGTCGCCGTGGTGGTGCTGGCCCGCAGAATTCGAAGTTATGCCGCCATGGCCAAGGCCAGCAGCGACTGCCTCGTGGAGAAGGGACGTCTTCGGCGCAGCCAAGCCAACCAAGCGCTGGTCAACACGCTGGAGGAGCTGGGCATCAGCCGGGTTGTGCTGACCAACCCTCTGGTGGAGGCCGTGAGCCCACGTCTTCAGCTCTTGCTGGATGACAGCTGTGCCTTGGATCCAAAGAGGGAGGCTGAAGCGCTGCAGCTCGCTGGAAACGAACTCTGAGCCCTTCTCGCGGCGGGTCTCAGAAAGGGACGGTGAGACGGCTGGCTTTTATTTCCTCAGCGAATAAAAACCGCCCATAGGGTTCCGGCCTCCTTGCCTGGTTGCTGTGGTCGTTCGGTCTTGTCTCGCCTTGAATCTGCTGGCGCTGTTATCGGTGCCCTGTTCTGCGGCTGAGATGGATCTGGCCTCTGCATCCACTTCCCCATCCACTCCCCCATCCACTGGTGAGTCGGTTCTGGTGCTGAACCGCACCATGCGATCGCTCACACACACTCGAGATCCCATCTGGAGTCTTCGTCTGGAAACTCCTGGCGAGCCTGTGCAGCACTTTGATGCCGTCAGCGGTCGAGCCCACCGTCAGAACGCCGATCGTCATCGGTCCGGCACCCGTGCGCCGCTTCCTGCTGGTCGTTACAGCCTCGGGCCGGTGGAAGCCCTGGGTCCCGCTGATCCGAGCGAGCTCGGGCCGATCTGGATCGGGATTGAACCGGAGTTTCCAACAGGGCGAGGACATTTGGGCATTCATCTCGATCCCAGCGCCAACCGCAATGCCAACAGCGGCACGCTCGGCTGTGTGGGGTTGATTCGCTGGGAGGACATGCAGGCCCTGGCGGGCCTTGTGCAGCGCCGTAACGTCCGAACATTGGTGGTGAATGAGTAAATGTTCTCGGATTGGGGCTTCAGTTGGGGTGGCTGGTTGGACAACCGCCGCGGTGAGTGGTGGCTTCTGGCTCAGCTGCTGCTGATCACGGCCCATCTGCTCCCTGTCTGGCCTTCCCCGGCCAGCTTCGGTCTGTTGATCTGGCCCTTGCCCTTGTTTGGGCTTGGCTTGCTGTTGCTGGCTTTGGGTCTGTTTCGGGCCATCGGGGCCCTGCGCTCGCTTGGGGCCAGCCTCTCGCCGCTGCCGGCGCCCAAGCTGTCGAATCAACTGATCGCTACTGGGGCTTACACCATCTGTCGGCATCCTCTGTACCGGGCCCTGTTGCTTTGTTCAGCAGGTGTTGTGCTGGCCACCGGCAGCTTGCTGCATCTGTTGCTCTTGTTCAGTCTGGCGGTGGTGCTGCGGGGGAAAGCCCGCTTTGAGGAGGAGGGGTTAAGGGCGGTGCATCCGAATTACACCCAATACGCCGCGGTTACTCCGGCGATTGTCGGCTGGATGCCTGGTCTCGACTGGCGCTAATCGACAAGTTCAGGCGGCGACCCTGCTGCGCAGCATCAGATCTGAATAAAGCTGTTCGAGGGCGTCGATGTTGCGTGAAATCGTGTACCTCTCCAGCGCGCGGATGCGGGCTTGCCGGCCCAGTTCTGCTGTCAGCACCGGCTGGTCTCTGATCACTGGGAGCAGGGTGCGCAACTGGGTGGTGACTCCTTGCGTGCTCAACACGATCCCCGCTCCTTGCTCCAAGACCTCGCCATCGGCACCCGCATCGGTGGCAACGCAGGCTGTTCCGGTGGCCATCGCCTCTAGCAGGGCCAGCGACAGGCCTTCGACAAGGCTCGGGAGGATGAAGACCTCAGCGCACTGGAGCAGGGCAACCCGGGTGTCCTGGTCCGGCTCATGGCCCCACCAGAGAATCCGGTCGTCGTTGAACTGGTTCATCAAGCTGTTGCGAAGCGGTCCGTCGCCCACGATCACCAGTCGACACCCCTCTGGGGAGACAAGACGCCAGGCACGCAGCAGGGCCTCGACGTTCTTCTCCGTCGCCAATCGCCCCATATAAAGCACGATTCGTTCTCGGCCCAGCCGCTGCCGAACCTGTTGATGCATCAGCGAAAGGGTCCCTGGGGCTGTTGGACACCAGCGGTCGGTGTCAACACCATTCGGGATCACTGTCAGACGATCTGCAGGAACGCCGAGGCGCTCCAGGAAATCCGCCTGAAGCTGCGAGAACACGATGACCCTGTCGTAGCGGGCCAGAGCCGGTGCATACAGCTGGTAGGTGAGCTGTTGGGTTCCCGCCGTCAGATTGCGTAGGCCCGCATCAAAGGGGGGATGAAAGGTGGCGACGAGGGGGACGCCTAGCTGCTGACAGAGCTCCGGCAGACGGAAATCCAGAGGCGAAAGGGTGAGGCTGGCGTGAACCAGGTCAGGCTGCAGCCGTTCGAGTGATTCCCTCAGCTCCCTTTGTGCTCCAGGAGAGGGAATCGTATAAACCTGCGATTTGACCAGATAGGGCAGGCTGACGTCAGGGTCGTTGGCCAGCAGTGACGTGTTGTCGCGCTCAGGGCTGCGCGGGTTGTCGAAATGGATGAAGTGCACCTGATGCCCGCGACGCCGCAGCGCGTCGGTGGTGCTGATCCCGTAGGACACATTCCCGCAGAAGGGAGACTTCTTGCCGAGCCAGGCAATCTGCGCCAAGCGGGTTAGGCCTCTTCATGCGAACGGCAAGTTAGCAGCGTTGCCACGGTCGTTCGATCAAAGCCGCAACCAGTGCCAATCCAGCCAGCATCCACAGCACTGGTTGCAGGCCAATGCTGCTCACCAGGGTCCCTGCCAGAACGAGCGGCAGACTCAGGGCAATGTTGATCAAGTTGTTCTGGAGTCCGAACACTCTTCCCCGCTCTGTTTCGGGGGTTTCCTCCTGAATGGTGGTCTGAGCGGGAATCGCTACTAGAGCTGCTCCAATTCCGAGAATGCCGCAAAGGCTCAGGGTGAAGATCAGGGAGCCCTGAAGTTGGCTGAGCAGCACCAACGTCCAGGTGATGGTTCCCAGGCCTGTCGCTGTGAGTCGACGTCGGCTGAACCGATGTCCCAGTTGGGCGATCACGACGGCTCCGATCGCCATTCCCAGCCCACTCATGGCCAGGAGTGCGCCAAACCCCGAGGGGCCCAGGTTGTCGATCAGGGCAGCGAGCTGAAGCGCGAGCACGTAGAGCGCCGCCAACAGGCTGTAGAGCAGCACCAGATGAATCATGGCGCCCCGTACGGAGGGAACCCGTCGCAGCACCTGCAGCCCTTCACCGATCTCTGTCCACACCGAGGTATTGGAGGCGGGCTTGGGGGCTTCTTGAAGTTTCAGGCGCGACAGGCTGAGGGCGGCGAGGCCGTAACAAAGAGGAAGCAACAGAAACTCGCCGCCATCGATGCCAAGGGACGCCAAGCTGCTGTGCAGCGTTCGAAGGATTGGTTCCCCCAGGGCGAAGCCCAGGATCGTGGCTCCCATGCTGGTGGCTTGATAGAGGGAGTTGGCGGCCAAGAGGTGTTCCCCAGGCACCACAACGGGAATGGTGGCCTGTTCAGAGGGGGCGAAAAACTGGGTCAGGATCGACTCAAGGAAGGTCATTCCCACCAGCCCCCAGTAGCCCCAGGGAAGCCCGAGCCAAATCGGGCCTGAGAGGAGACAAATCGGTGCGAACACCACGAGAAGGGCTCTCAGGGCATTGCTGGCCACCATGACCCGACGCTTGGGCCAGCGGTCAGCCCAGACCCCAGCCACCGTCCCAAGCACCATGGCGGGGATGGTGTTGGCAACAAAGATGCCTGTTGCAAGCAGGGTGATCACCTGAGTGCGTGTGCTGATGTCCAGGCCGTAATCCGACGCCATCTCCACCAGCACGCCATTGCCCTGCCCCTTCAGCAGCAGGTGTTGATCGATCAGAAAGACCATCAACACGATGTAGAACTTGTCCGCAAGTTGGGAAAAGATCTGGCCCAGCCACAGCTTGCGGAAATCGTTCAGTCGAAGCACGGCTTCCAACCCGCGTTTCCCTTCGGGATTGCTGCCGGTGGGCAGAGCGGGTTCAGGCGTGGACAGGCTGGGTCCGCTCAAGGGGTAACTGCATCGCGGCCATGATGGCTCACGCACCTGCCAGCAGCGTCTCCCGCAGCATGGCCAGGGCTTTGCTCGGGCGGTTGAGATGCGTCCGGCTCCAGATGTCGACCACGCTCAGCAGGCGACGCCACACGGCCGGGGGACCCATCAGGTTGCCGTCACGGCGTCGGGGCAGATCGGCACGGGTCAGCCGCTGCAGCAGCGCTAGTTCGGAGGGATTCAGCTGGATAGCCGCCCCAGGCTGCTCGTCGATGGCAAAGCCGTCCTGCGGCAGCAGGCTGCAGCGCCAGTCCCACTGACCCAGTGGAGGTGCCAGGGGATTGCCCGTTATGCAGCACGTTTGCAGTGGCAATCCATAACCGCCGAGGGTGAGCAGATGGATGCAGGCCTGGACCGTGCCGGCCAGCACCAGCTCAGGCTCGGCTCGGTGGCTCTCGAGACGTTCCAGGTGCAGTTGCATCGTGGCGAGCAAGCCTTCCACGGGGTCCTGCGCCGCCAGCTGAAGGCACAAATCACACAGAGCCTGCGCCGCAGCCAGGGTTTCAAGCTTTTGTCCGAGACCGGAGAAACTCCGCAGAACCCGCAGTTGACGCACTCGTGCCAGGCCACTGCGTCCTCCTACTTGGAGTTCCAAAAGGGTGAGGGGTGCCGCGGCAGCGAGACTGCTCTTTGGCCGGCGCGCTCCGGGAACGGCGAAGCGGCTGACACCTTCCGCATCACTGAGCAGGCTCAGCAGGCGGTCGTGCTCGCCCAGGGGCCCCACCTTGAGGGCGAGTCCTGTGAGGCGTCGTTCTGCCATTCAGGCAGCGGGGCGGCGTTGGGCCTGAAGCAGAGCAGGGGCGCTACTGGTGCCCAGTAGATCGGCCCCCGCCAACAACAGTTCACTCACATGGCTGAGGCTGTGGATACCACCGGCTGCTTTGATCGCGCAGCGTTTGCGGCTCAGCTGCTTCAACTGACGGATCTGATCGGGATGACACGCCGGACCAAAGCCGTTTCCGGTCTGCAGACCAGCAGCGCCTGCATCAATGGCGGCCTCCACGGCCAGCTCCAGTTGTTCCGTTTCAAGACGTGCCATGTCGAGGATGGTCCGCACAGGAAGCCCCAGGTCGCAGAGAGCAGAGAGCTCTTCGGCAAATGCTCCTGAATCGCCGTTTGCCAAGGCAAGGAAGTCTGGAACGACATCGAGCTCCTGGGCTCCATGGGCGGCACACCACTCCGCTTCCGCCAGCTTGAGATTGGCGGGAATAGCACCGAACGGGAAGCCAATGGCAGCCACCAGGCGAGGGCCCGAGTCGGTGCCACCGAGTCGCTCACGCAGCAGCGGCAACTGCCGCGGAGTGGTGCAGATGGCACGCACGCCCTCCTGCACCCCGGAGTCAGAAAGGGTTTG
This sequence comes from Synechococcus sp. UW69, assembly GCF_900474185.1. Lineage (NCBI taxonomy): Bacteria > Bacillati > Cyanobacteriota > Cyanophyceae > Synechococcales > Synechococcaceae > Synechococcus > Synechococcus sp. UW69. The sequence goes on along the minus strand of NZ_UCNW01000004.1, from coordinate 17,638 downwards.
GAGTTGGTCTCGGGTCAGCAACGGGTCCAGGATCGCCTGATCAAGCCTTGGCGGTAGGTCGGGGAGCTCTTGGGCTGGATCAGCCATGGCGGGCCAAGCGGTCAGTCACGAGCCTGAATCACGCCATATCCCCCATGGTTGCGTCGATAGATCACCTGCAGTTGGTCACTGTCCTTCTCGCGGAAAAGATAGAAGTCGTGGTCGATGAGATCCAACTGGCGACGAGCGTCGTCCAGGCTCATCGGTGGCATGGCGAAATATTTCCGTCGGACACCCGGATCCGGCAGTTCCGGCTGTCGCCCCTGCAACAGGGAGTCCTCAACCGGGATGTCGTCGTTGACGACATCCGTGCTGGGGGTGTGGCTGGCGCTGTGGCCATGGCTGTGGTGGTGATCGCTGTGGCGTTCCTTCCAGCGGCGCAGCTGGCGGGCGAGTTTGCCAGCGGCCAGATCGATGCTGGCGTAGAGGTTTTCACTCCGTTCCTGGGCTCGGATCACGGTTCCGTTGGCGAAGACCGTCACTTCGGCAGTCTGCTGCGGGACGCGGGGGTTGCGGGCTACCGAGAGATGGACGTCCGCTTCCCGCACAGCACCATCGAAGTGCGCTGTGGCCCGCTCCAGTTTGGTTTGGGTGTAGTCCCGCAATGCAGGCGTGATCTCGAGGTTGCGACCATGGATCAGCAACTTCATGCCTCGCTCCTGTGCCGGTTGTCATCGGCAAGCTAGATACGGCGCACGATTCGGCCCACCCCCAGCGTGCATTTCTTTTCGAGCCCGATCATCCGGTTCGGTTCGATGCGGCTTGGTCAGCGCAACAGCGCTGGCAGAGCAGTCTTTTGGCTGACTCGTTGGCGCCCGAGGCGGTCTGGATTCTTCAGCATGAGCCCTGCTACACCCTCGGCCGCGGCGCGAGTGAGGAGCACCTGCATTTTGACCCTGTCGATCCACCCGCACCCCTTTACCGGATTGATCGGGGCGGTGAGGTCACCCATCACCTCCCCGGTCAGTTGGTGGCTTATCCGGTATTGGACCTTCGGCGGCGCACTCCCGACTTGCACTGGTATTTGCGTCAGCTGGAGCAGGTCGTGCTGGATGTTCTGTTGGAGTTGGGCTTGGAGGGTCAGCGTTTGCCGGGATTGACAGGCCTCTGGTTAGACAACCGCAAAGTCGCCGCCATCGGTGTTGGCTGTCGCCGCTGGATCACCCAGCACGGCCTGGCCCTAAACGTGGATTGCGCGATGCAGGGGTTTGAGCAGGTCACCCCCTGTGGTCTCACCGGTCGTGCTGTGGGAAGGCTGGCGGACTGGTTGCCGGGACTAACGATGGCTGAGGTGCAGCCGCTGCTGCGGCAGGCCCTGGCCCATCGCTTCGGTCTGGTCTGGGAGGACGAAGCGAGATAGACCTGAGCTGTTTGAACCCCTGCATCGGATGACGGCCAGCTGGAGCCCGATAGCCCGCGAGACGGATGCTCTGCAACGTCACGCCCATGTTCAGACGTTGCCAAGGGTTGATGCGGTTTGGCCCTGGCTCGCTGACCGCTTTGGGGGCATTGCTGCCGTGGATGCGCCCCATGCGGCTCATCCCGAAAGCTTTAATTTCGGCGAACTGGCTGCGCGCATCGCCACCGCTGCCGCTGCATTTCGGCGCCATGGCGTGAACGATGGCGATGTGGTGGCTCTTTTTGCTGAGAACAGCCCCCGCTGGCTTGTGGCCGATCAAGGCTTGATGCGTGCCGGCGCCGCTGATGCTGTGCGCGGGGCCTCTGCCCCAGTGGAGGAGCTGCGTTACATCCTTCTGGATTGCCAGGCGACAGCCCTGGTTGTTCAAAACGCAGACGTGTGGGGTCGTCTGGACCTTCCCCCAGACCAACGGGCTCTGTTGCGCTTTGTGCTTCAGCTGGAAGGGGAGCCAGCCGAGGGGACTATCGGCTGGGAAATGTTCCTGTCGTCGGGTGCTGGATGTGATCCCGTTCGCCCGGCTGGGGGGCGAGAGGCCGTCGCAACTGTTTTGTACACCTCCGGGACGACCGGGCAGCCCAAGGGGGTCCCATTGACCCACGCCAACCTGCTGCATCAGATGAGCTCACTGGCTTGCGTGGCCTATCCCGAGCCCGGTGCTCCGGTGCTGAGTGTGCTGCCCATCTGGCATGCCTACGAGCGCAGCGCCAGCTACTACTTTCTCTCCTGCGGTTGTACGCAGACCTACACAACCATCAAGCAACTGAAGAAGGATCTGCCGCGGGTCCGGCCGATTGCGATGGCCACCGTCCCCCGGCTGTGGGAGGCAGTTCAAGCCGGATTTGAGGATGTGCTCAAGACCTTCCCTCCGTCTCGACAGCGCTTGCTTCGGGCGGCGTTGGCCAACAGTGCTGCCCAGCGCAACGCCATGCGAACGGCTCGCAACCTCCTGCTCGATCCGGTTTCAGCCTCCGGACGGTTGCGTGCCTTCGGTTCTGCTGCGCTGCGCTGGCCCATGCATGCTCTGGCTTCGGCCCTGATCTGGCCCAAGCTGCGGCGCCAGCTCAGTGGTGGTCAGCTTGCCTATCCGATCAGCGGTGGCGGTGCCATCGCTCCTCACATCGATGCGTTCTTTGAAGCCGTGGGGATTGAACTGTTGGTGGGTTACGGCCTTACGGAAACCAGCCCTGTGGTGAGTTGTAGGAGGCCTTGGCGCAACATTCGTGGCAGTTCGGGGCTACCCATGCCACAGACCGAATTCCGAATTGTGGATCCCGACAACGGTCAGCCTTTGGGCTTCCGGCAACGGGGTCGGGTGATGGTGCGGGGTCCCCAGGTGATGGCGGGTTATCTCGGGAAGCCTGAGGCCAGTGCCAAAGTTCTTGATGCAGAGGGTTGGTTCGACACCGGTGATCTGGGCATGCTCCTGCCGGATGGTTCCGTAGCACTCACCGGTAGGGCCAAGGACACCATCGTGTTGAGCAGTGGCGAGAACATCGAGCCAGGCCCGTTGGAAGAGGCCTTGATGGCCAGCCCCCTCATCGAGCAGGTGATGTTGGTGGGTCAGGACGAACGCCAGCTCGGTGCTTTGATCGTGCCTCGTGAGGAGGCGATCCTTGCCTGGGCGGCAGAAGCCGGAGTGACCGTTGCTCAAGATCTGGGCGGCCAGCCTGGAGAACCGGCCCTGCTCAAACTCTTGATGCGCGAATGCAACAGGTTGCTGAAGCAGAGGGCTGGATCTCGGGGAGATGAGCGCTTGACCGGGGTGGTGCTGGTGAGTCTCTTCAGCATCGAGAACGGACTTTTGACCCAGACCCTGAAGCAGCGTCGTGATCGCATCACCAGCCGCGATCAGCACTTGATCGATGCTCTCTACGGACGTTGAACGCGGCTTAAGACGCTTGTGAGGCGGTCGGTTTACCGGTGATTGACCACACGCGGAAGTGCTGACACGCTTTGGCCGTCTCCCAAGAATCCATGTCCGACGGCACCTCCTTGACGATCAAGCGTCCGATCACCGTCCGAGCCGTGGTGACGCCCACCTGGAAAGAGGAAGCAGAGCGCGAGCTCAGCAGCGGTATTGCGACTGCCGACCAGCAGCTGGCGCAGCTGGAACAGGAGGGTCAGGACGTCGTGGATCAGGTGCGTCGTCAGAGCGCCAATCCGCTGGATCCCCGTGTGCAGGACCAGGTTGCGCAGATTCAACAGCAGGTGGCGGCCAAGCGTGCCGAACTGGAGGAGCAGAAGCGCAACTTGCTTCAGCAGCAGGCCCAGGTCCGTGAACTGGACATGGATCAGATCGTTGAGCAGGGGCAGCTGGAGAGCACGTGTGAGCTCAAGGTCGGCGACAACCTGGTTCAGAAGATGCAGGTGGCCATCGTTGTGAAGGACGGCGTTGTTCAGTCGATCGAGGAGGCCTGATCGGCTTCCTTCTGCTGACTCGTAAACTCCCCTGATCTGCCCCTTCGGAGACGGTTTTGGCAACCACAGACATTTCCTAGTGTCAGTGTTCGCAAGGGTTTATGCAGTTGGACAGTGGTTGGACATTGAAACGCACCGTGGGTACACTTAGTGCCTGCGGTGCTTTCTGCTGAGTGGTTTGGCAGGAAGTTGGACACTTCCCCTGATGCCCAAGATCCAGTTCAAAGAGGAAACGTTGAACGGACGGGCACACATCGTCGCTTATGCCGATCGTGAGTATTTGACGCTTCGCATTCCAAGAGGGAACAAGAAGTACAGCAACATTTCATTAGGTACAACAGATCTCAAGATTGCTCACGACAAAGCACTTGATGTTTATGCAACGACAATCAATCAACCACTTCGTTCCAAAAATAAAAAGTATCGTTTCGCCACTGTCTGTGAAGAGTTTTTGAAATGGAAACTGGAACAAGCGGATATCGGTGAGATTAAAGAGAGTGCTGTTAAATCATATTCTCAACGTATTCGCCAAAGGATAATTCCTTACGCCACAAAGGTTGGTGTTTTGAATATTGGCGATATTAAACGTGAAAGTTTTGAAGAGTATGGTCTTTACTACAGAAAAGTTGAGACAAAGGGGAAATGGAATTCTGCTACAGCAGGTTTATCTGTCTCCACGATTAATTCCGATCTCTCGACATTGAATGAACTCTTGGGTTGGATGGTCAAGAAGAGTATTCTTGATGCTAATGAATTCTCCTTCATTAAAAAACTTCGGAATAGAAAAGAGTTCCGTGAGGATGCCAATCCTGCTTTCATGCCAGAAGAGTGGGAAGCACTGAAGTCTGCTCTTAATGAATGGGTGAAAATTAAAGAGGGTGATGATGAACTGAAGAAGTGGAGGAGACGTTGGATCTACAACTGGATATTTTTTATGTATCACTTTGGTGGTCGTCCTCACGAAGCGATGACGTTGCGTTTGGGTGATCTCGAAACTAGAAAGATGCCTGACGGCAAGTTAAAGGGTTTAGTCCGCGTAAGTCCTCTGACGAAAAGAGGTAAGAGAACTGTTGTGATGAATGGTCATTGGTTGAACTCTGTGAAATCGCATTTGAATAAAGGCATCAAATTGAGAAACAAACAAATCGAAGAACATAACTTGATTGTTGCTAGCGGAGAGATCACAAATTATCGTTGGAGATTTCAAGGGGAAATTCCATTACTACCACAATCGAATAAAGACACATGTCTATTCTTGAATCCCCTTTTCCATACCATGAATAAGGAAGACAAGAGAAGCATCAAGAAGTTCGAGGTAGAAGGAAAGTTGGATGAAGTCCGATGGGAAGTCGGAGTTTATAGTTCAGAGACGATCAGAAAAAAGTACGAGGAACTTGTTCGTACTGCTTTGACGGATTTCTACAAAGGACAAACAAAACCTACTGATCACAGTCGATTCACTTTGTACTCATTGCGTTCAACACATATCACACACAATCTTTTGAATGACACTCGCATAAGAGTTATTGCTGACAATTGTGGTACTTCCGAGTCGGAAATTGAGAGTACCTACTATCGGATCAATAATTTATTGAATATTGATGAACTTGGAATGCACAAGAAGACTTTGAAACCAGAAGACCAACTACAAACTGAAGAATAGTCTTTGTTCTTCCTGATCCTCTTTTCAGGGAGTGTTTCTCTGACACAGATCAATGAGGTCATCACTCCATCGATCAGTAGGGGGATATCGCCTCAGGAGGAGACAGAGGAGGGACAGAGAAGGCAGTAGGAGGACAAAACCCATAGGTCTTGGACGCGGCTGGAATTCCTATCTGGAATTCCTATCTGGGGGTCTTCTAGTCGCCTCTCTGGTGTGGACAAAAGAGTGGTCATCCGAGTCGTCTTGAAACCGACTCATATGAGTCGGTTGGGAACGTTCAAACCATTGGGATCCTGTATCGATTTTTTTGATTTCCAATACACCACCTTGTTAACCGTGCCAACAGAGAAGTGACTGTATCGGAATGCAGTATTAAAATGTCCGATACAGACACCCATGCAATGACTGTTTTTGGAGTGTGGAGGTGTAGCACCGACCTACAAGATCAGGAGAGACAGGTGCTCGCCTTAGAACGTGCAGGTTGCGAACGGATCTATGGAGACAAGATCACAGGGACTAGTGACTGGAACACCCGTCCTGAACTACGTCGTTGCTTAGACGAGATGGTCGAGGGAGACACACTGGTGATCTCTGAACTCTCCCGTTTATCTCGTTCTTTCCTGGGGATGGTGAACGAGGTAAGCAACCTGTTAGAACGTGGGATCCATATCAGGACTCTCGACAAACGTCTTGATACCACTGCGATGCCAAAGGAAATCACGATGCTCATCGTGTCGGTCCTGGGGTATGCGGCATCTCAGGAACTGGATCAGATCAAATCCAGAACCGCTGAAGGCAGGGAAGTCGCTAAGTCCCGTGGGGTGAAATTCGGTCGGAAAAAGACCTATACCGAACATCAAGCAGCAGAGGTGATGAAAAAACGTACTGCTGGTGAGGGATATGGAACGATCGCTAGATCAATGGGTATGAGTCGATCGATGGTGCAACGCATCGTTCAAACACATGAACCTGTCTCTGTTTCTTGATCACCCTCTGGCACTGACCTCTTTCTGTTCCTGATCGGTAACCAGTCTCCTGAATACGTTGGAGTCCATCTCGCACGTCTCCAGTCCTCCTGGAGGGTCGGAAAGTAACTCTTGATTGCCTTGTGCAACGTCATTGTTCGGAGACCACAGACCTGAACAGGACACGCCATCATCCAGGTGTTTGTTCGAGGTGAGAATTCCAACACTGCTGTCTTCCTTTTGCAGACTGGACACTCACCTTTTTGGTAAACGACTCTGCCATTGAATTTCCTGGGATTCTCTATGGCATTCATGAAACGACCAACATCATGAACAAAGGGTTCTTCTATTGATTCATTCGTGTAAAAGTTCCAACTCATTTCAATCCCTTTTGTGATTGTTCTCTGACGTATTTATATCTGGAAGATAGAATTATTATAGATAGTATTGTTCAGAAATTTATTAAGAGTCCTGCTTAGAGTTACCGCCAAAACGTTGAAGTCACTTCAATCGTATAACTAGTAGACAACAAAAGGGTGATTTTAATATGACTCCTCTTGTTGTCTTAGGTGATTTGTTATCGCCACTTATGTTTTTCCTAAAAACTTATCTACATCAATCATCTAGAAAGAATCAACATGACACCAACAAAGCAGCAACCCAATAAAAAAATGGTTTCTTATCAGGAACAGGAGATTGAAAGACTGTCATTGATGGAAGGTTCCCTGATGGATCATTACGGGTACAACTATTCTCAACTGCACAAGAATCTAGTCAGAGAGAAGTATTACGCATTGAAAGCGGCACTGTGAAAGACGAAACTACCGCTACAAGAAAAAAGATTGATTACCTCTACAACAAACTAGATGAAATCTGTCATGGTGATTTTGAAGAGAAGAATAATCAAGTGTCGTTTCTGATGAAAGAGATCGACAAACAAAGAATGAAACTACTTGAAGCAGAACTAAAACAGGTTTACAGGGAGATCGAAGATGAAAACAGTTAGACTTTCAGATAAATCAGAAGTGCTAGCGAGAGAACTGATTAAAAAGATGAGTTTGCCTAGTCAGAACTACGAAAGACTCATTGAACAACTGATCAAAGATAAGTTCGATAAGACGTAACAGGTAAAACTAAAATCAAAGATACTGTCAACCTACAAAGTGTTACGGACGATCGGAACAACTCAATACATCATTTTCAAAAAAATTCCTGGTATCAATCCAGTCTCTAGTGTTCAAAGCACATTGTTCTCTTGAATCCTTACAGATTTATTATATTCAGGTTAATGATATTTGTCAAGTATAAGTGTCAAGATTGTTGCTTCAATAGATAACTGATGATGGCACCTGGAGTACTTGGACGATAGGTTTGGATACCGACTGGTATGAGTCCGTAACGTGCCACTCTCGAAGGACCATCAGAACCGTGGCAAAGGCGGGAAGTTTGTTGAGAGTTCACATCCACCTGCAAGACAAATTCAAGTCTCTCTGCCTGAACCGTTCATAGAGGCACTCGATGCGTATGGACGAGAACACGGCACAGGACGCGGCAGAAGCATCGTGAAATTGCTTGAGGGTGTTACTGACACCTAGTTCGCCTCCAGACCCCCTTCCCGTCGCCCAGAGAGACCTTGTGAGGTTGGAACTAGTCAAGAGCAGTAACCCCCTCTATCAAAAGTTCCGTCGCAGCCACTACATCCCTGACAGAGGGACGATGGGACAACAACTCCAGTACCTGATCTTCTACGGATCTGAGGTCGTTGGAATCATTGGTGGTGCTTCCGCAGTCTTTGCCAATCAGGCACGGGACGAGTTCTTTGGTCTTGCGGAGGAGACGGAAGTCAAAACACAACAACTCAATAGCATCGTCAACAACAATGTTTTTCGTCTTGAGTATCCCGCACCAAATCTAGCAACGATTGTTCTTTCTATCTGGAGAAAACGGATAATGGAGGACTGGGAAACACTATATGGAGTTCCGATAGCAGGGTTCGAGACCTTTGTCGTCGAAGAACGTTTATGGAATGGAAAGACCAGAAATGGTGTTTGTTATCGCGCTGATAACTGGGAAATGGTTGGTATCACCCGTGGATATGGAAAAACCAATGCTCGTGGTCGTGAGATCAAAGACAAAACTCTTCGGTCCAAAAAGTTGGTCTACTGCCTTCGGATCAAAGGGAGAGAACTCTGTGATTCCTATGCAGCTGCGTGGAACGATCTTGATCTCAAAAGAGATTTATGCAAGAGACGAGATCAGATGTTGAGTGATCCGTTGGACATCGTGCTTGATGTCATACGAGGAGGTTCTTGACAGATGATTATTGCGATAAAATAATTAGTCAATCATTTTATCGAAAGCGGAATAGTATTATTAAGGAAATATTTTGTCGATTCTTGTGAGTTTTTCCTCGGAATCTGGTGTGTGATACAATTGCAATTATTTAGAGATATGTTTGTAAACCCATCTCTGCAAACCATCTTTCTTGCTAATCCTAAATGCGGAAGCAGTTCTCTTGAAAGTTTTCTGCGCCAATGCGAACCAATAATGAGTCCCAAGAATTTCCCTTCGCCACCTTTTGGTCTTCCGAAACATATCGATGCAAAGTTCTTGAAGGAGGGGGTAATGCCTATTGTAAATTCAACTTACCCAGATCTTGACTTTACTGTTTTCTGCATAGTTAGAGACCCTTTTGATCGTCTTTATTCGCACTGGAAGTATAAACAGGGTGAGAAAGCAAAGGGAACACCACAAAGTACTATAGGTATCTCTTTTGAAAATTACGTTCAAGATGTTATTGAACTCCGTGAGGGTTTGTCTATGAAGCCTCATGCATTTGTCAGATCTCAAGTTGGTTACATATATAACGACCGAGAGTTAATTTGCGAAAAAGTGTTTGCAATAGAAAAAATCAATGAGGCGGAGGAGTTTCTGTCGGAAAGATGTGGCAAGCAAATTTGTTTGGAAACGCTAAACAAATCAATCCCTTTGAGTGGTGACCCTAAAAAAATAAGCGATGAATTAATGCAAAGACTCAAAATTTGCCTTAAACGTGAATTTGAAATTCATCAACTTGCTTCTGTTTCTCCTGATGAAGTAAGGGATAAATACTATGAAGAGAATCGACAATCACCTTTTGAAAAGTTGAGGAGGAAAGTCTTGCGTTTCGTGCGAAATTCTGCGGAGTAATCTTGTTTTCTATCAAAAGATCTCTGCCAGAGAAGAAACTTGGTGTTGATCAATCCACTTTGCATCGTGTTTGAGGTCATACGAGGAAAGACCTGAATCCGCCTGTCATTACTGCAGGATGGGGGTCTTTCGCGCCTTAGAGTCGTCGAATGAGTTGGACAACTGTTGGACAAACAGTTGGACAGCACCCCCAGATCCCCTGCAATTAGGACTGAATGGCAACCACAGACATCTTCATGCCTGCCCTCAGCTCCACCATGACGGAGGGGAAGATCGTGGAATGGCTGAAACAGCCCGGCGACAAGGTGGCTCGGGGTGAGTCCGTCCTTGTCGTTGAGTCCGACAAAGCAGATATGGACGTTGAGTCGTTTCAGGACGGTTATCTCGCCGCCGTCTTGATGCCGGCCGGCAGCACGGCACCGGTAGGCGAAACCATCGGTCTGATTGTCGAAACCGAAGCAGAGATTGCTGAAGCGCAGGCCAAGGCTCCCAGCGCCCCTGCGGCTGCACCAGCCCCTGCACCGGCACCGGCTCCCACACCAGCTGCGGTTCAGGCTTCAGCTCCGACTCCTGCTCCAGCTCCAGCACCTATCGCCGCCCCTGCTCCGTCGGCGCCGGTTGTGAACGATGGCCGCATCGTGGCGAGCCCCCGGGCCAAAAAGCTCGCGTCCCAGATGGGTGTGGATTTGGCCACGGTGCGTGGCAGCGGGCCCCATGGCCGGATTCAGGCCGAAGACGTCGAACAAGCCTCTGGACAGCCCATCTCTGTCCCGCGTGTGGCGGAGGGTTCCGCTCCTGCGGCTACGGGTCAGCCTGCGGCTGCACCCTCGGCCCCTGCTGCGTCCGCTGGAAACAGCTTTGGTCGGCCCGGCGAGACCGTGGCCTTCAACACCCTGCAGGGTGCGGTGAACAAAAACATGGAGGCGAGCCTGGCGGTTCCCTGCTTCCGCGTCGGCTACGCCATCACCACCGACAAGCTGGATGCCTTTTACAAACAGGTGAAGCCGAAGGGCGTCACGATGACGGCGTTGCTTGCCAAGGCGGTGGCCGTCACCTTGGCGCGTCACCCTCAGGTGAATGCCGCCACGACCGCGGCTGGAATGGCCTATCCCGCTGAGGTCAACGTCGCCGTGGCTGTCGCGATGGAAGATGGTGGCTTGATCACACCTGTGCTGCGCAACGCTGATCGCACCGACCTCTATGAGATGTCGCGTCAGTGGGGCGATCTGGTCAAGCGCTCACGCAGTAAGCAGTTGCAGCCCGAGGAATATTCCACGGGAACCTTCACCCTCTCCAATCTCGGCATGTTCGGGGTTGATCGCTTCGACGCGATCCTTCCCCCAGGCACGGGAGCCATCCTTGCTGTTGCAGCCTCACGGCCCACGGTGGTGGCGGGCAAAGACGGGTCCATCGCCGTCAAGCGTCAGATGCAGGTCAACCTGACGGCGGATCACCGGGTGATTTACGGCGCCGATGGCGCTGCATTCCTGAAGGATCTCGCTGAACTGATCGAGACCCGCCCGGAGAGCTTGGCGCTCTGATCGGTCGTTCGCGTGCCTGACCCCAGGGACCATCAACTCAGCAGCTACGACTACCCGCTACCGCCAGAGCGCATCGCCCAGGCACCGGTCGAGCCCCGTCACAGCGCTCGGTTGTTGATGGTTCCCCCCCAGGGTGAGCCATCAACGGAAGCAACTCACGGCACGGTGTGGGATCTGCTCGAGCAGCTGCGGCCCGGAGATCTGCTGGTGGTGAATGACACCCGGGTGCTGAAGGCGCGACTGGCGGTGCGTCGTTCAGGGGGTGGGCTGTCTGAATTGCTGGTGCTTGAGCCGCGTGGGGAGGGACGCTGGCTGTGTCTGGCGCGCCCCGCCAAGCGCATGCGGCCAGGCGACAGCCTCACGATTGAGGGAACCTCGATCTGTCTGAAGGTGCTCGCTGAAGATCCAGCGAGCGGTGGACGGGTGGTTCAGTTCCCAAGTGATTGCAGGGATGCCGAAACGATTGAGGGTTTGCTGAATGAAGTGGGCGAAGTGCCTCTACCGCCTTATATCGAATGGCAGGATCCCAGTGACAGCCAGCGTTATCAGACTCGCTATGCCGATCGTCCCGGGGCTGTGGCTGCGCCGACGGCTGGACTGCACTTCAGCGATGAGCTCTTGGAGGCCTTGCAGCAGAAAGGGGTTGACCTGGCCCGGATCACCCTTCATGTGGGCCTTGGCACCTTTCGTCCCGTCGAAACGGAAGATCTCACCGCGTTGGAGCTTCACAGCGAATGGGTCGATGTCAGCCCCGCTGTGGTGAAAGCGGTGCAGGCTTGTCGAGGTCGCGTGATTGCCGTGGGCACCACGAGTGTTCGTGCTCTGGAGGGAGCCGCTCAGGCCCATGGCGGCGTTCTGATGCCGTATACGGGGCCGGTTGATCTGGTGATTCAGCCCGGCTATCAGTTCAAGGTGATTCAAGCCTTGCTCACCAACTTTCATCTGCCCAAAAGCTCTTTGCTTCTGTTGGTGAGTGCCCTCATCGGCCGGGAAACCTTGTTGAAGCTGTATGCGGAAGCGATTGAGAGGAACTATCGCTTTTTCTCCTATGGCGATGCCATGTGGATTGATGCTGCAGCGGTGCAGCCCCATGCAGCGCCCACTGGCTTGGCAACCCAATAAAAAAGCCCCGTCCTTGACGGGGCTGGTGCTTGTGTTGCGGAGTGAACTCAGACAGACACCGGTTGCTCGATGATGCCGGTCGGCACCTCAGCGAACATCACAGACGAGAGGTAACGCTCAGCCAGGTCAGGCAGCACCACCACGATGGTTTTGCCGGCATACTCATCTTTCTCGGCCAGACGAATCGCTGCAGCGGCGGCAGCACCGCAGGAGATGCCGACCAGCAGCCCTTCCTCTTGGGCTAAGCGCAGGGCCATCGCGACGGATTCCTCGTTGGTCACCTGCTCCACCTTGTCGACCACGGAAAGATCGAGGTTTTTGGGGATGAAGCCGGCGCCGATGCCTTGAATCTTGTGGGGACCGGGCTTGACGTCCTCACCGTTCATGGTCTGGGTGATCACCGGACTGTTGGTCGGTTCGACGGCCACAGATTCGATGGCTTTTCCGGCTTCATTTTTGATGTAGCGGGAGACGCCGGTGATTGTGCCGCCCGTGCCGACACCTGCCACCAGAACATCGATGGCGCCATCGCAATCGTTCCAGATCTCCGGACCAGTGGTCTTGAAGTGGATTTCAGGGTTGGCGGGATTGTCGAATTGACCAGGCATGAAGTATTTGGCCGGGTCGCTATCGGCGATTTCTTTGGCCTTGGCGATGGCGCCAGGCATGCCCTTGGCGGCTTCCGTGAGGATCAGTTCGGCACCGAGAACCGCCATGACCCGACGACGCTCGATCGACATCGATTCAGGCATCGTCAGGATCAGCTTGTAACCCCGGGCAGCCGCAGTGAAGGCCAGAGCGATGCCGGTGTTGCCGGAGGTGGGTTCAACAATCACCTTGCCTTTGGTGAGCTTTCCGCTTTTTTCAGCGTCCCAGATCATGTTGGCGCCGATCCGGCACTTGACGCTGTACGCGGGGTTGCGCCCCTCGATTTTGGCCAGCACGGTGGCCTTGCAATTCTTGGTGACGTTGTTCAGCTTCACCAGCGGGGTGTTGCCGATGGCCTGGCTGTTGTCGTCGTAAATGCGGGACATTGAGCTGCTGCTGTAGGAGGGGCCCGAAGAAAACAAACTAATGATGTTGAGCGGCTCCCCCCTCCGTTGTTAAGGGCTTTTTCAGAGTCTCACCGGACTCTTAGCTATCCAAGGCTCGCTGAAAGCGCATCCAAAGTTCGTCAGGGTCTTCTAAACCCACCGACACCCTGAGTAAATCAGCGGCGACGCCACAGCGCTCGGCCCAGGCCAGTTCGTCGTAGTGGGCAAGCTGGGTGTAGGGGCAAGCCAAGGTGAAATTGGTGCCAAGACTGGGCCCTTTACTGACGCTTAGAGCGTCGTACACCACCTGCGCTTGCTGACGACCTTGCTTCAGTTCGAACGAGAGCAGGCAGCCATAGCCCGCTCCGCTGCGCATCAGAGCTCGAAAATTGGGGCAGTCTTTGGGATGAAGCACCCGTTCGACGGCTGGATGGGTTTCCAGCCGTTCGGCGAGAAGGAGCGCGTGGGCATCCAGCTTTGGTGCCCGTTCCTTTACGTCTCGGCTGGCTTCCTCCAAGGCAATGGCATCGGCATCGCCGAGACCAGCCACCGTCGTGCAGGCGCTGAGCAATGTTCTGGCCCAGGGTGACTGGGGACTCACCAACAAGCTGCCAGCCATCACATCACCACGCCCAGCAAAGCTTTTGGTTAAGGAGGTGAAGATCAGATCCGCATAGGGCAAGGCATTGAGGTTGATTCCGGTGCCAATCGTGTCGTCGGCGATCACAGGGATGCCGCGGACGCGGGCCAAGGCCGATATGGCACGCAGATCAACACAGCGCAGGAGCGGGTTGCTGGGAAGCTCCACAATCACGGCGGCAGGCTCCAGTTGATCCAGCGCTGCTTCAACGTCCGCCAGGTCTTGCGGTTGAAGCAGGTCTCCGCCGTGGAAGACCACCCGCGGTTGCTTCAACACATCCACGTAAGGAAAGCCCAGTTGCAGTGTGCTGCGTCCTGGCCGCAGGTTTTGCACCGCAGTGAGGGCTGCATGGAGCCCCGCCATGCCGGAGGGATGAAGGCTGATGTGGTCAGGCCCTACGTCGTGGATGTCGGCTAGGCGTTGTCGAATGGCACGCCGTGCCGCTTCGCCGTCTTCGCTTGTGGGAGGCGCTTCCTGATCCAGGGCGATCGCGGCCTGGCGGGACGACAGCCCAAGGCCGGTGTGCTGCCAGAACGCTTTGGCGTGGGGAGTGGCCGATGCATCGCTGCGCAGGCAGGAGACGCTCGCGATAGCAATCAGCTCCGAATGGCTGTCTGGTGCCTTGCGGCGGCAGTGGGCCAGGGCCGCCTGGGCTGCTGCCGCCGTGGGGTAGGGCCAGATCGTGCTGCCCGCAATCTCGGACGGTTGAGTGAGTTGTCGGATCAGTGGATGCAGCCCGAAGCGGGGATAGACGGTCTTCAGTGCATCGCGGCAGGCCGGATCGTTCTCTTCGTAGGCAACCACATCACGCCAGCGCGGCAGCGCGACGGACACCGCATGGGGTGAGTCCGGCAGAGGATGGCCAAGATCGCAGCCCTGCCAGGCCGGATCGCTGAGCAGGTTGCGGGCACTCACGCCAGCAGCTCCAGGGCCTGTTGCAGGTCAGCCTGCAGATCGGCGAGGTCTTCACAGCCCACCGAGAAGCGCACCAGGCCATCGTCAATGCCCAGCTTTGCTTTCATCTCAGCCGACACGGCGGCGTGGGTCATGGTGGCAGGGTGGCAAATCAGGCTTTCGATGCCGCCCAGACTTTCTGCCATCGTGAACCAGCGCAGCTGCTTGCAGAGGGCATAGGTCTGCTCCTGGCTGGCATTGAAGCTCGCGGTGACGATTGCGCCGCCGGCTGTCATCTGACGGGTCGCCACCTGATGTTGAGGGTGATCACTGCGGTGGGGGTAGCGCACCCAGTTCACCGCTGGGTGCTGGGCCAGTTGATCGGCGAGAGCAGCGGCATTGGCCATCTGCTGCTTGAGCCGCAGCGGCAGGGTCTTGATGCCGCGGGTGATCAGCCAGCAGTCGAAGGGGGAGGGTTGCAGGCCCAGAGCCTTCTGGGAGAACACCATCTTCTGGTGCCAGTCGGGGTCGTTGGTGCACACGGCTCCGCCGAGGGCATCGGAGTGGCCGTTGATGTATTTGGTGGTGCTGGTGAGCGAGAGGGTGGCGCCCAGATCCAGCGGGCGCTGAACGAGGGCGGTGGCAAAGGTGTTGTCCACCACCACGGGGATCCCAAGGGTTTGGGTGATGGCGCAGACCGCCTCCAGGTCGATCACCTTGAGCAGCGGGTTGGTGGGACTCTCTAGCCACACCATTGCGGGCTTGCGGGATTGGATCTCCTCCAGCGCTTCCGGCTGGGTGAAGTCCACCCATGCGGTTTTCAGCCCGAACTTGGCGAAGACCTGTTCGAACAGACGCACGGTGCAGCCGTAGAGGTTCTCTTCGCACAGCACCAGATCGCCCTGTTTCAGCTGGGAGACCACAGCGGTAATAGCGCTGACGCCGGAAGCGAAGACGGTGGCGTGGGCGCAGCCCTCGACCGAGGCGAGCACGCCATCGAGGATGCGGAAGTTGGGGTTGCCGGAACGGGTGTAATCAAACCCACCGGGGTTGCCATGGGCGAAGGTGCTGGTGGGAAAGATTGGCGGCATCACCGTGCCGGTGTCGTCCGCGTAGCTGTCGCCGTGGTGGATCACGCGGGTGTTCAGACCTGTGTTCACGGACGATCCGTCGATCCGAACAGGCTAAGAAATCGCCTCGCCCCGCCCAATAAAAAACCCCCACCGTGAGGCGGGGGTTATTTGACGATCGTTTGGATTGAACCGGTGGATCAGTCGAGATCGGGCATGCCCAGGACAGGCTCAGCCTTGCGGTCGATACCTTTCTCGAAGCCAGCAGCAGCAGCGCGAGCGCGGCCTGCGTGCCAGAGGTGACCAACCAGGAAGAAGAAGGCGAGCACGAACTGCGCTGCACCCAGCCACTGGCGGAGGTTCACGTAGTTCACCGAGTTGGGCTCGGTGATGATGCCGCCCACGGAGTTCAGGGAGGCGTTGGGGGCGTGCGTCATGTATTCAGCGGCACGGCGCACCTGCCAGGGCTGAATGTCGTTCTGCAGCTTGTCGAGGCTGAGACCGTTGGGGCCACGCAGGGGCTCCAGCCAGGGACCACGGAAGTCCCAGAAGCGCATGGTTTCACCACCGAAGATGATTTCACCCGTTGGTGAGCGCATCAGGTACTTACCAAGGCCGGTGGGGCCCATGGCGGAACCGATGTTGGCGCCGAGGCGCTGGTCACGCACCAGGAAGGTGAAACTCTGAGCTTGGGAAGCCTCAGCGTTTGTGGGGCCCCAGAACTCGGAGGGATAGGCGGTGTTGTTGAACCAGATGTAAGCCGAGGCGATGAAGCTCATGAAGCTCAAAGCGCCGAGGCTGTAGCTCAGGTAGGCCTCACCGTTCCAGATGAAGGCACGACGCACCCAACCGAAGGGCTTGGTGATGGCGTGCCAGATACCACCGAAGATCAGAGTCAGGCCCAGCCAGATGTGTCCACCGATGATGTCCTCCATGGAGTTCACACCGATGATCCAGCCTTCGCCTCCGAAGGGGGCACGGAACAGGTAGCCGAAGATCACACCCGGATCGAGAGTCGGGTTGGTGATCAGGCGCACATCACCACCGCCGGGGGCCCAGGTGTCGTAGACGCCACCGAAGAACATGGCCTTGAAGACCAGCAGCAGGCAGCCGACGCCCAGAAGGATCAGGTGATAACCAATGATGTTGGTCATCTGGTTCTTGTCACGCCAGTCCTGGGAGAAGAAGGAGGAGTAGTTCTCCAGAATCTCCGGACCGCGCAGGGCGTGATAGAGGCCGCCGAGACCGAGCACGGCGGAGCTGATCAGGTGCAGAACACCGACCACGAAGAAGGGGAAGAGATCAGTGACCTCACCGCCTGGTCCCACGCCATAGCCAAGGGTGGCGACGTGGGGCATGCAGATGAAGCCCTGCTCGTACATGGGCTTGTCGAAGGTGAAGTGACTCACCTCGAACAGCATCATTGCGCCGGCCCAGAACACCATCAGACCAGCGTGGGCCACGTGGGCACCAAGCAGACGGCCTGACAGGTTGATCAGACGGGCGTTTCCAGACCACCAGGCATACCCGGTGGAGGAGAGGTCTTTGCCGCCAGTGGCGCCAAGACCGGGATTAGAGAGCGTTACCACGGGGCAGAACCTCTTCAGGGAAGACGAAGTTTTCGTGCGGCTGGTCAGCCGGTG
>NZ_UCNW01000003.1 GCF_900474185.1 Synechococcus sp. UW69 | reverse complement strand
CGGGGCAGAACCTCTTCAGGGAAGACGAAGTTTTCGTGCGGCTGGTCAGCCGGTGCCATCCAGGCACGCAGACCTTCATTCAGAAGGATGTTCTTGGTGTAGAAGGTCTCAAATTCGGGATCTTCTGCAGCGCGGATTTCCTGTGACACGAAGTCATAGGCGCGCAGGTTGAGGGCCAAGCCGATGATGCCGATGGAGCTGGTCCACAGGCCCATCACAGGCACGAACAGCATGAAGAAGTGCAGCCAGCGCTTGTTGGAGAAGGCGATACCGAAGATCTGGCTCCAGAAGCGGTTGGCGGTGACCATGGAATAGGTCTCTTCTTCCTGAGTGGGCTCGAACGCCTTAAAGGTGTTGGCCTGCTCACCGTCCTCAAACAGAGTGTTTTCCACGGTGGCGCCGTGAATGGCGCAGAGCAGTGCACCGCCGAGGATGCCGGCGACGCCCATCATGTGGAAGGGGTTCAGGGTCCAGTTATGGAAGCCCTGGAGGAAGAGGAGGAAGCGGAAGATCGCTGCCACACCGAAGGAGGGCGCGAAGAACCAGCTGCTCTGGCCGAGGGGATACATCAGGAAGACACTGACGAACACCGCAATCGGACCGGAGAAGGCGATGGCGTTGTAAGGGCGGATGCCAACCAGACGAGCGATTTCGAACTGGCGAAGCATGAAGCCGATCAAAGCGAAGGCGCCGTGCAGAGCAACGAAGGCCCAAAGACCACCGAGCTGACACCAGCGAACAAAATCACCTTGGGCTTCAGGGCCCCAGAGGAGAAGCAAGCTGTGACCCATCGCATCAGCGGGGGTGGACACAGCAGCGGTAAGGAAGTTGCAACCTTCCAGGTACGAGGAGGCAATGCCGTGGGTGTACCAGGAGGTCACGAAAGTGGTGCCGGTCAGCCAGCCACCAATGGCCAAGTAGGCCGTTGGAAGAAGAAGGATGCCAGACCAGCCAATGAATACGAAGCGGTCGCGCTTGAGCCAGTCATCGAGGACGTCGAACCATCCCCGCTGTGGCGCGCGTCCTACAGCGATCGTCATGAGAGGTG
>NZ_UCNW01000002.1 GCF_900474185.1 Synechococcus sp. UW69 | reverse complement strand
GACTTAACTTCAAGTCAGCTGCAATCCATGACCACTGGAGTGGATGCTTGATGGGGTTAAGTAGGGAATCGCAACGTCTGTTGGCTGAAAGCAATACAAAAACCCGCAAGGGAAAAACAGGGGCGTTGTGATTATCCGTTGTGGATATCCGGAGAGCCGCTGCTTGATGCCTTAGTGATTATGAACAAGGGATTTCGTTCGCGCCATTTGAGGCTGGTTGTGGGCGATTCTGAGTGGACTCTATTCAAAGGGATTTACAAGACGTGACCGATCTTTAGTTTTACCAAATTCAATCTGAGTGATTTCGCGAGATCTCATTCGGATGTCCATTCTCTCGTAATGTCGTTGCAGGATCTTCACGTCATGACCAGCAATCCTAGACAACAGAAAGATGTCGGTCCCTTTAACAAGATGATCTTCGATGAAGGTAGACCGCAATGAATAAAGTGTATAAGGCTTTTTTGAGAACTTGTGACCTTTAAGTTGTGCTCCTACGGCATTCCTTGCTTTTATCCAGGCTTTGCCGAATTGATTGCGCTCCCATGGCCGCCAATCCTTCATTGGCTGTCCAAACACATGTGTATCCAAAGTTATCTCTGTTGGAATGTTGTTGTCCTTGATGTACTGACGTTGGAACTCAAGCCATCGCTGTAATTCTCTACCCTGATTACAAGGGATCTCCCTTGCCTGCTTCGTTTTTGATCTAACTGTGTTGATGTAGGTAACAATCCAGTCTTCCGTGCCTCCTCTTGACGTTCTTCTGGGTTCGTTTCGGAACTCAATCTGTTTCCACTTCAGCTTGATCGCCTCCTCAGGCGACATACCGCTGTTCTTCAAGAGAAGCGCAAAGTGCCAAAAAGCAGTTCTCCAGTAATGCCACTTGTGATTTGAGACCTCTTCCACCTCCTTGCGGAACGGACCACGAATCCAGTCAATGATCAGCTTCCAGTCCTCAGGGTTAATGGCTGGGTTTGCCATTAGGTCTGTCTGTCGGATCGGAAGCTTCCTAAAGAGTCCTTTGTCCGCAAGGAGTTCTGCTGGCATCAGGCGATGCCTGACCAGATAGTTCCTCAGGAAGTCGCGAATTTGAACGATTTCACGATTGATGCTTAAAGGAGTCGCATTCGCTCTCCACAGTGCGTAGTCCTGAAAGCTGTCAGGTCTGATCTGATTGCTTTGAACGACGTACTTGGATTCCAGGAAAGGGATGAGGTGCTTCCTGAGCGTTCGGATCTTGTTCCGGTGGGTCTCCTCCGTGATGTGACCTGCTTTAACCCGAAGTAGCTCCTCCTTTTCGAATCCTCCTAAGGCCGATTCGATGGTCAAAGACATTGGTTTGCGGACTGAGGAAGCGACGTATTGCTTTGCTGTCCCGGGCTGAAGCCTGAGAACGCCGCCTAGAACCGCCTCAGTGCCTGCCGAAGCAGCCTGCATCTGGAATGCCACGTCGGTCGCCGCCAACACGGCTTCCTCAAGCGTCTGGACGCCTTTGATGCGCTTTGTTCTGTACGACTTGGTCCCAGGGACCAACTCTCTGTAAAACCACCCGCCTGCACTGCTGCCAGAGGCGTACTGAACAACAGCTCCTCGCCCACTCAATACGACTTGCTTATGGGAAATCCGTGGCACGGACCTGGAGAAAAGTTAGTATTGGGTTGGTATTGAACAATTACAATACCGGACACCTTAGTTATAGGCTCATTTCAGCCAATCTTTGCTGAACTGCAGCATGCGTGGCCGGTATCGCCCCTGAATCCTATGGAGACAGCTCCACTTGATCCAAGTCTTCCGGGGGTTCGGCTGCTGCAGAGCTGGATTCGTGAACAGCTGCCACTCAGCATCGGGCTGGTTGGTCAGGAGCCCATCGAGGGGCGTCTGATCTGGCAGGACCCTGAATTTCTGGCCATTGAACGCATGGCAGCCAGCCGGCCCGTGCTGATCAATCGACGCCAGATCACTGTGATCCGCTCCCTCGGCTGAACACCAGGCATGTGGCACGATCGCAACCTTGCCGAGCGCTGGTTCCGTGAACGCTGCCAACCCTGCCGTCGACGCCAGTACGCAGAACGATCGTTACGACCCCGTAGCGCTTGAACAGCGCTGGCAGGCCAGCTGGAAAACCGATGGGGTGGATGCCACCGACGAGAACAGTGACAAACCTGGCTTCTTTGCCCTGTCGATGTTCCCGTACCCATCGGGAAGCTTGCACATGGGCCATGTGCGGAATTACGTCATCACCGATGTGATCGCCCGTGTTCAGCGCATGCGCGGACACTCTGTACTGCATCCCATGGGCTGGGATGCCTTCGGACTCCCCGCGGAAAATGCCGCGATCGAGAGGAATGTCGATCCTGGGGACTGGACCGACCGCAACATCGATCAGATGAGGGCGCAGCTGGATCGGCTTGGCTTATCGATTGACTGGAGCCGCGAGCAGGCGACCTGCCACAGCGACTACTACCGCTGGACCCAATGGCTTTTCCTGGAACTCCTTGAAGGGGGGCTTGCCTATCGCAAGAACGCCACCGTCAACTGGGATCCCGTTGACCAGACCGTTCTGGCCAATGAGCAGGTGGATGGCGACGGCCGATCCTGGCGCTCCGGGGCCCTGGTGGAACAACGCCAGCTGAACCAATGGTTCCTACGCATCACCGACTACGCCGAACCGCTTCTTAACGACCTTGACGCGCTCCAGGGCTGGCCGGAACGGGTACGCACCATGCAGGCCAACTGGATTGGCCGCTCCGAAGGCGCGGAAATCACCTTCTGCGTTGAAGGGGCCCAGGACCAGACGATCACCGTGTTCACCACCCGGCCCGACACCCTCGCCGGAGCGAGCTACGTGGTGCTGGCTCCGGAAAACGAGCAAGTCGACGACCTGACAAGCGCTGAGCAGAAGGGGGCGGTCGAAGCCTTCAAAAAAGAAGTGGCTCGGCTCAGCACGATCGAACGCACAAGCGATGACCGACCCAAGCGGGGTGTTCCCATCGGCAGTCGTGTCGTCAACCCCCTGACGGGAGCTGTTCTTCCGGTCTGGATCGCCGACTACGTGCTCGCCGAATACGGCACCGGGGCCGTCATGGGCGTGCCGGCCCACGATCAACGTGACATCGCCTTTGCCCAATCGAATGATCTGCCGATTCAGCAGGTGATCGATGCCGAGGGGGCTGCGGAGGCGATCGCCGCTGGTCAGGCCTGGACGGATCCCGGAACACTGATCAATTCAGGATCCTTCGATGGCACAGCATCAGCCGAGGCCAAGACCTCCATCACCAGCCATGGAGCGGAACAGGGTTGGGCCCGCAGCAAAGTCACCTATCGCCTGCGCGACTGGCTGATCTCCCGCCAGCGCTACTGGGGCTGCCCGATTCCTGTTATTCACTGCGATGACTGCGGCGCGGTAGCTGTCCCCAAAGAAGACCTGCCGGTGGAACTGCCCCGGGGCATTGATCTTTCTGGGAAGGGTGGCTCGCCCCTGAGTCAGCAAAGCGATTGGGTCAACGTGCCCTGCCCCAACTGTGGCAAGCCCGCCAAGCGCGAGACCGACACCATGGACACGTTTATGTGTTCCTCCTGGTATTTCCTCCGTTTTGCGGATCCCCACAACACCGAAAAGCCCTTCACCAAGGAGGCGGTGAACCGCTGGTTGCCGGTGAAGCAGTACGTGGGTGGGATCGAGCACGCGATCCTGCACCTGCTCTATGCACGCTTCTTCACCAAGGCGCTCAAGGATCGGGACCTGATTGACATCAACGAACCGTTTGAACGCCTCCTTACCCAAGGGATGGTTCAGGGAATCACCTACAGAAATGCGACAACCGGCAAGTACATCGCTCCTGCGGATGTGGCGGATCCAGAGGATCCCCGCGACCCCAACACCAACGACAAGCTGGAGGTGTTGTTCGAGAAAATGTCGAAGTCGAAATACAACGGCGTCGACCCTGCAGCCGTAATCGATCGCTACGGCGCTGATACGGCCCGCATGTTCATCCTGTTCAAGGCACCTCCAGAGAAGGATCTGGAGTGGGATGACGCCGATGTGGAAGGCCAGTTCCGTTTCCTGCAACGGCTGTGGAGGCTTGTTGAGGCGGGTGCCGCACGCATCGATTCCATGGAGCCGATGCAACGGTCGGATTCGCTTCATGAAGCCGACAGCGCCGTGCGTCGTGCCCTGCATCTCGCCATCGAAGCCGTCAGCGAAGATCTCAGCGATGAGATTCAGCTGAATACGGCGATCTCCGAGCTGATGAAGCTCTCCAATGCCATCAGCGCAACAGGCGTCGACGCCCTGAGTGAGCCTGTGTTGCAGGAGGCCCTCTCCGGCCTGGTTCGCCTCTTAGCCCCCTTTGCACCGCACTTAGCAGAAGAGTTCTGGAGCCGCCTCGGTGGAATCGGAAGTGTTCATCGCCAAACCTGGCCAGCCCTTGATCCGTCGGCTCTTATTCAAGACAGTGTTGAACTGGTGATCCAGGTGAAGGGCAAGGTGCGGGGCAAGATTCAGGTTCCCGCTTCTGCCGACAAGCAAGAGTTAGAACGGCTCGCCCTAGCCAGTGAAGTTGCCGAAAAATGGTTGGAGGGCGCCGCACCCCGGCGGGTGATTGTGGTTCCCGGGAAACTGGTCAACCTGGTGCCCTGATACCAGGCGCAATCAGTTCTTGCTGAACCGCATGGAAGCTGGTTTGCCCCAGTCCCCCTGAGCATTGAAACCCCGCTTGTTGCTGGTGAGATGACGCAGGATCCAGAAAATGGATTCATCGGTGCCATCCCCGAGGACCAGGCGGATCTCGTCGGCGGAACGGGCCACACCGTCGGCCAAGATCGCTTCCACACGGCCTTGCAGGTCGAGAATCGCCGCCGCTGCTTTTTTGCCTGCCTCAACGCCGGGCTGGTGGTAGGCATTGATGTTGACGAGTTCGCCGTACAGGCCAACGGCGCGCTCGAACAAGGCAATCAAGGAACCAAGGCGCCGGGCATCAAAACACCGCATGCTGATCGTCATGCTCTGGCGCCCACCCTCAGTGAGGGCTGAGCGGGTGCCCTGTAGGAATCCGTCAAGGAAGTCGCCGGGGCATTCGCCACCAATCACGGGGATGTCGCTGACATCCTCCAGAACCTCGATGAAGGTGGCGAAGAAGTTGTCGACACCATCACGAAGTTGTTGCACGTAGGCGTGCTGATCGGTGGAGCCCTTGTTGCCGTAAACAGCAATGCCCTGGTGCACCACCTCACCGTTGCGATCGAGGCGCTTGCCCAGGGATTCCATCACCAGCTGCTGGAGGTAACGGCTGAACACCTCCAGTCGATCGCGATAAGGCAGAACGACCATGTCGCGCTGACCCCGACCGCCGCCGGCGACAAACCAGGAGGCCGCCATCAGGGCAGCCGGATTCCGACGCAGATCCGCCTCGCGGGTGGCGGCATCCATCTGAGAGGCGCCAGCGAGAAAGTCGCGGATGTCGCAACCGATCAGGGCCCCAGGCAGCAGGCCAACGGCACTGGTGATGCTGGTGCGGCCACCAACCCAATCGAACATGTCGAATCGTTTGAGCCAAGCCTCGGACTGAGCTTGCTGATCCAACTTGCTGTTCAGCATCGTCACAGCGACAGCCTGACCAGCCCACTGGCCTCCAGCCGCTTCAAGCCGATGGCGAGCCTGCTCCAAGCCGAGATGCGGTTCGGGGGTGCCTCCCGACTTGCTCACAGTCACCACCAGCGTGCGATCCAAGCGACCATCAAGACCTGCCAGGACGTTGCTCATCCCGTTGGGGTCAACGTTGTCGAAGAAGTGGAAGGGAAGTCCCTGACCGGGGTTCTGCAGAGCTCGAATCATCAATGCCGGACCCAGACCGCTGCCGCCAATGCCGATCCAGAGCACATCGGTGAAAGCTTCACCGTTGGGAGCCTTGATCGTTCCGTTGATCACATCGCGCCCGAAGGCGGCGATCAACTCGATTTCCCTGGAGATGTGCTGCTGCAGCTCTGAGCTTGGAGCGAGTTCGGGAGTGCGCAGCCAGTAGTGACCCACCTGACGCTGTTCATCCGGATTGGCAATCGCTCCGGCTTCCAACTCCTGCATCGCGGTGAAGGCCTTGTCCATCCGCGGCTGCAACTGCTGCAGGTCTGCGGCGTTGACGTGCATCCGGCTGATGTCCAACCAGACCCCAAGATCATCGTGGTACCAGCTGAGATCACAGAAACGCTGCCATTGAATCTGAGCGTCGGAAGCGCTGAAATCCGGGAAGCTCATGCCGGGCGGGCGATGCAGTCTTGCTGAACGTATCCAGGATCTGACGGGATGCCCACGCAAAAGGACACCCCAGTTAGTTTCATGTCACCTTCCACTGACCGGTTTTCCAGCCCCCATGGCTGAGCCACTGCGATTAACGACTGCGCTTCTGGCGACAGCAGCAAGCTTTTGCTTGATCGGACAGTGGGCACAACCTGTCACTGATCGCGAGAATCAGGTGCCTGTGGTTGTCGAGGACAGACTTGAGCCAACAGACTTTTCACCGGAAGAACTGAAGCTGCTGCAACGGCGCTTCGGTGTGCATGGCCCCCAGACACAGCTTGCCCAGCTGTTCACAAACAGCGTCGATCAGCTCAAACCGCTGCGCTCATCAACCTTGAATCGCCTGCGGAAGCTGAAACCGGTGATCCTGCGCGAAGCAACGGCGCATCAGGTGAATCCGATGTTGATCACGGCCGTTCTCTTCGACGAGATCCAGCACTCCAAGCCAGGGGAGAGCCTCCCCTTCATCGCCCACTCCGGCCTGGTGAAGACCCATGGTCTTGCGCAGCTCGGCATTGCTGAGCTCATTCATCAGAACCGGCTTCCAGCGAACCCGACGCAGGAGGAAATCACCTGGGCCCGCAAACAGCTGCTGGATCCCGAGATGAACATCACTTTCTTGGCGGCGAAGTTCCAACGGCTGAAGCTTGCCCTTGGCCTGCCGGAGAGCTTGATGCTGCAGGCGAGTCGCTCGTATCTGGATGCCAAGGCAATCGCCACCCTCACCTATCTCCACAACGGAAAGCTGGATTACCCCGCTCGGGTGCTGGGCTACATGCAAGACCCTGAGCTGCACGGATTAATTTACGGCGGCCGCCAACCCAACCCAGACATCACGGTTTAGAGGCTGCTTGGGCTGGTCATTCGGAACAAGCCGGCTCCTCACCAAACCCAACCAAGCAAATGGCGTAGAGCTCAGGGCAAGAAAATGCACCATTGCTCTTCTGAGTCGTAGTCACGACAGCGAAGAACCAATCCTCAGTACTTTGAGATCTCAAAGGGCTCTGCAAGCGTTCTCAAAACGTGAGGTGGAACTGTTTGAAGCTCAGGAGCCTAGTAATTGCATCGAAAGCTTCCTGTTCTGAGCAGGAAGGTGTATCGATATCAGGCAGTGCTGCGCTCAGAAATCAAGGGGGTCCGAAGTATGAATCACGCAAATTGATAGCTAACCGGGAAAAAACCAACCCTTTTCCTTTGATCCGTGCCACGAGAAAAGAGGAGCCGTAAAGCTATTCCCATTCAAAGTCTCACTAGAATCGAAAGATTGGTTGTGGATTATTGCAAAACCTTAGGTAGAGCATAAGCTAATAAAGTTGATTACAAACGAATAAAATGAATAAGTTCAAGCTCACTGCCATCGCCGCGTTTTACTTGTCGGCAGCCCATTTGCTTCCCGCGCACTCCTCGGATGGGTCTGATGCTGCGGAATTGTGCAATACCAACTGCAAAATAAGTTATCTAGATGCCTTGTGGAGGTGTCAGCAGGACATTAGTGGGAACGATCCAGAATACTGCAAGCAAACGGTCACAAAACGCTTTCAAGTCTGTAAGGAGGGTTGCCCCACAGGCATTAGTTGTGATGATGCCACGCTCGATGACGTTGAAAAATTAGGGGATAAAGAACCAGGGGATCTTGCTGACGAGGGAAAGATAAGACCCGTGTTTGAAGGGGGGATGTTGACTGCCCTGGGCAACGAGTCCAGCGAACTTGATTTTAAGGTTCATCAACACAATAAAAACCCTGTTTTAGACGATTTGAAAGAAGCTGGGAAAATCGATACCAAAGGAGGAAGTAGAATTAATAACAATGGCTATCATTGGAGTTTCTCTGGCAATTTCTCGAATGGTTGGCAGATGGATACGCCATCGTTCTTGGCTTTTATAGGTAAGGGCATCACTGAGATGTCGGGCAACAATACCTATAAGGGGAAGACAGTCGTTAAAGAAGGGACTTTAAGGCTTGGTTCTCCTACGGGCATCCCAAATCAATCCGAAACAACAATTGAATCCGACGTTGATAAAGGGACTTTTGGAACGCTTGATCTCAACGATCTTGAAGATGTCAGTATCAATACGCTGACGCTCGCTGGCGGAACGCTTCAGAAAAGTGGTGATGGCGAGGCGAGCCTTGCGCGGGGATTTAGTTTGACATCAGATAGCACGATCGATGTTTCAAAACAAGGCGCATCCTTGTCGATTGATGGTGCGATCACGGGCAGCGCTGGCTTCACCAAGATTGGTGATGGTGTCCTTGAGTTAACAGCTCAAAATTCCTACAAGGGGGAGACAGTCGTTGCGGGAGGGACTTTAAGGCTTGGTTCTCCTACGGATATCCCATATCAATCCCCAACAACAGTTGAATCCGACGTTGATAAAGGGACTTTTGGAACGCTTGATCTCAACGATCTTGAAGATGTCAGTATCAATACGCTGACGCTCGCTGGCGGAACGCTTCAGAAAAGTGGTGATGGCGAGGCGAGCCTTGCGCGGGGATTTAGTTTGACATCAGATAGCACGATCGATGTTTCAAAACAAGGCGCATCCTTGTCGATTGATGGCGCGATCACGGGCAGCGCTGGCTTCACCAAGATTGGCGCTGGTGTTCTTGAGTTAACAGCTGAAAATAACTATACAGGTAACACGATCATCAGCGGTGGCCAATTAACTGTCAAAGAAGGAGGAAGCTTAAGCGACGAAACGAGGGTCGTTGTCAAAAAAGATGCTTACTACAATGTCTATTCATCAGACACTGTTGGCTCGATTGCAGGGGCTGGAAATATAGAGATTGCTAAATTCGAGACTTTGAGTGCAGGTAAGTTTGATTCTGAGTTTTCGGGAGAAATCTATGGCGATGATGGTAATTTCAGCAAGGTTGGGGGTGGTACGACAATCTTCTCTGGAAAAAATTCCTACAAGGGGGAGACAGCCGTTAAGGAAGGGACTTTAAGGCTTGGTTCTCCTACGGGCATCCCAAATATATCCTCAACAAGGGTTGACTCCGGTGCAACGCTTGATCTCAATGATCAACAAGATATCAGCATCGATTCGCTAACGCTTAAAAGCGGAACGCTTCAGAACAGTGGAGATGGCAAGGCGAGCCTTGCGAAGGGATTTAGTTTGGCTTCAGATAGCACGATCGATGTTTCAAAACAAGGCGCATCCTTGTCGATTGATGGTGCGATCACGGGCAGCGCTGGCTTCAACAAGATTGGCGCTGGTGTTCTTGAGTTAACAGCTGAAAATTCCTACAAGGGGGAGACAGTCGTTGCGGGAGGCACTTTGA
Source organism: Synechococcus sp. UW69 (assembly GCF_900474185.1). Taxonomy (NCBI): domain Bacteria; kingdom Bacillati; phylum Cyanobacteriota; class Cyanophyceae; order Synechococcales; family Synechococcaceae; genus Synechococcus; species Synechococcus sp. UW69. The sequence continues at coordinate 135,440 of NZ_UCNW01000002.1, read as the reverse complement.
AACTTGGCTCAGCTACGGGCATTCCAAAAGGCTCTAAGACAACGATTGAGAAAGACGGAACTCTGGATCTGAATGGTCAGAAAGATGTTGAGATTACTTCTTTGACCCTTGATCGTGGCACCCTTCGAAGTTCTTCTCGTCGAGGTCATACGACTTCTGAGTTAACTTCCGATTTGACATTAAAGGGGAATGCCGAAATTCATGTTGCTGCTGATAGCTTTCTATCGATTAAAGGGAATGTTCAGGGTGGCGGTGGTTTTAGAAAGACTGGTAAATCGAATCTAAGTCTGATGGGTGAAAATACATATTCTGGTGATACGCATATTCAAGAGGGTGCACTAGTTGTGGGTGGTCAGCTTTCTGATAAAAACCGAGTTATCGTTGATCTTGGTGGCAGGTATGTAGTTGACACCACTGATGAGATTGGGTCAATCGAAGGTTCAGGTGGAATTACCCTTGGCCAAGGAGGTAAGGCAATTATTCTCACTGCGGGGAGCTTGAATACAGATACAACTTGGTCTGGAACGATGGAGCGGCCAGCTGGTGGCTTCACGAAAGTTGGATATGGTACAACCACTTTCTCAGGTGTTAATATATACAGGGGGCCAACAACCATCGAAGATGGTGTCTTGGCCCTCGCCAATGCTCAAGGCATTGATCAGGAATCAGAAACGTTCGTGAAGGGAAGGGGTCGATTGGATCTGGCGTCCAATTCGATTGGCCGCGGTGAGTTCAAAATTAATCGCCTGGATATTACGGAAGGTGGCCAGGTATTTATCAGTCCGGTGCAGCCTCTTGTTTCACAAAGTATTGAACTGAATGCATATGAAGCTGATGCCGTTTTACCTGGCGGTATTGCAACGGTTCTGAATCGGAAAAATAATCCACCGATTCGTGTTTCTGACGAATTTGAGTTTGAAAGTGGCAGCTTGGTGGTTGGTATTCCACAGGAGCTTCAAAATATTGATCTTGATGATGATGGCAAGGCGGTGTATGAAATTATTGCCGGCAACGTTGATGGTGCAGAGAAGTTAGCGAAGAACACGTTTATCGTTGTTCAAGGTCAGAAAGGTGGTGGGGCTTACAAGTTTGAGGGCTTGGGTGAAGAAAATGCAGTCACTGGCATGGGTGCTGTGTATGAGGGTTATTTAGAAGAAGGTTCCCTCGATCTCGTCGTTCAAGTCAACGATAATTTGGAGTGTTTGCTTGATCCAGACAGTTGCAAGGAGGAAGGCACAGAGAAGCCTCCCGTGATTCCCCCGTTCCAGCCTCCAACGTGTGAGGGCGATGACTGCTCAGTCGGCAATGAGTTGCCGATTGTGGATGGCGATGGCGATGGCTTGCCGGATGTGATTGATCCGGAGCCTGAGAAGCCTTGTGAAGGTGATGAGTGTGATGTGAGCAATGAGCTGCCGGATACCGATGGAGATGGAGAGCCCGATGCCATCGATGAGGATGACGACAACGACGGTATTCCTGATGAGAATGATCCCGATGCTGATGGCGACGGCGAATTGGATGCTCTCCCCGGTTGTGAGGTGGGAGATGATTTGTGTGATGTGATCAGCGACATCCCCGGCGATGAAGATGAAGCTTGGGACGAGGAAGAAGAGGTGGCAGGGGAGATCATTGATGCCCTGCTTGATGGTTTGGAGAATGAAGAAATTGACCTGCCCTTGAGCTTTGATTTTGGTCAGTTGTCTCGGTTGGTGGGCAGTGGTTTGGCGCCGCGGAATGTGGATGCCGCGGGTCGTGGTTTAGCGCTGCATAACAACCTGCTGGTGGACACGTTGTTTGATCGCCAGCCGTTGCGTCAGTTCGAGGAACTGGTGGCAGAAGAGGTTGTTGAGGAGAGCGTTGTGGAAGACGAGGCTGTGATGGAGGAGGCAGCTCCTGTTCAACCGTTGTGGCTGAAGGCTGATGAGCTCAGTGATGGAGAAGCGGCTGAGTATGTGGAAGGTGCTGTTGAAGGCGTTGAGGTTGCAGAGGTTGAGGTTGATGATGCTGCGGGCAATGGTGATGCTGCTGTTGCGATCGAGGTTGAGGAAGGCGCCGTTGTTGTTGAGTTCGATGGCGTCAGCCTTGTTGATCTGAACGATGACGAGCTGGATCTGGCCAAGCGTGATGGCGTCAGCGCCTGGGTGAAGGGATTTGGCGGTAACAGCCGCGCTGATGAGTCGTCGATTTTGTACAACGACTACGACTTGAGCGCCTACGGCACCAGCTTTGGTGTGGATGTGGCGCTGAGCGAGACGTTCCAGATCGGAGCGTATGCCAATTACGGCGATCTGAATGTGAACCAGCACAGCGGGGAGACTGGCGGCGGCAGCTGGAACCCTGAGGGCTGGGGCGGCGGCTTAACGGCCCAGTACTCCACCCGACATTTCTATGTGCAGGGCCTGCTGGGGGCGAGTGAATTCAGCGGTGAACAGTCCCGCAACATCCTGAGGATCAACGAGGATCTGGGCGGGAATACTGCGAAGGGTGACAAGAGCGTCACCAGCTATCTGGGAGCACTGCGGATCGGTGCCCCGTTCAAGACCGGTGGCGTGGTGCTGGAACCCCAGGGCCAGGTGGTGTGGACCCGCAACCACGAGCAAGGTTTCTCGGAAAGCCATGGAACGGAGAAGAACCTGCGGCTGAAGTACAAGAGCCGCACGACCAACTTCGCTGAGACGGAGTTGGGGATGAAACTGTCGGTGCCGATCCGCACCGGTGAGCGGGGACTGCTGGTGCCGAGCCTGCGGGCAGCCTGGCTGGCGGATTGGAACCAGGCGAATGAGGGCCAGGAGATTGGCTACAAGTTCACCAACAAGACGGTGAATTTCGACTCCCAGCTGGGCACCGAAAACGGAGCGTTGCTTGAGGCTGGTCTGGATTACACGGTGCAGAACGTCAACGGCATCTCGGTGAAGTTGTACGGGCGGGGTGGCATGGAGTTCTGGGCGAGCGACCGGGGCACGACATGGCGCGCGAGCGGCGGTGTGACCTTCCAGTTCTGATTGCTGTTAGCAAGAGCTAAGCCCCATCCCTCAACTGAGGGATGGGGCGAGCCTTCATGCCTCCCCCAAATGGGGGAGGTGGAAGCCCCCCTATCTGTTGAAGCATTGATCCAGCACGGCAGATCGATGAAACAACTCCTACACCTGCTGGCATTTGGCCTGCTTGTCCCATCAACCGCACTCGCTCAGGTGGACGCCGAAGTGGCAGCACAGTGCAAAGACGCCAGGGATTTCTATGGCTGCGTGAGGGCCTTCACCACTCCGGTCCGGCGTTCCGATGACACTGCCCCTTTTGACGGCGTGATGGGGCAGGTGGCTGCAGGCCTGATCTCAGGCCCGAGCTACCGCAACGCACCCCAGACTTTCCCCCGGGGCATGAATCCGGCAGGTTTGGTTCAAGGGATCCTGCGGGGCGTCCTGCGCTGAACCGAAGCAGGCCCCAATCACTTGTGGCAACTCGCCCGGAACCGGTCGGAGCTGCTGGTGGCGGCGTGTTTGGTCTTGCGTCCGCTCACACGCTTGCGCCAAAGCTTGAACGACGACGCTTTCATTTGTTGCCGCATCAGCGCGATCACCTGCGGCTCGGAGAGTCCGAATTGAAATTCAATCGCCTCGAAGGGAGTGCGGTCTTCCCAGGCCATTTCAATGATCCGATCGAGATCCTCGCTGGGGAGCCTTGTCACCGAAGCCGTGTCAGGGATGCGAACGCTAACGACGCTTCAGGTCACGCAGAGGTCGCCAAGAGCCGCCAGCCGCACCTGAAGTTTCGACCAATCGAAGCTGCGTGGATCACCCCGTTCTCCGCCCAGATCCACATGGCGATGGGTCGTGATCGCCGCTGGAGGGAGATTGAAAGAACGGATCCAACCCGACAACACCAAAGCCAACGCGTCGTATTGCTGGGTCGTATAGCCGGCATGGGTGCCATTGGCGTTCGCCCCCGACGGCGGTGTTTCCAGGCTTAGGTGCAACGCGAAGTTGTTCACAGAGCCCTTGAGCTTCTTATTGGTGATCGCCCACTCACCCAGAAAAGCTGAAAAACCGGCGCCATAGGCGCGACTTAACGGGTCCACCAGATCCAGAACACGCCCGTCCTGCCCCACAAGCGTGTGGTAGCTCACCTGATCTTCATCCCGCGGGTGGGGAGTCATGAAGGTGTTCAAGGCGGAACCGAGTGAATACACCGTCTCGTGCAGCACCACCACCCTGGGAGTGGCATCAATCCGACGACCGAACGCGTCTTGGTCGTAGCGCTCACCGAAATTGGTGGGATCGATCTTCACGAATGCACGCCAGGAGCTTGACCGGGCATCGAGCTGGTTCAGACGGGACCGCAGCGCGGTGTCGACATCTGAGCATTGGCGAGCCAATGGAGAGCGCCACGAGCGCGACTTCGGCGGTAAAGGCACCGAGGAGGAGGGGTTCTCTTCCAATTGGCGACCGCGTTCCCTCCCCACCTGGTCGAGCAGCTCCATCAGGGACGGGCGAACCCCTGCATGGGACAGCCCACCTTGATCCACCAACACCCAGCCCACCAGGCCCAGAGCCAACGACCCTGCTGCTGCTGCAGTAATCGAGAGACCCCGATGCTCCTGAACGCGACTCCGAAGACCGCTCCAATAACGACTTAAACGATCTCGAACCATCGATCCCGCAATTGCCGTTGTTCCGTTGTGCACCCAGGATCCCAATCCAACGACCAATGGTCCACACCTTTGTCAGGAAACAACTGGGTCTCCTTCAAGAGACTGCGTCGCGCGTAGGTGACGCTCACGCAGTCCTGCTGCTCCAACAGAGACGGGAGATCGCTGCCGCGACGCACCCGATAGCCATTAATCGCGAGCAACTCATCGCCCACCACAAGCCCAGCCCGTTGGCCGGGACTCTGGCGCCGCACCCGCTGAATTAAGGCGGCACCATCTCCATCCTTGAGCGTGAGTCCATGGTCGGGATGCTTGAGCGGAACAGGATCCATCCGCAGCCCAAGAGCCTCCACGCAATCGATCAAGGGAAGAGCCTCAGGTTGATCCAGCCATTGATCCAGATCGGCCGCCAGGTCGGCATCCCATTGGGCCAAGGCGGCTTTGATGTCGTGGCGGCTGTAACCGCGAGCCTGACGGCCAAGCCTCAACCACAGTTCCCGCAGGATGGCCGCCATGGATTGACCACGCTGCCGTAGGCGCACATCCAGGCAGAAGGCCACCGCGGCACCCAATCGGTAGTAGCTGATCTGGGTATCCCGCGACGCTGGCGTGGCCTTGTACAGCTTGATCCAAGCCTCACGGGCACTGGCTGCCAGCGATTGAACGGAGCAACCAGGTGACATCAACACGCTGGAGAGCTCCTCCCCCAGATCCTTGAGCAGGGTCGGTCGATCCGAAAGCCCCGCCAGCAGGGGCAGGCTCAGGTCGTAGTAACTGGTGATCCCCTCGGCAAACCAAAGGCCCTCAGTGATCACCGCCTGTCCGTAGTCGTAGGGACGCAGCTCAACAGGCCGCAGCCGGCGCACGTTCCATTGGTGCAGGTATTCGTGGCCGATCAACTGCAACAGCTGCCGGTAGCCCTTGGGCTTGGCCAAGGCTGACCAACTGAACTGCAACACGGCACTGTGATCGTGCTCGAGGCCGCCATAGCCCTGGTCGAGCAGTTGCAGAACCAACTGATAGCGATCCCCAGCCGGAGGAGGAGTTCCCATCAATCGACAGGTTGCGCTGCAAACGCGCTCGATGTCGCTGAGGAAGTTCGGCGGCCAACCCTTGGGCGGAGTGCCGATCAACAGCAACTCATGGCTGCAGGCCTGCACCGTGAAGGGTTCCGCCTGAAAGGGACCGGCATGGAGCGGGCTGTCGACGAGGGCATCGAAATCCGCAGCGATCCACCCCTCAGGACTGGTTTCAAGCGGCAGATGCACACTCCAGTGCTCCGGAGCCTTCACCGCAACGCGGTGGGGCGACCAGCGGAAGCCATCGATATCCATCGCCACAGCGGCGAGGCAGAGCGAGGCAAAATCAGGGTCCAGCAACCCAGTGCGGACGGTCAGATCCCTTGCTTCAAGCTGATAGTTGAGCGTGAGCGGGCTCAGATCAGGAAGATCACAGAGCCACTGGTGGGGCGCCAAACGACGCACCGCGAGCTCTTCGCTGTTGGCGAGCAGCTCCAGGCTGTGGAGGTGCTGAGCGTGATCGCGCACCGTGTAGGACCCCGGGGTCCACACCGGCAGCTGAAAGGTCTGGCGCCTCGTCTGGGGTGTCCATTGGATGGACACACCGATGGTCTGCGTTTCGGGATGGCTCAGATCGAGCCTGATCTGAACCGGATCTGGCACGTCAGAGGGACTGCACGATCAGGTCGGCCGATCCCATCGCACCGAAACGCACCTGGTCCATGGCATGAAGCAGGGCATAGCGACGCGTCACCCGCTGCAACCGCTGTTCAAGCCCCGACTGGCGGCTGATCCGTTGAATGTCGCCATGCATCACGATCGTGCCGTCCTCCCGCTGGGTCCAGCCGAGGGGCATGGCATCTCCATGAACAGCAAGCACATCAACGATGTGGGAATCGTCAGCAAAACCCTGCAATTCGGTCGTTCGCTCAACACTGAAGCCCTCATCACGCAGGGCCCGCACAAGTCGCTCGAGATCGGTAAAGACAGTCGGCAGGATGGAGAGATGGGACATGGACCGGACCCCGCTTTGACTGACCCTAGCCACAACATTCGAGCTGACCAGGCCCCCTTGCAGCTGGGGGTGATGGCATCCGGAAACGGCAGCAACTTCGAAGCCTTGGCCCAAGCAATCCAGGCGGGGGAACTCAATGCACGAATTCAACGGCTGGTGGTGAACAATCCAGGCTGTGGAGCCCAGCAACGCGCCGAACGTCTCGGGATTCCTGTGTCGGTGCTCGACCATCGTCTGCTCAAGAACCGACGCGAGCTGGACGCCGAACTGGTGCACCTGTTCCGCGCCGACCAGGTGGAGCTGGTGGTGATGGCGGGTTGGATGCGGATCGTCACCGATGTCTTAATCAGCGGATTTTCAGAACGCTTGATCAACATCCACCCATCGCTGCTGCCCAGCTTCCGCGGCATGGACGCGGTGGGGCAGGCCTTAGAAGCCGGAGTGAAGCTCACCGGCTGCACGGTTCACATCGTCACCGAGGAGCTGGATGCCGGCCCGATCTTGGCCCAGGCCGCCGTCCCCGTTCTCGATGGTGATGACCACGCCACGCTTGCCAAACGGATCCAAGAACAGGAACACCTGCTCTTGCCGGCTGCCCTCGCTGGCCTGAAGCCAACCTGGCGTCAGGGATAGAACGACTGCAGAGGCAGACCCGTCTCAGGCGCGAGGCCAGCCATGAGGTTCAGGCATTGCACGCCCTGCCCCGCCTGGCCCTTGATCAGGTTGTCGATCGCACTCATCAACACCAGCTGGCCCGTGCGGGTGTCCACCTGAACTGACAGCAGGGCGCGATTCGTGTGCCGCGCCCATTTGGTGGCGGGGTAGGTGCCCACTGGGAGCACCTCAACGCAGGGATGGTGCCTGTAGATGGCGTCCAGAACGGTGGTGCAATCCTCAGCGGTGAGGCCGGGGTCGCGCAGTCGGGCATACACCGTTGAAAGCAGACCACGAACCATCGGCACGAGGTGCGGAGTGAACTGAAGACGAACCTCCTGCCCAGCCACCTCCGTCGCCATCTGTTCGATCTCTGAGGTGTGGCGATGACCGATCACGCCGTAGGGCGCAATGGATTCAGAGGCTTCCGCCAGCAACATCGCTTCCTTTGGCACCCGTCCACCACCGGAGGTGCCGGTCTTGGCATCAATCACGATGCCGTTCGTCTCAATCAGACCTTGCTTAAGAAAAGGGAGCAAGGGCAGCAAACTCGCGGTGGGGAAACATCCGGGAGCCGCCACCAACTTCGCCTCGGCGATCGCAGGGCCGTTCCATTCAGGCAGGCCATAGACAGCATTGCTGCAGAGCTCGGCATCCTTTCGATTGAGAGACCCGGCCTCCTTGGCATACACCTGAAGCCACTGGTCGAGGGAGCGGTAGCGGAAGTCGGCGGAAAGATCCACAACCCGCACACCCCGCTCCAGCAGTTGTGGCGCCAATTGACATGCCAGGCCGTTGGGAAGACTCAGAACGGCGAAGTCGGAGCAGGCCGCAATCCGGTCGGGGTCTGCCGATTCCACCATCGGGTCATCCGGCAGGGGCAGGAAGGAACAAACAGAACTCCAGCGTTGGCCGGCACTGCGTTCACCGCCGAGAAAACTGACGGAAAGACCCGGGTGTCCCTGCAGCAGGCGGATGGTCTGGAGGCCGCCATAGCCGGAGGCGCCAATGACAGCAACCCGTCCGCCCTTCAACGTTGCCATCGCTTCAACCGCCGACGCTTTGTTGCCTGCCATTGAATCAACCAACCAACGGCTGATCGTACAGAGATCAATAATGAGGTCATCAACCGGCGACCAGGCTCCTGAACCCCAGTTCCCTTGACCCCGCGAACGATCCCATCGCGTTTGATGCCATCAGCGATGCCCTCGCGGCGATCCGAAATGGTGAGTGCATTGTCGTGGTGGACGACGAACAGCGGGAGAACGAAGGTGATTTGATCTGCGCAGCCCAGTTCGCAACTCCAGAAGCGATCAACTTCATGGCCACCGAGGCGCGGGGCCTGATCTGTCTCGCCATGGAGGGACAACGGCTGGATGAACTCGATCTTCCGCTGATGGTGGATCGCAACACCGACGCCAACGAAACGGCCTTCACGGTGAGCATCGATGCCGGAATTGAGCATGGGGTGACCACTGGAATCTCCGCCGAAGACCGCGCCGCCACCATTCAGGTGGCGCTCAATCCGGCCACGCGGCCGGCTGAACTGCGCAGACCCGGGCACATCTTTCCCTTACGCGCCCGCCCTGGTGGCGTACTGAAGCGCGCTGGCCACACTGAAGCCGCCGTCGATCTGTCACAGCTGGCAGGCCTCAGCCCTGCGGGGGTGATCTGCGAAATCCAAAACAGCGATGGCTCGATGGCCCGGCTGCCGGAGCTGCGCAGCTACGCCGATCGGTGGGGGCTGAAGCTGATCAGCATTGCGGATCTGATCCGTTACCGGCTGGAGAACGAGCGGTTTGTCCGCCGACTGGCCCAGGCACAGATGCCGAGCCGTTTCGGGACCTTCCAAGCGGTGGGTTATCGCAACGAACTCGATGGTTCTGAACATGTTGCTCTGATCAAGGGCGAGCCGAATGCCCTGCGTGAGCCCGTACTGGTGCGCATGCATTCCGAATGCCTCACCGGTGATGCCTTTGGCTCGCTGCGTTGTGACTGCCGGCCCCAGCTGGAGGCGGCATTGCGCCAGATCGAAGCGGAAGGGGAAGGTGTAGTCGTCTACCTGCGGCAGGAAGGTCGTGGCATCGGCCTGATCAACAAACTGAAGGCCTACAGCCTTCAGGAAGCAGGTTTAGACACCGTTGAAGCCAATGAACGCCTCGGCTTCCCAGCGGATCTCCGCAACTACGGCGTCGGCGCCCAGATTCTCTCTGACCTGGGCATCCATCGGCTGCGCCTGCTCACAAACAACCCGCGCAAGATTGCCGGACTTGGTGGCTATGGCCTTCAGGTGGAAGAGCGGGTGCCGCTGGTGATGGACCCAGGCGTTCATAACGCCGACTACCTAGCGGCCAAGCGGGAGAAGCTCGGACATCTCTTCGAATCTGAGAGTCCTTGTGTGGTTCTGGCGCTGGCGGTGAACGTTGGCCCGGAAAGCTGGCCCACCATTCGCTTGGAAGTGGAGGGAATCGCGCATCGCCATGGCTTCAGCCTCGAGGCCCTGCATGAGCCCCGTCTGTTGGCGCTCTGGGACCGTCCGCAATTCGTCTGGAAACTGTCCCCAGATGGTGGAGATGCCAGCCCTCTGCTGCAAAGCCTGGCGGCCCTGGCGGCTACCGAACGGGTAGGACTTATGCGGGTTCCGACCGAGCGGATGGCACTGCACCCGCCCCAGAATCTTGAGCGGGTGGAGCATCAGCTCAATGAGCTGATCGACATGAGCAGTGACGGACTGATCGAAAACGGCCCGTCACTCCTGCACTGGACGCGGCGCTGATCAGCCCTCCTGGATCGTCACTTTGTTGATCCGGGAGCCGTTGGAGAGCTTCAACACCACATCCATGTTGCCGGTGTGGCCAAACACCGTATGAACACCGTCGAGGTGGGACTGTGCCTCATGGCAGATGTAGAACTGCGAACCACCGGTGTTGCGGCCGGCATGGGCCATGGCGAGGGTTCCGGCCTGGTGCTTCTGCGGGTTGATCTCGCAATCGATTTGGTAACCGGGACCTCCGGTTCCAGCCATACCGCGGGCGCCCTCACGGCTGTTGGGGCATCCTCCCTGGGCCATAAAACCTGGGATCACCCGGTGAAAGGCCAGGCCGTCGTAAAAGCCGTCTTTCACCAGCTTCACGAAGTTGGCGACAGTGTTCGGGGCATCGGCATCAAATAGCTCGAGCTCGATCAGGCCTGCTTCGGTGTCCATCAAGGCCTTAGTCATGATCGCGCGAGCAAAACTGGAGTGTAGTGAGAGTAGTGGCATGGCAGATCTCGAGGGAGCCCGGGTTGGCGTCATCGGCGGTAGCGGCCTGTATTCGATTCCCGGCTTAAGCCAGGTGGAAGAACGTGCGATACCAACACCGTTCGGGACGCCATCCGATCAACTGCGATTGGGAGAACTTGAGGGGGTCGAGACCGTCTTCCTGGCCCGCCATGGCCGGCATCACCAGCTGCTGCCCAGTGAAGTTCCCTACCGGGCCAACATCTGGGCGATGCGGTCGCTGGGGGTGCGCTGGTTGATCTCCCTCTCCGCGGTTGGATCACTTCAGGGCCATTTGCATCCGCGGGACATGGTCGTACCGGATCAGTTCATTGACCGCACGCGTCAAAGGCCATCCAGTTTTTTCGGGAACGGCTGTGTGGCTCACGTCAGCCTTGCCGAACCTTTCTGCCCGCAGTTAAGTGCCCTACTGGCCGATGCTGCCGAGAGGGGCTTGCCGAAGGGGCAAAAGCTGCATCGCGGAGGAACGTATCTCTGCATGGAGGGCCCCGCCTTTTCCACCCAGGCCGAAAGCAAGCTCTACCGCTCCTGGGGTTGTTCAGTCATCGGGATGACCAATCACACCGAGGCCCGCCTGGCCCGGGAAGCCGAATTGGCCTATGCCTCCCTGAGCATGGTCACCGACTTTGACTGCTGGCATGAAGACCATGACGCGGTCTCTGTGGAGATGGTGATTAGCAACCTGCAGGCCAATGCCTCGGCCACCGAACCGATCCTGAGCGGTTTGATGCAGCAGCTGAAGCAAAAGCCTCCTGCTTCGACGGCCCACACAGCCCTCGCCAATGCCTTGATCACGCCCAAGGACCAGGTGCCTGCCGAGACCCGATCAAAGCTCGATCTGTTCACCTCCCCTTACTGGGGATCGTTCGATCAGTCCTCCATCAGCTGAGGTCCTTCAGCTGAGCTCCGCAGGAGGCCAGTGCCGAGCGAAGCTGCTGGTCATGCTGCTGAAGCAGCGCACATGCCTGGTCGACAGGCAAGTCAGCAGACGCCATCAACAAAGCGAGTTTGACCGATCCGCCGGCGTCCTCAAGCAGCGTCAGCCCACGCTCCCGCTCGACACCGGCCAGATCCCTCAGGATCCGCAGCGATCGGTCCACCAACTTGCTGTTGCTTGCGGCTACATCCACCATCCGATTCCCATAGACCTTGCCGAGCTTCACCATCACGGCGGTCGACAGCGTGTTTAAGGCAAGTTTTGTGGCCGTGCCGGCCTTCATCCGCGTGGATCCAGTCAGCAGCTCAGGGCCGGTGAGCAGACGAATGTCGATATCGCAGGGAAGGGGAGCCTGTTCCGTCGGAACACAGGCCATGGCAATCGCCAGAGCGCCAATGCTTGTCGCAAACGCCAGGCCGCCGCGAACGTATGGCGTGGTGCCACCTGCGGCGATCCCCACAAGACAGTCCTTGGAGCAAAACCCCCGCTCCTCCAGGTCAGCCCGACCGGCAGCCTCAACATCCTCGAGCCCTTCGGAACTGCGCAACAGCGCTGCTGAACCACCAGCGAGAACCCCCTGCACCTGCTCGGGATCACTGCAAAAAGTGGGTGGGCACTCCGCGGCGTCCAAGACCCCCAGCCGGCCTGAGGTGCCAGCACCGAGATAGAAGAGACGACCGCCGGCACGAAGTCGCTCAGAAACGGCATCAACGGCCTGAGCAAGGTCAGGAGCGGCCGCGGCGACAGCCTCTTGGGGACGCCGATCCTCGTCCGCAAACAGGGCGACGAGCTCGAGGGTGTCGAGTTGATCCAACCGTGAACTGCGCTGATTGCTCTGCTCGGTCAGCAGATGGCCGCGGTCGCTGGAGGGCTGGAGATCAGGGTCAAACAGGGCCATGGTTCAGAGCAGGCCCTCCAACCGCCGACGCAGTTCATCGAGTTCAGGATTTGACTCGGGCTCGGTCTCCAGTCCCTGGCGCGCAGGTTCAGCGGCGTGTTGTTCAGGGTTGGCGTTGTCAGGGATTGGGTTATCAGGGTTGGTGTCGTCCTTCCAGTTGCTCACATCGCGGTTGCTCTGCGGCGGCGCCATGAACAGGCGCTCCTCGTCATTGCTCGGCACAAAACCCGACTCGATCACGCGGGCCTCATAGCCGGCCTCACGACAAAACAAATCCACGTCTTCTCGGTCCAGGGCCTCCACCGTCGGGACCGGAAAGTCCTGCGCCTCCAGAAGGCCGGCATAACGCTCGGCATCGTCGGGGTTCTCAAACAGAAGAACCACAGTGCGTCCGGCAATTTCAAGCGAGTGGATGCCTTCACTATCCGTACCGGCATCAAAGAGCAGGACGTGGACGCGCATCGAGAAAACGTCAGATCAATCGGACCGGAGTCTCACCCATCGTCATCCAACCTGCTCGGATTCGCTCGCCAGTTCCTGAAGGCGGCGATAAAGAGCCCGTTCCGCATCGCCCAGATCTGAAGGAATCACCACAACAATCTCCACCAGTTGGTCCCCCCGTTCGTTCTCCAGCTGCAGCCCACGACCACGAAGTCGCAGCAAGCGTCCGCTCGATGAACCGGGTGGAACTTGCAGCGTCACGGGTCCATCCAGCGTGGGCACATCCACAGCGCAGCCAAGAGCAGCATCTGGCGGAAACAACAGCAGCTTGTAGAGCACGCGAAGACCATCGATCCGAAGCCCGTCTTCGGTCACAACCCGGAGCTGCAGGAAATGATCACGACCACCCGGGGCGACACCCTCAAGCCGAAGTCGCCAGCCATCACCAGCGAAGGGAGGAGTGTTCAGCTCGATCACCGTGCCGTCGTCGAGCGTGAGTTCCACCTGGGTGCCCTGCAGAGCCTGATCAGCGGTGAGATGAACGACCGATTCGAGGTCCTCCACAGCACGCACGGGCGGCGGCGGCGGCGGTGCTGAAACCGGAGGTTCAGTTCTTCTGGTTTCACTTCTGACGTCATCACCCCGGAAGGGTGGATCCGGCTCCATGTCGGACTCAGCCGTTGATCGCCCTGCCCCCCCACCGAAAATCACGTCGAGATAGTCCTCGAAATCGGGGAACCCGTGCGCGAAGGGATCAGCAACACCCGCGCCTGTACCACCGCCCCGTTGCCAAGCATCGCGGCGGCGGGGATCACTGAGCACCGCATAGGCCTCATTGACCAGCTTGAAGCGATCCTCAGCAACGGGATCATTGCTGTTCAGATCCGGATGCCAACGGCGCGCCTCGCGGCGAAAGGCACGTTTCAGCTGCTGATCCGTGCAGTCGGGATCAACCCCCAGCAGAGACCAATAATCAGGATCAGCGGTAGATGTCATCGTCCCAAGGTGCAGAGTCACGACGGCTCAGGCCTCGACCGCGTTCACCCGGACGACTGGGGGGACCCCAGGGGTCGTCATCCCAATCATCGGCAAACAGCTCATCCTTGAGGGACCCAAGGGTGTTGCGAATGCCCTGAAGCGGACTGCCATCGCCCTGACGCTCCGCCGAAAGACGACGGTTCAGACCGAAGAGAGCCTCCTCAAGACCGCTTACACACAGATCCAGCTCCTGGAGGTCGTCGTTGGCGAGGCAGTCCTGCACATCGCGCATGGCCATTTCAACAGCCCGTTGCTGCCGTTCAGCGCCATAGGGCCCCAGCTCCAGCGAAGCGTCCCGCAGACGCCGTTCCGCCTGAGCAAGCAACGTTTGGGCACGGTTGCGACGCTCGATTTGATTGCGTTTGCGCCGATCCTCATCGGCCCGTGCCTCCGCTTCCGCCAACAGAGCGGTCACATCCTCCTCGTTGAGATTCGAACCGCCCTGAATCGAAACCGACTGCTTGCGCCCCGTGGTGCGGTCGGTGGCGCTGACCTGAAGCAGGCCATTGGCATCAATATCGAACGCCACTTGCACCTGAGGCACACCCCTCGGAGCCGGTGGAATGCCGGAGAGGCGGAAACGACCAAGAGATTTGTTGTCCGATGCCATCTGGCGCTCCCCTTGCCAGACATGGATTTCAACGGACGACTGATTGGCTTCCGAAGTGCTGAACACATCGGACTGGCGCACCGGGATCGGCGTGTTGCGAGGGATCAGCACCTTCATCAGTCCGCCAATCGTCTCCAGTCCGAGCGAGAGAGGTGTGACGTCATTCAGTAACAGGTCCCTGAGTTCCCCTGTGAGGATCCCCGCCTGAACGGCAGCACCGATCGCCACCACCTCATCGGGATTCACCGATTGGCAGGGATCGATGGGCACAAGGGTGCGAACCAATTGCTGCACCATGGGCATCCGGGTGGCGCCCCCCACCAGCACAACGTCATCAATGTCGTTTGCAGACCAACCCGAGTCGCGCAGTGCCGCTTGGACCGGACTCAGCAAACGGTCGAGAAGATCCGGGCAGAGACCCTCGAAGGTGGCACGGTCCAGACGAGTTTCAATGTGCAGCGGACCATCACTGCCGGTAGCAATGAACGGCAGCGAAATCGGGGTGCTCAGCACACCGGAGAGTTCCTGCTTCGCTTTTTCAGCAGCCTCCGTCAATCGCTGAAGGGCCTGACGATCCCGCCGCAGATCAACGCCATGCTCCTCAGCGAACGCATCGGCCAGCCAGTTGACGATGCGTTGATCAAAATCGTTGCCACCGAGCTGGGTGTCTCCATTCGTCGCCTTGACGTCAAAGACGCCATTGGCGATGCGCAGCAGCGACACGTCAAATGTGCCTCCACCCAGGTCAAACACGAGCACCCGTTTGACCGCACTGCGATCAAAGCCGTAAGCGAGAGCAGCGGCGGTTGGCTCATTAAGAATGCGTTCCACTGAAATGCCCGCCAACCGTCCGGCATCACGGGTGGCCTGACGCTGAGCATCATTGAAATAGGCCGGAACAGTCACAACAGCCGCTTCAACCGGCTCGCCTAGGTAAGTCGATGCATCGTCGACCAGTTTGCGGATGATGCTGGCGACAATCTCTTCGGGCGCATACTCCCTTTCCGTTACCGGGCAGGGGACGCGAACCTGACCCTGGTCATTGGCACGAACTGTGTAGGGCACGGACAGGCTGCTGTCCTCCAACTCGTCCCAGTCACGACCAACAAACCGCTTCAAATTGGAGAAGGTGTTTCGGGGGCTGAGCACGAGTTGGCGTCGGGCCAGCTGCCCCACCAGCAGCTCCTGATCCTTGGTGTAGCCCACTACGGATGGGGTGGTTCGTCCGCCCTCGGCATTGGCAATCACATGGGGACGACCCGCCTCCAGCACAGCGACAACCGAATTGGTGGTCCCCAGATCGATGCCGACGATCCGCCCCATATCCCTTAAAGCTTGATCTCCACGCTAACGGCAGCTTCCAACCTGCTCCAGCCCCAGTCGCGATAAATGGCAGAACAGAGCCCATCGCTTAAGGCGTTCTTAATCATGTCAAGAGGATCGGGACATACGTTGTACTGGCGCGCCTTTGGGTAAATGTCCGACCCGGACAAGCGAT
The DNA here is from genome assembly GCF_900474185.1 of Synechococcus sp. UW69. NCBI lineage: Bacteria > Bacillati > Cyanobacteriota > Cyanophyceae > Synechococcales > Synechococcaceae > Synechococcus > Synechococcus sp. UW69. The sequence goes on along the minus strand of NZ_UCNW01000002.1, from coordinate 119,405 downwards.
ACCTGTTCCGAAGACGTCCACCGTTCGAAAAATTGGTGGACGTCGGTTTCAAGAATCTGGCCATTGCCATGGCCTCGGTGGTGGCGATCGTTCTGTTCTCCATCCTGATCGTCGTCTTCCAAGGAAGCTTGGAATCCATGGCCCGCTACGGCTGGCAATTTCTGATCACCTCGGATTGGAACCCTGTGGATGACGAGTACGGCGCCGGTGCAGCCATCTACGGCACCCTGATTACATCACTGCTGGCCTTGATGATCGCTGTGCCCTTGGGGGTTGGAACAGCCATCTTCATCACCGAAAACATCATCCCCAGCCGGATTCGCAGTCTGATCGGCTTGATGGTTGAACTTCTCGCCGCAATCCCATCCGTGGTACTCGGCCTGTGGGCCATCTTTGTGTTGGAACCATTCATCCGTCCGGGGCTTGAGCTTCTCTATGAGCTCTTCAATTGGTTCCCCCTCTTCAGCACACCGCCGATGGGTCCAGGCACCATCCCAGCAGTGTTGATCCTGGTGGTGATGATCCTTCCGATCATCACGGCTATTTCCCGTGATTGTCTGAATCAGGTACCGACACAACTCCGACAAGCGGCCTATGGCGTGGGGACAACACGTTGGGGAGCGATCATCAATGTGATTCTTCCGGCAGCGATTTCCGGAATCATTGGTGGCGTGATGCTGGCACTGGGCCGAGCCATGGGCGAGACCATGGCCGTCACGATGATCATCGGCAATTCCAACAATTTCAGCCTTTCGCTCTTGGCACCGGGCAACACCATCGCAGCGATGCTTGCTAACCAGTTTGGTGAAGCGGATGGTTCCCAAGTGTCATCGCTGATGTATGCAGCATTTGTGCTGATCATCCTGACGTTGTGCGTGAATATTTTTGCCCAGTGGATTGTGAAGCGCTTGAGCCTGAAGTACTGACATGACGCAAACGCTCACCCACACCCGATCCGACTCAGCTCCTGATCTGAGCTACAAGCCGTTTCTGCGCAGAAATATCCGCAGCGGCCTTCTCTCCTTCTTGGCGGGATTATTTGCAGTTATCGCTGTTCTGCCCCTTGTCCTGGTTTTGGGCTACGTGCTTGTACAAGGGGGCAGCAAGATCAGTCTGGCCCTGCTGACGGAACTTCCACCACCACCGGGACTGGAGGAAGGCGGTATCGCTAACGCGATTATTGGAACCCTCGTCGTAACAGGCATCGCTGGATTGATTGCCATTCCAGTGGGCGTCGGAGGTGGGATCTTCCTTGCCGAATACTCCCGTTCAGGATGGTTCGCTCAGTTCATTCGATTCGGCACCAATGTGTTGGCTGGTGTGCCATCGATCATTGCTGGCGTGTTCATCTACGGAACCATCGTCACCAGCCGAATTCTCTTCGGGAACGCCTACAGCGCCGTTGCGGGGGGCATGGCCCTGGCTGTGTTGATGCTCCCCACAGTTATTAAAACGACCGACGAAGGTCTGAAGCTGGTTCCTGATGACCTGCGTCGTGGTGCTTTGGGAGTGGGGGCATCCAGATTTGTCACTGTTGTGCGAATCACACTCCCTGCAGCCTTAACCCCGATCGCGACAGGGGTGGTTCTTGGAATCGCAAGAGCCGCAGGGGAAACGGCTCCTTTGATCTTCACGGCACTCTTCTCACCGTTCTGGTCAGATCTGCTCACACCCGAGGGCATCTTCGCTCCCATCGCAACCCTCTCCGTGATGATCTACAACTTTGCGATCATGCCCTATGAGTTTCACAACGAATTGGCCTGGGCCGCATCTTTCGTACTGGTGATGATGATTTTGACGCTCAATCTTTTATCTCGATGGCTGGCACGATTTGCAGCCAAATAAACCAATTTTCCACTTAAATCAATGACCACTATCAGCCCACCCCAAGATCCCGATATCAAGAGCGCAGACACAGCACTTTCGCTGCAGAACGTCACGATCAGCTACGGCAACTTTGAAGCCGTAAAAAATGTGTTTTGCGACATTCCTCGCGGCAAGGTCACGGCTTTCATCGGTCCATCCGGCTGCGGAAAATCAACGGTTCTCCGAGCCTTGAACCGCATGAATGACCTGATCGATTCATGCTCCCTCAAGGGAAGCATTTTGTTTGGTGGGGTCGACTTGTACGGTTCCAGTGTCGATCCTGTAGAGGTGCGACGTCGTATCGGGATGGTGTTCCAGCAACCCAACCCATTCCCGAAAAGCATCTACGAAAACATTGCCTTTGGCGCGCGCATCAATGGATATACGGGAAATATGGATGAACTCGTTGAACAATCTCTACGGCAGGCAGCAGTTTGGGATGAATGCAAAGACAAACTGAATGAGAGCGGCTATTCACTCTCTGGCGGACAGCAACAACGTCTTTGTATCGCCCGAACCATCGCCATCCAGCCAGAAGTCATCTTGATGGATGAGCCCTGTTCAGCCCTGGATCCAATCTCGACGTTGAAGATCGAAGAGACGATGCATGAGCTCAAGAAGAGCTTCACCATCGTGATCGTGACCCACAACATGCAGCAGGCCGTCCGTGTCAGCGACATGACGGCTTTCTTCAACGCCGAAGCCGTCGAGGGCGGAACCGGAAAAGTGGGCTACCTCGTGGAATTCAACGACACAGACAAGATCTTCAACGCGCCCCAACAGCAAGCCACCCAGGACTACGTCTCCGGTCGGTTCGGCTGATCCCGACCCCTCAGCAACGACGCAGCTGTCAGGAACACTCAAGCCCAAGCCTCGCCAAGGTTTGACGGCCGTGCGTGGGTCTGAAGCGCCGCCTCAGATGGACAAAAAAAATCCGGACCTTGCGGACCGGAGAAGCGGAGAGCGAGGGATTCGAACCCTCGATAGAGTTGCCCCTATACAGCATTTCCAGTGCTGCGCCTTCGACCACTCGGCCAGCTCTCCACCGGCTAAATGGGGCAGGTGAGAATGTAGCAGGGCACTGCCGGCAGAGCTTTATGCGTCCCAGCCACAGGATCACCATTCACTGGCGCCAGGAGGGTCGCACCATCACCCACGACGTCCCAGAGGGTGAGTACATCCTGCAGAGCTTTGAAGAGCAAGGAGACCCACTTCCCTTCTCCTGCAGAAACGGATGCTGCACCAGCTGTGCCGTTCGGGTGCAAAGCGGAACCCTCGACCAACGCGAGGCCATGGGTCTTTCTCAGGAGCTGAGGTCCCAGGGTTACGGCCTGCTCTGTGTGGCCCGGGCAGTTGCCCCTCTTGAAGCAGAAACCCAAGACGAAGACGAGGTATATGAGCTGCAATTCGGGCGCCACTTTGGGAAAGGACGCGTCACCACCAGGATCCCCATCGAAGAGGAGTGACCATGCAGGAGTCGATCTGCAGCCGTGCCGCCCGCGATGGCGGACTCAGCCCAAGCGATCTGGAGCGTTATCTGGCCGTGGCCCGCTCGGCGGCCGATGCCGGTGGCCAGGAGCTCATGCGCCATTACGGACGCTTGTCATCGATCGAAAGTAAAGGGCGCATCGGCGACCTGGTGACGAATGCCGACGTTGCAGCTGAACGCATCGTCTTGGAGATGCTGGCGGACCAGACCCCTGAGATCGCCGTGCTGGCGGAAGAAAGCGGGGCAACAGGACAGCAGGACGGTCTGAGGTGGTGTGTTGACCCCCTGGATGGGACCACCAACTTCGCCCACGGTTATCCCTTCTTTGCTACCTCGATCGGGCTCACCCTGGGGCAACAACCCATCCTTGGTGCCATCGCCGTGCCCTTCCTCAAGGAGATCTACTGGGGAGCGCCGGGAATCGGGGCGTTCTGCAACGACACAGCACTTCAGGTGAGCAGCTGTGATCGGCTCGAGGATGCTCTCCTCGTTACCGGGTTTGCCTATGACCGCCACACCCGTCTCGACAACAACTACGCCGAGTTCTGCTGGTTCACCCATCGCACCCATGGGGTCCGTCGCGGCGGCGCCGCGGCGGTTGATTTGGCCTTCGTGGCTGCTGGCCGCCAGGACGGCTACTGGGAAAGGGGCCTGTCTCCCTGGGACCTGGCCGCGGGCGTGGCCTTGGTGGACCTAGCGGGGGGAACCGTCACGGGATATGGGAATCAACCCTTTGATCTCACCAGCGGCCGAGTCGTAGCGGCTGGTCCTGGCTTGCATGACGCAATCAGGGATGGCTTGTCTCAGGTCAAACCGCTTCCTGGAGCCGCCTTCGGTGCCCCGGAGGTCACGGCCATGGGATCCTGAGTCGTGGCCGCGAGGACGTGAGATGGCGCTGCAACCTGCAGCTGGCGCAAAGGATCTGAATCCACGTCAGGTGGAGACCAATCGACAGCTGACGGAACGTCTTGCATCGGTTTTCCGTCTGTGGGGCTATGAGGAGGTGTCGCCACCGCGGGTGGAGCGTCTGGCAACGTTGATGGCCGGGGGTGCCATCGACAGTTCAGACATCGTTCGTCTCGTTGCAGATGACCCTCTCGGGCTACGGCCAGAGATGACGGCATCCATCGCCAGAGCGGCTTGCACACGATTCGCCGATCGCCAACGGCCGTTGCGTCTCTGGGCCTCCGGAACGGTGTTCCGCACCCGTTCCGCCGATGAAGGGGGGCAATCGATCGAAGAGAACCTGCAGAGCGGCGTTGAACTGTTCGGGGTTAGCGGCAGCGAAGCGGAGATGGAACTGCTCAGCCTGTTGATGGCAGCAATTCAGACCCTGGAGCTGCAGCCCAGCCAGAAACCAAGGCTGTTGCTGGGCCACACCGCTCTGATGGATCTGATTCTCAGCCCGTTCAACGGTGAGATGCGCGATCAGATCCGCACAGCCTTGATCGATTTCGACCGTCTGGCCATTGAGAATTTCGAGCTGACCAAGGACGCCAAGGCCAGGCTTCTTGCACTCCTTGACTGCCGCGGAACCCCCGACCAGGTCCTGACCCAGCTCGCCAGCATGGGAGGTGATCAGCCGGTCTTCGACAAGCTTCGCCGTCTCTGCGCCCACCTCTCAAAAGCAGCTCAGGATCAGTCGGTAACGATTCAGCTCGACCCGACATTCCAGCCCCATTTCGAGCTGTACACCGGCTTGGTGTTCCAGCTGGTCTGTGATGGCCGCAGCTCTCCTGTGGTGATTGCCCGTGGCGGCCGTTACGACGACCTGGTGCAGCGTTGCGGCGCGACCGATCACAAGGCCTATGGCGCTGGGTTCAGCCTGGCGATCGACCCGATCCGGGAACTGATCTCGGAATTCGATACAGCAGACCAGCAACAGACCGATGTACTCGTGGCCTTTTCAGCAGCCACAAGCCTGGAAGCGGCCATGGAGCATCAGCGGGGTTGGCATCAGCAAGGTCGCACCGCTGTGTTGGCCCTGGAACCGTTCGATTCCAGGGAGAAGGCTGAACAGCTGGCGAAAGCACAGGGCGGTCTACAGCTCGATTGGGTCGATCCTTAGGATCCGGCAGATCAGCAGGTCCTCCATGGCTCATTCCATCGTCACCGACGTTTGCGAGGGCATTGCTGACTGCGTCGATGCCTGCCCTGTGGCCTGCATTGACCAAGGCAATGGAAAAAACAAGAAAGGGACAGACTTTTACTGGATCAATTTCGACACCTGCATCGATTGCGGCATCTGCCTGCAGGTCTGTCCGGTTGAGGGCGCCATCGTTGCGGAAGAGCGTCCTGACCTTCAGAAGACGCCTTGAGCAGGCATGCGGAGCACATGAAGGTACGGAGAACCCCCTGAACAGGCCGTTGAGCCGGAGTGAAACCGGTCTCTAGTGTCTGGTTTTTCGGGACACAGGAATGGCGGTGCTGGAGGAACAGGGTCAAATTCAGATCCACACCGAAAACATTTTCCCGATCATCAAGAAGGCCGTGTACTCCGGCCACGAGGTGTTTCTCCGGGAACTTGTCAGCAATGGCGTTGATGCCATCAGCAAGCGCCGCATGGCTGCCATGGCGGGCGATTGCAGCGAAGGGGATGACGGTGCCATTCGCATCACAGTGGATCAGGAGGCCAAGACCGTCACCATCAGTGACAACGGCATCGGCATGACGGCCGATGAGGTGAAGCGCTACATCAACCAGGTGGCCTTCTCCAGTGCCGAGGATTTCCTGGAGAAATACAAGCAGGAAAACGACGCCATCATCGGCCACTTCGGCCTTGGTTTTTATTCCAGCTTCATGGTGGCCGAGAAGGTTGAACTGCTGACCCGTTCAGCTCGGCCCGACGCTGAAGCTGTGCGCTGGAGCTGTGATGGTTCCCCGAACTTCAGCCTCAGCGCCGCCGAGAAAGAGCAGCCGGGCACAGACGTGATCCTTCATCTAATGGAGGACGAGCTCGAATATCTGGAACCGGCACGGATCCGAACTCTGATCAACACCTACTGCGACTTCATGGCAGTGCCGGTGCAGCTCGAGGGGGAAACGATCAACAAGATGGACGCCCCCTGGCGCAAGAGCGCCAGAGATCTCAGTGATCAGGATTACATCGACCTCTACCACTATCTCTATCCCTTTCAAGGCGATCCCCTGCTCTGGGTTCACCTCAATACCGACTACCCCTACAACCTTCAGGGAATTCTCTTTTTCCCCAAGCAGACCGGTCGTGCCGACTGGGAGAAGGGCGAAATCAAGCTCTACTGCAACCAGGTGTTCGTCAGCGATTCGATCAAGGAAGTTGTGCCGCGCTACCTGCTGCCCTTGCGGGGAGTGATCGATTCACCCGACATTCCTCTCAATGTGAGCCGCAGTGCTCTGCAGACCGACCGACGCGTTCGCTCGATCGGAAATTTTGTCGCCAAGAAGGTGTCAGATCGGCTGCGGGGATTGAAAAAGGAGGACCCCAAGGCCTATGCCGAGGCGTGGGATGCCCTGGCACCCTTCGTGAAGATCGGCGCCATGGAAGACGAGAAGTTCGCCGAGCAGGTCGCCGAATTGATCCTGTTCGCCACCACCGCTGCCGCCGGGGAAGGCGACGACGGTGACCCGATCGCCTGCGATGGCCGTGCTTTCACCACTCTGGATGGATACCTCAGCCGACTGGCCGCAGATCAGAACAAGCGCGTGCTCTACAGCACCGATGACGTTTCCCAGGCTGGTGCGCTCAATCTCTGGACATCCCAGGGCGCGGAAGTGCTGAAGCTGGAAACGGTGATCGACACTCAGTTCATCCCCTGGCTCGAACATCGCCACGAGGAACTCACCTTCCAACGCGTCGACTCGGAACTGGACGAGAGCCTGAAAGACAACGATGCGGAACTCACCGATCAAGATGGAACAACGGAATCAGACCGACTGCGTGATCTGATCAAGGAATCCCTGGCCAATGAGAAGGTCACCGTTCAGGTACAGGCCCTGAAAGCGGAAGGGGCACCTCCGGCGATGATTCTTCTGCCTGAACAGATGCGCAGGCTGAACGACATGGGCGCCTTAATGGAACAGCGCCTACCAGGCCTTCCTGAGCATCACGTACTTCTGGTGAACCGGCGCCATCCCCTGGTGGAAGGGATGCTCAAGCTGCGGGCCGGTGGCGTGCTGGTGGGATCGGCGGAAGCCTCACCCACAGCAAGCCTCGCCCAGGATGTGGCCCGTCATCTTTATGACATGGCTCGGCTGGGCGTGGGCGGTCTGGAGCCCAATGAACTTGGCGGATTCCAGACCCGCAGTGCTGAATTGATGGGTGCTCTGATGCAGAGAGGCCTTTGAGGTGAAGACCTTTTGCTAACTTGGTCGTTTGGAACTGTTAATTCAGCTCCAAACAACCTCTCAGTAGAAGGACATCGTCATGTCACGGGTGTGTCAGCTCACCGGTACTCGCGCCAACAACGGCATGGCCGTGAGCCATTCCCACATCCGCACCAAGAAGCTGCAGCAGGCCAACCTGCAGCAGCGGCGCCTCTGGTGGGCGGAAGGCAACCGCTGGGTGAAGCTGCGCGTGACCACCCGCGCCCTCAAAACCATCCAGAAGAAAGGCCTCGGCGCCTATGCCAAGTCTCTGGGCATTAACCTGGCCAAGATCTGAGATCTTGAACGGGTGAATCGGCGGGAATTACTAGTCAAGTCCGGCCTTTTCCTTGCAGCTCTGACGCTTTCACCCTCGCGGGCTTCGGCTCTCGGGGGTGTTGTTTTGGAAACGGGCAGCACAGTGCCCGACTTTGATCTGCCCGGATCCAGCCAATCCGAACCCGACCGTAACCGTTGGAGCACCGGAGATCTGCGCGGTCGTTGGTTGGCGGTTTATTTCTACCCAAGAGACTTCACCGGTGGCTGCACCATCGAAGCCAGGGGCTTCGAAAGCCTGCACGCGGAGTTTCTTCAGGCCGGTGCCGAGGTCATCGGCATCAGCGCCGACAGTGTCGACGAGCACGAATCCTTCTGTGAAAGCGAAGGGCTGAGTTTTCCCCTGCTCTCTGATCCTGACGGAACCGTGAGCAAGGCCTACGGCTCCTGGATGGCGCCCTATTCGTTGCGCCACTCCTTCCTGATCGATCCCGATGGCGTTCTACGTGAGCGCTGGGTGGCAGTTCGACCAAACGGTCACGCCAGGGAAGTGCTGGATTCCTTGACGACACTTCAGAACAAAACCACCATTTGACAAAAAACAGCTTTTGCTGAATGGTGGAACGAACGAAGTGTTGTTCGAATAGATGGGTGCGGGTCAAAGTTCGTTCATAATCCTCTACCACCGCACCCCGTTTGACGAATCAAAAGACAAAAACGGATCAAGAATTTGGGTCGACCAGAAAAGTCCTAACGGAATAATTCCTACCCTTCGCAATCTCTTTCGGAGCTGCGAGAAAGGTACATGGATTGCCTGGAGACGCGTCGACGATCAGTCGAATGAAGGCACAGAACGGATTGAAATGGACAATCCATCTCCATTCACACTCTGCCGAATCCCTCTAGAAGACGAGCAGATCTCCAGTTTCTATCACATCACGTCAAAAGAATGCTTTTGGCCGATCCTGCACACATTTCCCACATACTTCAACGTTAATAATGCGAACTGGAAGATCTTTGAAGAGGTCAACAAACGATTCGCCTCTGCGGCATGTGCCGAGGCTGCCGAGGGTGCAACGGTATGGGTACACGATTACAACCTCTGGCTGGTTCCCGGTTACATCCGAGCTGAACGTCCCGACCTAAAGATTGCCTTTTTCCATCACACCCCCTTCCCAGGGAATGATGTCTTCGCCATCCTGCCTTGGCGTGAGCAAATTCTTGAAAGTTTGCTCTGTTGCGATGTCGTTGGTTTCCATATCCCGCGCTACACCGAAAACTTTGCCCGTGCCGCCAGCACACTTGTAGGAGCCAAGCGTGGTCCAAAAGTTTCAGTAGATCGCAAATTCATTGGAGTAGGAACAGCCCTTTCCGAAGGCACGGTCACCAGTCATCTCGAGCACAAAGGCCGTACCATTCAGTTACTCAGCTCACCGGTGGGCACATCTCCTGATCTAATTCAGGAGTTGTGCTGGAGCCCATCTGTTGAAAGCCATGGTGAATTGATCGTTCAAGACACCAAAAAGGGACGAAAACTAATCCTCTCCGCGAGTCGTGTTGATTACACGAAGGGCAATGAGGAGTTGCTGCTGGCCTTCGAACGCCTGCTGGAACGACGCAAGGATTTGCATGGGCAAGTTGTACTGATGCTCGCCTGCGTCGCCGCTGCCAGTGGGATGAAAATCTACGAAGACACGCAACGCTCGATTGAAGAAATGGCGGGGCGGATCAACGGACGCTTCAGCCAAATTGATTGGGTCCCGATCCGGTTTTCAACCCGTCGGATCCCCTACGACGAAATGATTGCCTGGTTCTGCCAAGCAGATGTCTGCTGGATCACACCGCTGCGCGATGGACTGAATCTGGTAGCCAAGGAATATGCGGCTGCTCGGCGAAACCGCGGCGGTGTTCTTGTTCTTTCCGAATTCACCGGTGCTTCGGTTGTCCTCGATGGCGCCGTTCTGACCAACCCCTATTCGAATCGCCGCATGGACGATGCAATCGAATCGGCGCTGGAAATGGACGAAGACGAGCAACGCGATCGAATGAGTCGCATGACCGATGCCGTGGAGAGCTACACCGTTCGTGACTGGGCCGATGAACAAATGTCTGGTCTGACGCCCTCAAACGCCCAGTGAAGCTGCGCCGCTGGCTGGCGAGCGGGGCCTTAGCGCTGGTCATGGCCCTCGGCTGCCTGGTGGGGTCAGCGTCCTTCCGGGCGGAAGAGGTGAACATCCTCATGCCCTCCTCCTTCACCGACGCCAGCGCTGAGCTGGTGAAAACCTTCAACCGCGAGCATCGCGGCCGGATTCATCTGAATTTGATCCGAGGTCCGTTGAACACGGAATCGATTTCAGATCTTGCAATCAGCAGCCTTCTGCTCGGGGATGCACCCTTCGACGCGCTGTTGATGGATGTCACCTGGCTACCGAAATATGCAGCCGCGGGATGGCTGGAACCCCTGGATCCTTGGTTTGATCAGGCCGACCAGGAACAGCTGGTGGAGGGAGCACGGCTGGGCAACGACTACGACGGCCATCTCTACCGCTGGCCCTTGGTGGCCGATGTGGGACTGCTCTACTGGCGGACGGATCTCATGAAAGAGCCACCGAAAACACCAGACGAGTTGATGTCCGTTGCAGGACAGCTGGTCCAGACCAACTCCGTTGCCAATGGCTTCGTCTGGCAGGGGCGTCAGTACGAGGGGCTGAGCTGCGACTTCCTAGAAGTGCTGCAGGGCTTCGGCGGCGAGTGGATGGACACCACCACCAACACCATGCAGCTGGATTCGCCTGAGGCAACAGGGGCTGCAGCCTGGTTGAACGATCTGATCAACGAAGGGATCAGTCCCTATGCCGTCACCAATTACGCCGAATCGGAGTCGCTTCAAGCCTTCAAATCCGGCGATGCCGCACTGATGCGGAACTGGCCCTATGCCTGGGCTGAACTGCAGAAGGACGACAGCAATGTGAAAGGCAACGTGGGCATCAGCCTGATGGTGGCGCAACCGGGCGAACGACCCGGAGCGACCCTGGGCAGCTGGGGGTTGAGCTTGATGCGTCAGTCGCCCCATCAGGAGGCGGCGGTGGAAGCCATTCGATACCTCACCAATGAAGCCTCCCAGCGAGCTCGCTTTCTCAACAACGGCTACTCACCCACCCAAGCGAATTTGTTCAGCGATCCGGAGATGTTGAAGAGTTCCCCTGTGCTTCCGGAGCTGCAGGTAGCCCTAAACCACGCGGTTGTGCGTCCGCCAACACCCCTCTACGCCCAACTCAGTGATGTGGTGCAGCGCGAACTCAACGGATTGTTCACCGAAACTGGATCCGCTGATGAAGCGATGGCGACCAGTCAGCAGCGAAGCCAGACCCTGCTTCGTGCAGCGGGAGCGACGCCATGACCGTTCTCCTGGCTGTTCCAGCCCTACTGCTGATCGCCGTCGTCTTCGGCTGGCCGATGCTTCGTTACGCCTGGCTGAGCTTCCACGCTGATTCCGTCCTCACCGGACTGGAACCGGTGGCCAACGGCGGAGCCAACTGGATGCGGCTGGCGTTTGATCAGCGGTTCTGGCTGGATGCGGGGCAGACCGCGCGATTCGCCCTGATCTCCGTGGGAATGGAATTGCTATTGGCACTGGCCATCGCGCTCCTGCTTCATCAGAGCTGGCGTGGCAGAGGCGCCGTTCGAGCCCTGACCCTGCTCCCCTGGGCACTCCCCACAACAATGATGGCCCTTGGCTGGCGCTGGATCTTCAACACTCCTTACGGCCCAATCGAGGTGCTGGCCCGAACCCTTGGACTCGACTCCCTGGATCTGTTGTCCACCCCATCGATCACCTGGTTGGTGACGGTTTTCGCCGATGTCTGGAAGACAACACCCTTCATCACGCTGATCCTTTTGGCTGGGCTCCAAAGCATTCCCGACGACCTTTACAGCGCCTTCCGTCTGGAAGGCGGAACCCCTCTGCAGGCCCTGCGCCGCGTCACCTTGCCGCTGCTCCTGCCCTACATCCTGCTGAGCCTTCTGTTCCGCTTGGCCCAGGCCTTCGGGGTGTTTGATCTGGTGCAGGTGTTGACCGGTGGTGGTCCTGCCGGCAGCACAGAAAGCATCGCCCTTTATGCCTATCTCAACGGCATGCGCTTCCTTGATTTCGGTTACAGCGCCACGGTGATGCTCGCGGGATTCCTGTTGCTCACAGCCCTGATCCTGGCGGGAACGCTGGTGCTGAAAACCTTCGGTGTGTTGAGGCCCCTGGATCGATGACGCGACGTTCCATCTGGATTGCACTGCTGCTGGTCTGGTCCCTCGCCCCGATGCTGTGGCAATTGGTGAGTTCATTCACCACGGCCGATGCCCTGGTCAACGAACAACTGAGCTTCTGGAACCGCTGGACGCTGAACAACTACAGGGATCTGCTGAGCACCGATCCGCCGTTCTGGAGATACCTGTTCAACAGCAGCCTGGTGGCCTCCCTCACAACACTGCTCACCTTGGTGCTGGCGATCCCGGCCGCCTACGGACTGGCGAAACTCCCCATTCGATGGAGGGGAAGCCTCCGGGCCGCCGTGGTGGGAGCCGCCTTGTTTCCCTATGTGCTGCTGTTTCTGGCACTGCTCGAACTGGCCCGCACGTTTTCGCTGGGCAACAACCTCATCGCCATTTCCATTCCCTATAGCGCTCTGTCGATGCCCCTGGCCCTGCTTCTGCTCACCGCTGCCTTCGAAGCCCTACCCAATGATCTGGAGGACGCGGCGAAGCTTGAGGGTCTGTCTCTCTGGCAACGGCTGCGCTGGGTGCTGCTTCCCTTGATTGCACCAGCCTCCGCCAGCACAGCGATCCTGGTGTTCCTGTTTGCCTGGAACGAGTATCCAGTGGCCCTCACCTGGCTAAGCCGCAGCGATCTGCTCACATTGCCGGTGGCGATGGCCCGGATTGCGGGATCATCCACCTATTCGGTCCCCTACGGCACCTACGCAGCCGCGACTGTGCTCGGTGCCATACCTCTGCTGGTGCTGGTGCTGGTGTTCCAGCGGCAGATCGTCAGTGGACTCACCAACGGAGCAATTAAGGGATGACACTGGAACTACGGGCCATCAGCAAGAGCTTCGGCGAACGCCCGGTTCTCAAGCAGCTCGACCTCAACGTGGCCGATGGGGAATGCGTCGCTCTGCTGGGTGCCAGTGGCTGTGGGAAAAGCACGGCTTTGCGTCTAATCGCGGGGCTCGATCAACCGGATCAAGGCTCCATTCGCATTAATGATGCCGAGATGGTTGACGTTCCCGCCGAACGGCGCCGGGTGGGCATGGTCTTTCAAAGCTATGCCCTGTTCCCGCATCTCAACGTGTGGGAAAACCTCGAACTGGGTTTGAGAATTCGAGGTGGCACCACCGGCAGCCGCCATAAGCGGATCAGCAGCGTTCTGGAGGTGCTGCAGCTCAGGGAATATGCCAAGCAACGGCCATCACAACTCTCCGGCGGACAGCGCCAACGGGTCGCCCTGGCCAGAGCGTTGCTCAGGGATCCACTGGTTTATCTGCTGGATGAGCCGATGAGCAATCTGGATGCGCAATTGCGTGAGGACCTGCGTCCCCAGTTGCGCCGTCTGATGATCGGTGGTGACCAACCCGTGGTCTACGTCACCCATGACCAGCAGGAGGCAATGGCGTTGGCGGATCGCATCGCCGTGATGCGCAATGGAAGCATCGAACAGATTGGAACACCTCGCGAGCTCTATCTGCAGCCGGCCAGCACCTACGTCGCCCAGTTCATCGGCCGCCCGCAGATGAATCTGTTGCCAGCTCAGAACGGCGTGACCATCGGCGTCCGACCGGACGACCTGCGGCTCGATTCCGATGGCTGGCCGTGCACAATCCTCAGCCGTGAATGGTTCGGTGCCAATCAGATGCTTCTGGTCCGCTGCGATCGCGGCGACCTACGGATGGTCTGCTCCGGAGAAACGACGATCGCGGCTGAACCGCGGATCAGTTGGTCGAGCGATTGTGAGCATCGCTTCGATACGATCTCCGGTCGTCGACTGCCATCCGCTTGAGCAGGTCGCTGTGAGCCGATGCCTGGCATCGCAATTCTTCCGTTTGATTGGGATCCGCCGGACGATCCACTTCAGCTCGCCACAGATTCAGCAATGCATCCACAGAAGGCAAGGAGGTCAATGGGGTGCAAGGCACGGACGCCATGGCAGCGGCGGCCTCAACCTTCGGGTCGTAGCTAAGAGCAGCCATCGGACTGTTGGAAAGACGGGCCAGGATCAAGGCATGCAGTCGCATGGGCAGAACAAGGCGTGCCCGTTGGACTACATCAGAAACAACCTCCAGCGACTGGGGCACCAGGGTTGTGCTGCGCCCCTTCAGACGCATTGGCAGCAGCCCCGCATCGCTCAGTTGCTGCAGCAACGGTGCATCCTGATGCTCATGGAACGCCAACCAGATCACCGGGGCTGCCAACTCGGCACTGAGAGCATCCAAAGCCTCCGTCAACCGACGCCAGCCCGAGTGATCCAGGAGTGGTGTTGGACGCCAGCTCAGAACGATGGCGTCGCCACCGATCCATGGACGCGCCGGCATCTGCCAGACCGGATCTGCGGCCAGCACCATCGGTAACGATCGCGCCCAGCGCCGAGCCAATTCAAAGGAGCGCTGATCGCGCCAACTCGCCGCCTTGCAGAACGGCAACACAGCGCGCACCAGCATCCGACTGATCCGACGCTGCAATGGCCCCAGGCCCTGGCCCCAGAGAAGCACCTCGGCGCCACCGATACGGGCGACCGCCATCAGAAGCACGTAGTAAACAAGGCTGCTGAAGCTGGTGCTGTCCTGAAGCAGGCTGCCGCCCCCAAGAACCAGCACATCCGCGCGCAGAGCGGCACGAAGGCAGCTCACCAATGAGCGGCGATTAACGGTTAGGGCCGACGGTGCCAGGGCAAGGACAGGAACTGGATCACGCACTGTGATCAACAACTGCTGCGACTGGGGAAGCGCTGACACCAGCACCTGAAGCAGTGCATCGTCCCCGAGATTGTGTTCTCCGTAGTAGCCACAAAGCAGAAGGACAGGTGCAGCGGGGCGGACCACGGGCAGCAGCCTGTTCACTCCAAGCATTATCAACGGATTCCTAGGATTCGGGCTATGCACGCGTTGTCTCTCGGAACCTGGTGGATCCACGTCGCCTCAGTGATCGAGTGGTGTGTGGCGATCGTGTTGATGCATCGACGCGGACTGTCAGGCATGGCCTGGGCCATGCTTCCGGCCCTGGTGAGTGCGATGGCAGCCTGCACATGGCACTTGTTTGACAACAGCGACGCTCTGCGGGGCCTGGTCACCCTTCAGGCCCTATTCACCGTGATCGGGAACAGCACCCTGGCGTTTGCGGCATGGCAGCTCCAACGGCGTCGGGTGGCTGACGGGGTGGTCAATGAACTTTGATCCCGCACCCCTGTTTGCGGTCTCGCTAATCCCTTATTTGTTGTTTCTCTTCTGGCTCCACAGGAGTAAGGCACTTCCGCAGATGGCGGAACGCGGCTTTCAACTCACACTGCTGTTCGTAGCCGTCACGATTGTTGCCGCCATCGCAGCTCTGCGCTGCTGCTCAGCGGAACTGGTGGAGATCGACTGGCTGCACGGTGGTGCAGAAGCCTTCCTAACGCTCGGCAACACCGTTCTGGTGATCGGACTGCTGCTACCGACCCCCAAGAAAGGGTGAACAACTCTTAAGAGACTCAGGCAAGAGGGCGGAAGCCCCGGATGATGAGGTGTCGCTCATTGGCTCGAATGCTGACCCACCTTTTCGCGATCGCTCCCGCCACCGTGTCCTGGTCTCCCAAGGTCGCCCTGGTGATGATCCTCTGCAATGTGGTTGCCATCATGGTCGGCAAGGCCACGATTAAGCACCCCAACGAAGGCGCTGCACTTCCCAACTCCACCTTCTTCGGTGGAATGGGACATGCAGCCATGCTCGGTACCACCAGCCTTGGCCACATCATCGGCATCGGTGCAATCCAGGGTCTGGCAGCCCGCGGTGTGCTCTGAAGCAACACCTTTCCGGGAAGGAGCCACGGCTCCTCCCCGGAAACAACATCGCTCAAAGCAGATAGGGCAACAGGCGTAAGCCGTAACGCTCGAATCTGTACTCAAACAGCAGCTCAGAGAGAGCACTTGCTTTTGCTGTGGAAGAAAGTCCATTGATCAGACGTTGGAGTCGTTGATCAGCCCGGCAATTGTTGAGACCCCACCAGGTGCGCCGCGCCAGACGGCCTGACACCGACCATCGCCAGCTCCGCTTGGCGTCAAGTTCCTGTCTGTAGCGATGGGGAATGGTTGCTGAGTCGCCGCGCATCCCATCAGCGATCAACAGATCGGCCAGTTGATCGGCATTGTCCATCGCATGGCGGATGCCTTCTCCACCGAGAAGATTGGCTGTACTTGCCGCATCTCCAACAGCCAACAGCGCATCGGCACCCAGCGCTTCAGATCGGGAGATCGAGCTGGAAACAGGCCCACCATGGCGATCCAGAACGAGACAGTCGGACAAGCCGCAGCGTTGAATCAACCGCTGCAGGGGCTGCGCCAGGCTGCCGGGGGTCTGACGATGGGGCGGAGGAAGCTGACAGACACCCACCTTCAGCCGTTGTCCTTGCATAGGGAAGATCCAGCCGTATCCGTGGCTGATCCAGGGTGTCCCCAGAAAAAAACTGATCCGATCCCGCCAGGCTGCGGCGTGGCGATCATCGGCTTGAAGCAGCCACTCGACACCGATCCCCTGCAGCAGCGGATCAGCTGGATTGGGCTTGACACCAGCCTGCTGAAGCAGATCGCGACGAGCACCCGTGGCGTCAATCAGCCACCGGACTGAGCGCAACGACTCCACACCATCGCGCGTCTGCAGCTGCACGGTGGCGTTCTCTGCGCTGAGGCTTTTCAGAACTGCCCGACAGCCTTGAATCAACTCCACACCATGGCGACGCGCTTCCGACCAGAGGAAGGAACGGAGCCTGCCGAAGTCGAGCACCACCCCCAGATCGTCGTCAGACCACCACTGATGCACCAGACCGGAAGGATCGTGCAGCTGCCAGCCCTGCCAGGTTGCGGCAATGATTTCATCCGGCAGGCCAAGCCGACGAACAGCCTCCAGAGGAAGAGCTGCGCTGGAATAGGCATTGCGATCCGGATCCATCAAGCGATCCACCAGGGTGACCTCAGCACCCCTGCGCGCCAGTTGGATCGCCAGGCGGGCACCGGAAGGCCCCGCACCAACGATTAGAACCGACACAGATCCTTCCGCTTCAGGCCTGCAGAGCCTTGATCGAAGCGCTGGATGGCATATCACCAGCGGCCTTGCTGAAGCGCTCAAGGATGCGTTCAGCCATCTGTGCAGGAGTTAGGCCAAGAGCTTCCTTGCTCTGTTGAGGAGTGGCGTGATCGACCAGCTGATCGGGGATGCCGATCCGCAGCATTGAGACAGTGATGTCCTGATCGCTCAACGACTCGAGAACGGCGGCCCCAAATCCTCCGGGGAGGGCTCCCTCCTCCATGGTGACCACACGGGGGATGCGTCGAGCCAGAGGATGAATGAGGGCCTGGTCCAGCGGCCGCAGGAACCGGGCATTGATCACCGTGGTCGAAAGACCTGCTTCCTCAAGCAGGGTGGCTGTGGCAAGAGCCGGCGCCACCATGGAGCCGTAGGCAACGATCATCAAGTCGTCACCTTCCCGCAGCAGTTCTCCACGGCCGATCGGCAGGGATTCCCAACCCTCTTCCATCAAGGGCACGCCTTCACCCGATCCCCGGGGAATGCGCAGGGCTGTCGGTCCGTCGTGACTGAGGCAGGTCACCAGCATTTGCTGCAGCTCAGCCTCATCCTTCGGAGCCATCACCGTGAAATTGGGAATGGCACGCATGTAGCTGATGTCGTATTGACCCTGGTGCGTCGGCCCATCGGCACCGACGATGCCCGCACGATCCAGCACGAAGGTGACCGGCAGCTTCTGGATTCCAACGTCGTGGATCAACTGGTCGTAGGCCCGCTGCAGAAAGGTGCTGTAGATCGCGCAGACAGGACGCAAGCCTTCACATGCCATCCCCGCTGCAAGGGTGACGGCATGCTGCTCGGCAATGCCGACGTCCACATACTGGTTGGGGATGGCCTTCTGCAGCAGATCGAGCCCGGTACCGGTGGCCATCGCCGCAGTGATTCCCACCACCCGACTGTTTTGCTCGCACAGCTTGACGAGGGTTTGACCAAACACCTTGCTGTAGCTGGGGGGCTTGGGTTTCGATGAGGGGATCGCCTTACCGGTATTGAGATCGAAAGCTGATTGCGCGTGGTAGCCGACCTGATCAGCCTCGGCGTAGGGATATCCCTTGCCCTTTGTCGTGACCACATGCACCAGAACAGGACCACCCTCACGGTGGGCCGCCTGAAAAGTGCGCACCATCTCACCGATGTCGTGGCCGTCGATCGGACCCATGTAAGTGAAACCGAGTTCCTCGAACACGGCACCAACCTTGGGAACAGCGAGACGTCGCATGCTTCCCTTCAGGCGATTGAGTTCCGCAGGAAGCTCTCCACCCATAAACGGCAGGTGACGAACACTCTCTTCGACACTTCCCGAGATGAACTGCATCGGTGGGCTGAGCCGCGCACGGTTCAGAACACTCGATAGGGCTCCCACCGGTGGGGAGATCGACATGTCGTTGTCGTTCAGCACCACCAGGAGCGGGGTATTGGGAAGGTGCCCCGCGTGATTGATGGCTTCCAGGGCCATGCCGCCTGTCAGGGCACCATCACCGATGACAGCAACGCATTTGTACGACTCACCCTTGTTGTCTCGCGCCATCGCCATCCCCAGCGCAGCGGATATCGACGTGCTCGCGTGACCGGCTCCGAAGTGATCGAAGCCACTCTCCGAACGCTTGAGGTATCCAGCCACCCCACGCTGCTGGCGCAGGGAATCGAAATCGTTGAACCGCCCTGTGATCAATTTGTGGGGGTATGCCTGATGACCGACATCCCAGACCACGCGGTCATGATCGAGGTCGAGGGTCTGGTAAAGAGCGAGTGTGAGCTCCACAACACCCAGACCAGGACCAAGGTGTCCACCACTGGTCGACACAACCTGCAGATGCCTCTCACGGATCTGCCGTGCCACATCCTCGAGCTGAGCCGGGCTGAGTCCGTGCAGTTCATTCGGATGCTTGAGATCTCCGAGATGCATGCACTGCCAGTTCCAATACGAGCAATCTACGGGAACCAGCCCGGATGCTGTCTGGATCGAACCCTTGGAAGAATGGTGAGATGACCGACTACCTGCAGCGGATCCTGCGTGCACGCGTTTACGACGTGGCGCGTGAAACCCCCCTGGATCACGCCCCCAATCTGAGCCGCCGACTGAACAACACGGTCTGGTTGAAGCGTGAGGATCTCCAGCCGGTGTTCTCCTTCAAACTGCGCGGCGCTTACAACCGCATGGCACAGCTGAGCGCAGACGAGCTGAAGCGCGGTGTCATTGCATCCAGTGCAGGTAACCATGCCCAAGGAGTGGCGCTAAGTGCCAAGCGACTCGGCTGTCGAGCGGTGATTGTGATGCCAAGCACGACGCCGGAGGTCAAGGTGCGCGCCGTGCGCGCCCTGGGCGGTGAAGTCGTGCTCCATGGCGAGACCTACGACGAGTGTTCCGCAGAAGCACAGCGGCGCTGCAAAGCCGAAGGTCTCACCTTTATCCACCCCTTTGACGATCCCGAGGTGATAGCTGGTCAGGGGACGATCGGGATGGAGATCATGCGCCAGGCAGAGCAGCCACCCAACGCCATCTACGTGGCAGTTGGTGGAGGTGGCCTGATCGCCGGAATCGCCGCCTACGTCAAACGGCTCTGGCCTGAAACCGAGATCATTGGTGTGGAACCGATCGATGCCGATGCCCTGACCCGCTCCTTGGAGCAGGGGCAGAGGGTGGAGCTGGAGCAGGTGGGCCTATTTGCCGACGGTGTCGCCGTGAGGAAAGTGGGTGAACACACCTTTGAGTTGGCCCAACGGTTTGTCGATCGGATGGTCCGGGTCGACACCGACGCCATCTGTGCCGCCATCAAAGATGTCTTCGAAGACACCCGCTCCATCCTGGAACCTGCGGGCGCATTGGCGATTGCCGGTCTCAAGCAGGACGTGGCCGATCGCAACCAAGCAGGTCGCAATCTCGTAGCGGTGGCCTGCGGCGCCAACATGAATTTCGACCGCCTGCGCTTCATCGCCGAACGGGCTGAGCTCGGTGAAGAGCGGGAAGCGATGTTGGCCGTGGAGATTCCCGAATCACCCGGCAGCCTCAGGCGCCTCTGCGAACTACTGCGGGAACGCAGCCTCACGGAATTCAGTTACCGCATGACCGATGGCGCCACGGCGCAGATCTTCATCGGTGTGCAGGTGAAGGATGAGGACGATCGGTCATCGCTACTGAACCAACTGGAGCAGGGTGGCTTTCCCTCTCTTGATCTCAGCGACAACGAATTCGCCAAGGTCCATTTGCGCCACATGGTGGGAGGTCGGCTGCCCTCTTCAGCGCGAACGGCCTGCGCCGGGGAATGCCGAGAGCTGCTGTATCGCTTCGAATTCCCCGAACGACCGGGTGCCCTGATGAGCTTCGTTGATGCCCTACACCCGGGATGGAGCATCAGCATCTTCCACTACAGGAACCACGGTGCCGACGTAGGGCGAATCGTGGTGGGAGTTCTGGTGCCGAAACAGGAGATGGAAGGGTGGACCGACTTTCTCAGTGCCCTGGGGTATCGCCACTGGGATGAAACAAACAACCCTGCCTATGCACTGTTCCTCTGAGTTTCTGGACGGTAACTTGAGTGCTCTTGAGGGGTTGTGATGACGTCTGCATCCCTGCCCACACGGCTCGAGGCCGTTCTTTATTTGAAGGGCAGACCCGTCAGTGTCGGCGAACTGGCTGAGCTGGCAGGAACCGAGCGTCGCGACGTGGAGGAAGCGCTCGTAGCTCTCACCGCCTCCTACGCCCAGCGAGACAGTGCACTGGAGATCGTTGAGCAGAGCGGTCGCTACGGCCTGCAGCTGAGGCCGGGCATGGGCGATCTCGTGAAAGACCTGCTGCCGGTGAATCTCTCCACCGCAACGTTGCGAACCCTCGCAACCATTGCCCTGAAGAAGCGGATTCTCCAATCCGATCTCGTGGATCTGCGTGGATCGGGTGCCTATGACCACATCAAGGAACTGGTGGCGCAGGAGTTCATCGAACGCCGCCGTCAAAGTGAAGGCCGCTCCTACTGGATCACCCTCACCGAAAAATTCCATCGCACCTTCTCAGTGCTTCCTGATCTCGGTGCAACCGATCTGACAGAAGCTGCATAAAGTCGGAGGAGATCAGCCCTCGTCATGGAATCTCTTCCCGTCACCCTGCTGCAGGTGCTGTCCCAGACCCTGCAGATTTACTCCCTGGTCTTGATCGTTCGGGTTCTGCTGAGCTGGTTCCCCAACCTCGACTGGGGCAACCCGGTGCTGAGCAGCGTCAGTGCGATCACCGATCCCTACCTCAACGCTTTCCGGGGACTAATTCCGCCCCTGGGAGGAATCGATCTTTCCGCCATCCTGGCGTTCCTGGCCTTGAATCTGCTTCAGAGCCTGGTGGGGCAGTCCATCAGTGCTTTTTACATGTCGGGATCAACCTGGTAAAGAATCCAGATTGATACCCCGTTCAAGCGGCAGCAGATCGTCGTCGTCGGCATCGACGCGGGTTCGAACTGGCGCTTTGAAACCACGCGCCCGGGCATTTTTAATCTCGAACGGTCCTGGCGTTCCGGCAGGAACCGAAATACGCAACGCAAACTGGGATTGACCGGGGTTCACATCGCCGATCGATCCCACCCGGGTTCTGTTTGGAAGCACAGGTTCACCACTGGCGTCCAGGATTCGTGCGTAAACGTCGGTGTCGACAACGCTGTCCCGGCTGCTGTTCTCAACGTCACCCGTCAGCACATAGCAGCTGGCACCCACCGGACGGCTCAAGTCGGGCTGATTACCGGGGTCCTGTTCACTGCAGGGATCCAAACGAACCCCACTGAGTTGCAGTTCAGCGGCATCACAGGGCAGCGCCAGTCCCAGCAGCAGCGGCAGGCTCAAAAGAAGCGTAAAAAAACGACGAAACATCGGGCAGATCAACGTTGGTCACCGCTGCCGCCGATGCGCCCACGGGCAGCTCGGCTCGACAGTTTTTGAAGATTGGCTTCTGCCACATCGTTCAGGTCATAACCCATTTCGCTGGCCAGCTGAGCCACGTACCAGAGCACATCGCCCAGTTCCAACTTGATCGCTTCGCGGGTCTCAACATCAAAGACACCCTGACGATCGCGAATCACCTTCTTGACCTTGTCGGCAACCTCGCCAGCTTCTCCCGTCAAACCGAGGGTCGGATAGATCGGATTACAGCCCACATCCGGGTAGGCAGCCGTCTTTCGAGCAGCGTCCTGATAGGAATTCATCTCCATGGGGCCCGTTAGGAAACGCCCGGATGGTAGTTTCCGCAAGGATTTTCAGCCACGATATGGGCCAGTTCGACCTGAACCGACGGACCAAGATCGTGGCCACCATCGGACCAGCCACTGAGAGTCCAGAGCGCATCAAGGAACTTGTGAGGGCTGGCGCGACGACGTTCAGGCTGAATTTCTCCCACGGAGACCACAGCGAACACGCCGCACGCATCGCCACCATTCGTCAGGTGTCTGAAGAATTGGGGCAGACCATCGGCATCCTCCAGGACCTTCAGGGTCCAAAAATCAGGCTGGGGCGATTCGCTGAGGGGCCGATCACCCTGGCCAACGGGGATCCGTTCACGCTCACCTCACGACCGGTGAGCTGCGACAAAACCATCGCAACGGTGACCTACGACAAACTGGCCGACGAAGTCACCGCCGGGAGCAGGATTCTTCTCGACGACGGCCGTGTCGAGATGAAGGTCGATGCCGTCGACAAAGCGGAGCAGACCCTGCATTGCACCGTCACCGTTGGCGGTGTTCTTTCGAACAACAAGGGCGTCAACTTCCCCGACGTTCAGCTTTCCGTCCGTGCCCTGACCGACAAGGACAAGACTGATCTGGCTTTCGGTCTCAGTCAGGGGGTGGACTGGGTTGCCCTCAGCTTCGTGCGCAACCCCTCCGACATGGAGGAAATCCGCGGGCTGATCCGTGACCACGGTCATGAAACCCCTGTCGTGGCAAAGATCGAGAAATTTGAGGCCATCGATCAGATCGATTCCATTCTTCCGCTCTGCGACGGCGTAATGGTGGCCCGTGGTGACCTGGGAGTGGAGATGCCGGCGGAGGAAGTTCCTTTGCTGCAGAAGGAACTCATCCGCAAGGCCAACAGCCTGGGCATTCCGATCATCACGGCGACCCAGATGCTGGATTCAATGGCCTCCAGCCCCCGGCCGACCCGTGCCGAAGTTAGCGATGTAGCTAACGCCATCCTTGATGGCACCGACGCTGTGATGCTGTCCAACGAGACCGCTGTGGGGGATTTCCCCGTGGAAGCCGTGCAGACCATGGCCACCATCGCCCAACGGATCGAGAAGGACTATCCCCAGCGCTCGATCGACAGCCACTTACCCAGCACAATTCCCAACGCATTGAGTGGTGCGGTCAGCACTATCGCCAGCCAACTCAACGCATCGGCGATTGTTCCCCTCACCAAAAGTGGCGCAACGGCACGCAACGTCAGCAAGTTCCGACCGGCGGCGCCGATCCTGGCCATCACACCTGATCGCACCGTTGCCTGTCGCCTTCAGCTGGTGTGGGGGGTCACCCCCCTTGTCATCCCTCAGGGAGAACGCACCACGCAGACCTTTCACGCGGCCATGGTTAAAGCCAGGGAGCTGAATCTGCTCAAGGAGGGAGATCTCGTCATTCAGTCCGCAGGCACCCATGCAGGGGTCTCTGGATCCACTGATCTGGTCAAAGTGAGCATCGTGAGCAACGAAGCTGAGGCGACACTGCTCTGAACGACAACACACCATGAACCGGCGCATGCCCGCCACTGAAACGGTGCGGATGGCCCTGTCCACCCTGCGGAGCAACCGACTTCGCAGCCTGCTCACCATGGTGGGCATCGTGATCGGAAACGCCTCGGTGATCACCCTGGTGGGCGTTGGACGTGGTGCTCAGGGGCTGGCTGAAGAGCAGCTGACCAATCTCGGCGCCAACGTCTTGTTTGTGGTTCCGGGCAACAACAACACCCGTCGCCAGGGAGTAACGCGTCCGAAGACCCTCGTGCTTGAAGACGCAGAAGCCATCGCGGAACAAGTCCCCAGCGTCAAGCGGGTGGCGCCCCAAATCAACAGCAACCAGGTGGTTCAGGCCGGGGCGCGCAGTGCCACAAGTTCGATCTACGGCGTCACACCGGAGTTTGTGCCGGTTCGCAGCTTTGAGGTTGCGAAGGGACGTTTCATCAGTTCCCAGGACGAATCAGGCGCTCGAGCTGTTGCGGTTTTGGGCTCTGATCTGCGGACCAAACTGTTTCCAACCGGTGCGGCGATCGGTCAGCAGGTTCGGATTGGCAATCAGGCGTTCAAGGTTGTCGGTGTGATGGCCCCGAAAGGAGCCGTGTTCGGGAGCAACCAGGATGAAAATGCCTATATCCCTCTCTCAACAATGGTGAGCCGGATCACCGGTCGGGATCCCATTTACGGCGTCAGCCTCACCTTCATCAGTGTTGAAGCAAGGGATGAACAAAGCACGGGCGCAGCCAAGTTCCAGATCACCAATCTGCTGAGACAGCGTCACCGGATTCTTCGGGATGACGATTTCGCGGTGCGTTCCCAGAAGGATGCCCTCACCATCGTCGGCACCATCACCGGAGGCCTCACTCTGATGCTCGCTGCCATCGGAGGGATCTCTCTCCTGGTAGGCGGCATCGGGATCATGAACATCATGCTGGTCTCCGTGAGCGAGCGCACCGAGGAGATCGGTCTGCGCAAGGCCTTGGGAGCCCGCAGCAGCGATGTGCTGCAGCAGTTTCTTGTGGAGTCGCTGGTGCTCGCCAGCCTGGGCGGTGCCATCGGCACCTTGGTTGGACTGGGAACAGTGAGCCTTGTGGCTGCATTCACACCACTCCCGGCCGCAATCGGCGCGACAACAGTTGTTGTCACGGTGGGACTCTCAGGATCCATCGGACTGTTCTTCGGCGTCGTTCCCGCCCGTAGAGCCGCCAAGCTCGACCCGATTGTTGCCCTGAGAAGCCTCTAAAGAAGGCCCCGAAATCCAGTCCATCTCCTTTACACTAGTTAACGATTTCTTTTGGCTCATGAATCAGCGCTGGCGCCTTCTTGCCCTCTGGCTTCTGCCGATCGGCGTCGTTTTGCTGATTGGTTGGCAGGTGGTCAGCAACGGAGGCATCAATAGCCTCAGCCAAGACAGCAATGGCACAACTGTTGCTCCACGCAATGCAGCGGTGGCCCGCATGAGCTATGGCCGCTTCCTCGACTACGTCGAAGCAGGTCGTGTGACAGCCGTTGATATCTATGACGGCGGCCGCAACGCTGTTGTGGAAGCCGTCGATCCAGACCTCGACAACAGAGTTCAGAGACTTCGCGTTGACCTCCCAGGCCTTGCTCCGGAGCTGATCAACACACTCAAAACTGAAGGCATCAGCTTCGATATCCATCCCCCTCGCACGGCACCACCTGCCCTTGGCGTGCTGGGCAATCTCCTGTTCCCACTTTTGCTGATTGGTGCGCTGATTTTTCTGGCTCGCCGCAACAGCAACATGCCAGGCGGCCCTGGTCAAGCCATGCAATTTGGCAAGAGCAAGGCGAAGTTCATGATGGAAGCCGAAACTGGCGTGATGTTTGACGACGTCGCAGGCGTCACAGAAGCCAAGCAGGAACTCGAAGAGGTCGTCACCTTCCTCAAGCAGCCCGAGCGATTTACTTCCGTGGGTGCTCAGATCCCGCGTGGCCTGCTGCTGGTCGGCCCTCCTGGAACAGGCAAAACACTTCTCGCCAAAGCCATTGCAGGTGAAGCAGGGGTTCCGTTCTTTGCTCTTTCGGGCTCTGAGTTTGTTGAGATGTTTGTTGGTGTTGGTGCCAGCCGTGTCCGTGACTTGTTCAAAAAGGCCAAAGAAAACAGCCCTTGCTTGATCTTTATCGATGAAATCGATGCCGTTGGCCGTCAGCGCGGTGCGGGAATCGGTGGAGGCAACGACGAGCGCGAGCAGACGCTAAACCAGCTCCTGACGGAGATGGATGGTTTTGAAGGAAATAGCGGAATCATCATCATTGCGGCGACCAACCGTCCCGACGTACTCGATTCAGCGTTAATGCGACCCGGTCGTTTTGATCGCCAGGTGACCGTTGATGCTCCTGACATCAAAGGACGTCTTGCCATCCTCGATGTTCACTGCCGCAACAAAAAGCTTGACACAGAGCTCTCTCTAGAAAGCATTGCCCGACGGACTCCAGGTTTCACCGGTGCTGACCTGGCCAACCTGATGAACGAGGCAGCCATCCTCACCGCCCGCCGCAGGAAGGACTCCATCGGTCTGAGTGAGATCGACGACGCAGTCGACCGCATCATCGCCGGCATGGAAGGACGTCCCCTTACCGACGGTCGCAGCAAGCGTCTGATCGCTTACCACGAGGTTGGTCACGCCCTGATCGGAACGCTGGTTAAGGATCACGACCCTGTTCAGAAGGTCACCCTGGTTCCTCGTGGTCAAGCCCAAGGTCTCACCTGGTTCTCGCCGGATGAGGAGCAAACCCTTGTCACCCGTGCACAGCTCAAGGCGAGGATCATGGGTGCTCTTGGCGGTCGGGCAGCCGAAGACGTTGTTTTCGGTCACCAAGAAGTCACCACTGGAGCCGGTGGCGACATCCAGCAGGTGGCTTCGATGGCCAGGAACATGGTGACCCGGCTAGGCATGAGTGATCTTGGACCTGTTGCCCTTGAGGGTGGTGGTCAGGAAGTCTTTCTAGGCAGGGATTTGATGTCTCGTAGCGAAATCTCCGAGTCGATTTCCCAGCAGATCGATATCCAGGTGCGCGACATGGTTAAGCGCTGTTATGACGAAACCGTGGAGATCGTGGCTTCCAATCGTGAAGCTATTGACCGCCTGGTGGAATTGCTGATTGAGAAGGAAACCATGAATGGTGATGAGTTCAAGGCTGTTGTCGCTGAATTCACCGCTGTTCCTGAAAAAGACCGCACCGTCGTCACCCTGGACTGAGTCCAAGATCCAACAACCAAAAGCCCCCGCCTTACTCAGGCGGGGGCTTTTTTTATGGGTTCGATTTGTTCTTGCGTCGACGACAGCGATCGGAACAGTAGACAACGTCATCCCAACAATTTCTCCAGGCCTTACGCCACTCAAATGGTCGGGCGCATACCGGGCAAATCTTGCTGGGACGGTTGTTTTTTAAACCTCCGTTTTTGGATCCACCCCGCTTCAAGCGACAGCCTGAACGGGGCGCTTGTCGATTACCGAATCAATCAAGCCGTAGTTCACCGCTTCGGTAGGGGACATGAAGAAATCACGGTCCGTGTCGTGCTGAATACGGTCCAGCGGTTGACCTGTGCGATCAGCGAGCTCCTGATTGAGTCGATCCTTCAGGAAGAGAATTTCATCAGCCTGGATCCGAATGTCACTCGCCTGTCCCTGTGCACCACCCAAGGGCTGGTGAATCATGATTCGGGAATGCTGAAGGCTGCTGCGCTTGCCCTTGGTGCCGGCACAGAGAAGAAAGGCACCCATGCTGGCGGCAAGGCCTACACAAACGGTGTGCACATCCGGTTTGATGTGCTGCATGGTGTCGAAGATGCCGAGGCCGTCGTAAACCGAGCCTCCAGGTGAGTTGATATAGAGGTAGATATCTTTTTCAGGATCCTCAGCTTCGAGGAACAACATCTGAGCAACGATCCGATTGGCAGAGTCACTCGTGACTGCTTCACCAAGGAAGATGATCCGCTCGCGCAGAAGTCGGGAATAAATGTCAAAGGCCCTTTCCCCCCGGCCGGACTCCTCAATCACAATCGGGATCATTTGAGCTTGAGCAGGGTCGGACAATCCTAACGGCGATGTCTGCGGCGCTAGGGTTCCGGCCATTCATTCATGGACTGCACGTTGGCCGAAAGTCAGACCATCGCGGACAGCAAACGGTCGTTTCATCAGTCCTTTCCCCACGTCATCGCGCCGCTGTATCGCCGGCTCGCTGACGAGTTGCTGGTGGAGCTACACCTGCTGAGCCATCAGAGTCGCTTTGAAGCCAATGAGCTCTTCAGCGTCGGACTCTGCACCGTGTTCGACACTTTTACGAAGGGATATCGGCCGGAAGCCCAGACAGAAGGGTTGTTCAGCGCCCTCTGTAGCAGCAATGGCTTTGACGCTGCAGCCCTGCGTAAGACCAGCACAATGCTGATTGATGAGGCCAAAGGCAAAGATCTAGACAGCATCAAGACCTGGCTGTCCTCCAAACGTCTCCCCGATGGCGGCCACTATTCGCGATTGATGGCAGTAGGCCTGATGCGCCTGCTTGAGGCTGCCGGAGTGGATGGCACCAGCCCTGACAGTCAGGCCCTGGGCGAACAGTGCAAGGAACTCGCCGAAAGCCTCGGCTTACCCGCAGATCGTGTCGAGAAAGATCTGTCGCTGTTTGGAACAAACAGGGAACGGATGGACCAGGCGGTTGACCTGGTGCAAGAAACCATTGCAGCAGAAAAGCGGAAAAAGGAGCGCCGTCTAGCGGAACAGGCTCAGGGCAGTGACAGCTGAAGCCGCAGCCATCCGGGCTGTCGCTCTTTAGGCAGTGCTGTCATCTCAAGTTCCAGCTGAGATGCGTTGCGAATCACACTGGGCCAGCCCGGTCCAAGCCAGCCCAGCCGAACCAATTCATTGGGTCGGCCTCGGAGACGAAGACGTTGTTGACCATGGCGTTTCAGAGGGCCCTGATCAAGAGTCGGTGCTTCGCCCAGGCCAAGCAGCACCTCAACCCGTCCCTGCATCTCAGAACCAATCGACCATCCACCGCTGGGATCACCCTGGGGATCAAGCCAGACATCGGCAAAACGGTTGGAGCTTGGCCCCTTGGGCATCAGCAGTGGGCGTTGCTCACGTTGGAATCCCCGCCGCAACAATGCTGTTGAAACAGCATCAAGGCTGGCCTTGAGTTGGCCGATTTGATCAGCAGGAACCATCAACCTGGCTTGAACGGAGGCGCGAAAGCGACCATCGTTCAAGCCATCCACGCGCAGAACGACAGGAGCAGCGAGCAGAACATCACGAAGCTCCTGAGGGAGTCCATAACGGCTGGTCAGCTGCTCAGCGATCAAAGGGTTGTTCAGAAATGATCCGAGCAGTGGCTGCAAAGCAACGCTGTTCAGCTGGAGATAACTCAAGGAGGAATCGAACCGAACACGCTTGGTTCGACCACGAGCCTGTCGATCCTTTAGGGAGACAAAGGGTCTGGAGGCGACAGGCCCCTCAGCCATGAGCCGATCTCCCCGAAGCACAACACGCAGGCAGCCATGAGACGCACCTGCCAAGGAGGGGAACAGGGGCCCACTGATCGACGCCAACCCTGAGGGTTGCCACTGAACAGCCGTTGCGCTGGTGAGACGCTTCAGGCAGTTCTGCTCCAGTGGCGACGGTGTACGTGACTCAAGCGCGGGGAGTTGATCAAAGCTGATGCGATGCAGCTCATCAGCAAAAAGAAGATCCAGAGAAGACGGATCCGATGAGCTCGGGAGAGCAAGAACGGGTTCACCGTCATCCAGCCAGATCAGCCACCAAACAGCACGTCCGAGGCGTTTCCAACGATCAAGAGCAGCATCAGGAGAAAGCCGCTTCTGCCAAATCAGGGGTACAGGAGACGTTGGATCAGCTTCAAAACTCTGAACAAGCCGAGCGCTTCTTGTGATCTCGAACAGCTCTGCTGTTCCTCGGCGATTCAGAGCAGGCGTGAGGTTGGACGCGCTGAGCAGCAGGCTAGGAACAACAAGAATCAGACCCAGCAGTAGAGCCGTGCACGGAAAGGCAACCAGCTGCCTTCGGATGGAACCAATCAGGATGATGATTTGGTTGGACCCTTGCGGCGTCGGCGGTCTCTCCATTCGATCGTTGAGAGGTAGATCACCGCAACGCTGACGAAGCCAAGAAGCACTGCTGCCGTGACCGCCAGGGTCTGGCTAAGAAGTGGTGCGTCTTGAAGCACAGATTCGATCAGAAGTTCAGGGTTCCGTCACCGTTGCGTCCCCAGACGACCATGGCGATAGAGAAACTGAACATGGCGGCCAAGGAAGCCCAACCCAGAGTGAACAACATGCGCTTGACCGCTTGATTGTCGAGATCCTACCTAGGGTCAAGCATGATTTCGTACTGCCGGAGGCAACTGTCATGACCAGCTCCAGCCCCGGTTCCTCTGCAGTGATGGAGCCCCAGGAGACGACCCAGCGCTATCCCCAAGCTCGCGTCATCGTGTTGAACGACGATGTCAACACCTTTCAGCATGTGGTGGATTGCCTGCGCAAGATCATTCCTGGCATGAGTGAGGACAATGCCTGGAACCTTGCGAACAAGATTGATCGACAGGGTTCAGCTGAGGTTTGGTGTGGCCCCCTAGAGCAAGCCGAGCTCTACCACCAGCAGTTGCAGGCCGAGGGACTCACCATGGCCCCAATAGAACGCTGTTGATCTAGGCAGCTGGTTTGCGGCTGGCCTTGGTCAACCGGAGTCGATCATCAATCTGCAGACGCTGTAACCGTTCATCCATCACAAAACGAACCACACGGCCAGGGCAGAGGGCCAGACCCCGTACTTCCGTTCCGTGCACCTCTGCGGTGAGCATGCGGGCCTGAGGGCCGCACGCATCTTCCAGTGGGCCGCGAATCACGAGGCGAAGAGCGTCAACTGATTTCAGCATCACAGCTCCGGAGCGCTCTCTCTGGCATAGCCAAAGTGGCTAGCTTTCACCAGTTCTCAGGTTTTCATTCAGCTTTGGGCCGGGTTGTCATCACCCACAGCACCTATGTGCAGGGATTGATCCCATGGCTGAAGGCGCTGGCTCAGGAGACGAATATTCAAACGATTACCCCTGCTGTGATCTGCAGGGTCCGTGGGAGATGTCCCGATCTTCAGCTACGGGTGTCGACGCAAATCCATGGGGGGTACAAGCTGGTCGCGCGCAAAGGAAGCTCAGCCCAAGAGGTTTTTGTCGTGACATCCATGAGTCGACCTGACCTGGAGAGGGCTATATTGCATCACCGCCCCTGAGGTGGTTCTTGCTCGAAGCCTGCAGCTCGACAGGACTCTGGATGGCCCTCCGCAAAGTCGGGATCACCAGCGCAGAGCGCAGCCCAGTCGGATCGCTTGAAGCACTGGGGAAGAATCGCTCGGCAAGCAATTTCAGCGTCATCAGTCAGAAAGGTGACGGCGCTCACCCTGGGGCTGCTGGAAAGGTCGAAGCACGACATTCCGGCTGTCACCATGAACACGGCGGCAAAAGTATGGATGGTTGACATTCAGGTGACAGTGAAGACTTAATTAATCAAGAGAATTTGGATAAAAAGAGACTAGATCTTAACTTTCATAATCCTGAGAAGATCAATCCAGCCTCAAGCTTTTGATTCCGGGGACGTTAACTTGAATTCTAAAAACAAGGCTTCGGCACCTGCATAATCCTTCTTTTCCCGCAGATAAAAAACCTGAGCCTTCCACCAATCCCAGGTTTCCATTTGAATCAACTCATCGAGCCGAGGATCGCGCATCACAGCACTGCAACCATCCAGACCTTAAAGACGGCTAAGTGATTGACAAGCCATGTTCACATAGCAGTAAGCATCATCGACTACACATCACCTCACAGGTAGCCTTCGAAAACTCCAAAGATCTCCCATGCCCCTTGAAATTGCAGTCAGGCAAGGACCACAAAGCAGCGAGAGCATTGGAGTCTTCGACGATCTTGAAGATGCGCTAACCGAATTCAACGAACTGATCAACCGTCGAAACTGGCATCAGAATGTGACCACCATCTCGCTCACCGATACAGAAAAAAACAAATGCCTCGCCCAATATGCACTCCAAGATTTCAACCATTCCGAAGGCTAGATCACGAAAAGCTTGATTGAATCAACCATTACACCTTCGCTTGAACATTGTTTAGTGCAGCCTCGACGCAAAGAATTTAGACTCCACAAGAGCTAACGATTACAGAGTGAACGGCAAGACCCTGGTCATTTGCATCGGCACATTCTTCATTTTGTTCTTTCTTGCAGAGTCTTGGATGATGAGAGGATTACCCCACTAACAAGAACATCCCTCCTCACCCAAAGTCAGACAACAAAACCAACAAGACAATCAGTTAGAAGCCCAAAAACTTATTCACCGAAGACAGCATTACAAAAAATAGCCTTCGCAATCAAGCGCATTCAAGTTATTAATGAAATACACAAGAGCCATTTCTCACAATTTATCGAGAAATTCCTCACGCCAGGCAGAGGTTGAAGAGGGTGAACCGCCATGCCGTGCGAGCCCCAGTGATCGACCTGGAAGAACCAGAAGGGGCGACAAAGTGGGGCTTCGTTTCCGGCTGCATGGCCGGTCTACGTCACCATCACGACAGTCTCCCCAAGTCGAAAGAGAGTCAGATCAGAGCACTAAAGAAAGGCCGTCACCAACACAGCAGTTCATCCACAACACTAATCGGGACTCTCGCTCTGGAGAGGCCAGATCCTGCGAATGGCCGCCAGTGCTAAGTCGGCCTCATCGCGCCGCTTCAGAACCGTGTCGCCCTCGAGAAGCAGCGTCACATGCCCCAACTTGCGACCCGGTGTCTCCGGCGACTTGCCGTACCAGTGCAGATGAAGACCCTGTATGGCCTCAAGCGCCTGAAGCCGCTGATCCAAAGGGGCATGGCGGGCTGGATCCAGGCCCAGCAGGTTGACCATCAAGGCACCGCAGCTGCTCAGCTCTGGCTCCGGCACGGGGAGGCCGGCAGCGATGCAGAGCTGCTGATCAAACTGACTGCTGGTGCAAGCCTCGATGGAGAAATGGCCTGAATTGTGGGTGCGAGGGGCAATTTCATTCACTTGCAGACCTGCTGGCCCGTAAAAGAATTCCAAAGCCAGCACGCCGACGTAACTGAGCTTCGTCATCAGCGATGCCGCAACGTTGTAGGCCAAAGCCGCCACCGACGGGTCCACCGGCGCAGGTGCCAGAACCCAGTCACAGACTTGTTGATGCTGGTGGGTTTGCACCAGTGGGAAGTGGCGGATCCTTCCTTTTTGATCTCGGCTGACAACGAGAGCCAGCTCCAGCTCGTAATCCACCCACGATTCCAGGAGCCAGTCGTCTGCTGTGACGGCCCGCAACAACTGCGCAAGGTCATCGATATCGCGCAGCACCACCGTGCCCTTGCCGTCGTATCCCCCACGGGACGCCTTCGCCATCACAGGAAAGGTCCAACCCTGGGGAAGAGCAGGTTGGGCCGGAGAAATCAAACTGAGCGGACACCAGGGTGAACTGGGAATCGCCAGGTCGTCGAGCAGCTGACGCTGCGAGAGTTTGTCGACAAGTGGCGACAGAGCGGCCAACGACGGGCGGAAGCGAACCCCCTGCTGCTCAAGCGGAAGAAGGGCGTCGATGTTGACCCACTCGTTCTCGAAGGTGACACCGTCACAACCCACCACCAGTTCACGGGTTCCAGCCACGTCCCGGGGATCCGCCTCAACATGACGCGCCGCCAAGCCGGCGGCAGGATCCGCTGCATTGGAGGTTTGCACCGCGATCGGAACCTCTCGTTGCGTGGCGGCCTGCACAAGCATCCGTGCCAGCTGACCACCTCCCACAACACCGATCATCGTGTCCGAGCCGTCTCCCGCAGCTTGCCACCTAGCGGGGCCGATGACAGCGTCAAATCAACGGACGATCGCCGGCAAAGGCCAGACGAATCATCGTGAATAGAAGGACCACTAGGAACAGGGCCAAGCCCAAGGTGCAGGCGTAGCTGATCTCCAATTCAGCAAAGGCCTGGTCGTAGACGTAATACACGATGGTTCGCGTGGCATCGGCCGGACCTCCCTGGGTCATCAGAAACACCTCCTCAAAAACCTTCGTGGCAGCAATCGACGACACGACAGCAACCAGGGTCACGTAGGGGCCCATCAAGGGCAAGGTGATGTCGAGATGCTTTCTCCAGCCCTCGCTGCCATCCAACTCAGCTGCCTCGTAGAGCTCCTTGGGGATGCCCTGGAGACCCGCCAGAAAGATGACCATGTAGTAGCCGAGACCCTTCCAGAGGGTCACCAACATCACCGCTGGAAGCGCTAGCTGCGGGGTTGTGAGAAAACCGATCGGGCTAAAGGCATCTCCGAGCAGCACGCTCAACCATCCGTTGATCAGACCGTTCTCGGCATAAAGCCAGCGAAAGGCAATCGCAGCAACCACGATTGACACCAGCACGGGGGTGTAAAAGGCACCCCGCAGCAAGGAACGTCCTGGCAAACCCTGGTTGACCAGAACAGCTAGCGCCAATGCCCCCAGAACGATTGGGGGCACAACACCGATCAGATACAGAAATGTGGTGACCAGCACCTGACGCGCCATGGGATCCGACACCAACCGCTGAAGATTGGCCAGGCCCACGAATCGCAGCGGTTCACTGACGTCCAGCCCCGTGGCGGTGAAACTCATCACCAGAGCCATCAACGCCGGCAGCAGCACCGACAGGCTGATCAGGATCACCGCCGGCAGGAGAAATGCCCAGGCCGAAAGGGAGTTGCGCACTGCTCTCTCGCGCACTGAACCAGCGACACTGTTGCGAGAGTAGGTGGGTTCCAACGGTTTCATGACCACAATCACCCCGTTGCATCACATCCGCGTTGCGCTGGAGCGCAATCCCTACGACGTTGTGATCGGTGCCGGCAGCCTGGCCAGCCTCGGCCAGCAGATGCTGGACGCGGGGGTCCAACCCGGTCGGCGTGTGCTGGTGGTGAGCAACCCGGATGTCGCAACGCCCTATGGAGACGGCTGCCTGAACAGCCTCAAGGATGCAGGCTTCAGCACTGAACTTCTGGTGATCGACGCCGGCGAACACCAGAAAACCCCAGCAACGGTGGCATCAATTCACGATGCCGCTTACGGCGCCAAGCTCGAACGCAGCTCGCTGATGGTGGCCCTCGGCGGCGGCGTTGTCGGAGACATGACCGGTTTTGCGGCAGCCACCTGGCTGCGGGGCATTCAGGTTGTGCAGGTTCCAACCACCCTGCTGGCGATGGTGGATGCATCCATCGGTGGCAAGACCGGCGTCAACCATCCCCGCGGCAAGAACCTGATCGGAGCCTTTCACCAGCCGCGCCTGGTGCTGATCGATCCTTCAACCCTCAACACCCTTCCCGAACGGGAATTCCGTGCCGGCATGGCGGAGGTGATCAAATACGGAATTCTCGGAGATACGGAATTGTTTGATGAGCTGGAGGCCTGCAATGACCCGAGCACGCCCTCGGGGCTTGGAGCCGAGCGCTTGAGCTCAATCCTGGGTCGATCCGCTGCTGCAAAGGCACGAGTGGTGGAGGCTGATGAACGGGAAGGAGGTTTGCGAGCAATCCTGAATTACGGCCATACCTTCGGCCACGTGGTTGAAACACTGTGCGGCTACGGCACCTGGCTGCATGGAGAAGCAGTCGCCATCGGAATGGTGGCGGTGGGCGAACTCGCCGTGCTGCGGAATAGCTGGAGTCGCGAAGACGCGGATCGGCAACGCCGGGCAATCGAAAGAGCGGGCCTGCCAACTGCCTGGCCCGATCTCTCCGCAGAAGCCGTACTGAACAGCTTGCAGGGCGACAAAAAGGTGCGCGATGGTCGATTGCGCTTCGTGCTGCCCACCAGCATCGGATCGGTTGAGATCCGTGATGACGTCAGTCGCGAGGAGATTCTGAGCTGTTTGAAGCGGCTGCAAAGCTGAAGCCCCCCTCCGGCACACCGCGCAGATAAGAGAGCCAGCGGAACGCACCCAGGCCTGCGGGGTCAACCAGACGCAGCAGGCTTTCCCGGCGCTGCAGGGCTTCCGCCAGCTGTTGGCCTGGCAACTGCTGAAGCGCATGAAGTCGTTGCGCCAGACCCAGCGCCAGGAGGGCCTCCCCCTGCTTGGTCTGATCCCCCACCGCCCAGCCGCTGCACTCGGCAGCCGCATGAACCAGCTCGATGCAGAGGTGGGCCGTCAGGTCCTGCTCGCCGGGCTGATGCAACGGCGACAGGCCCGCCGCTTGGGCTCGAACAGCCATGAGGGTGCCCTCCGAGCGCCGAGCCGTGTAGTAGCGATGGGCTTCCAGGGCGTAATCAATCACGAGGAGTACTCCTGCATCCAAAGCGGCGCCCACCGTGGCGAACCAATCGGGCAGTGCACTGTTCCACTCCGTGGTCCAACCCTCCTCTGCATCGGGGGGAGGCAGCTGGATGCCGTGATTGATGCACACACGCTTGATCTCGTCCTGCAATGCAACTGGCAGGGGCCGATGGGTCGTCCGCAGCCCATGGGTTTGATCAAGTTCAACCCACTCCTGTTGGAGTGATCCATCAAGCCACACCAATCGCTCTACCGGGAGGGCATCCAGCAACTCATGGGCGATCACCACCCCACGCACCGGATCACTCCGCAGCTGCTCAAGGGAGCACCACCGCACCGACAAACCATCCACCTGCTGCAGCAAAGCCTGTTGCCGCTGACGCATGCCGGGGTTGACCTCCACCAACACCATCTCGATATGAGGCAGTAGCGCTGAGTCGGAACAGCGAAGTTGGGCGATTAGATCATGGGCAAGATGGCCTTCCCCAGGCCCGATTTCCACAATCGAAAGGCGCTGATCAGAATCCGTTCTGGACAGCGAAGCGAGCCAGGTCAGGAGTTGGGGCGCCAGCAGGGCAGCGAAGTCGCTGCCCAGGGATGGAGACGTGACGAAATCACCCTGGGTTCCGATGCGGGCACGGCCTGCTCCGTAGTAGCCATGCTCTTGCTCGTTGAGAGCCAGATCCATGAACCGGGAAAACGGAACGGCACCCCCCGCCTGTTGCAGATGCGTTGCCAACCAGTCGGGACAGGCCGCAGCCATCGGTTTCATTGGAGAGAATGCCGGTCACTGCAGCAGTTCCATGGGAACACATCGCATCCAACATCTGTGGAGCTTCGTCGTGGTGGCTCTGGTCAGCCTGGGTGTTCTGGTGACTCCCGCTGATGCCTACGACAACCCCGAGCTGCTGCCAGATCACCCCACCCCGGTGATCGACCTCGCCAAGGTTTTCAGTGATACCCAAAGGGCCCAGTTGGAGGCATCCCTTGGTGATGTGGAAGAGCGAACTGGCTGGAAAATGCGAGTGTTGACGCAGTACGAACGCACGCCAGGACTAGCCATTCGCGAGTTCTGGGGGCTGGATGAAAGCAGCCTGCTGCTGGTGGCAGACCCACGGGGGGGGAATCTGCTGAACTTCAACGTCGGCGATGCCTACTTCGCGATGATGCCGCGCACCTACTGGGTCGAACTGCAGACCCGTTACGGCAACCAGTACTACGTAAAGGAGCACGGTGAAGACGGAGCTGTGCTCGACGCGCTCAATGCTGTGGAGATCTGTCTTGACCGGGGCGGCTGTCAGGTCGTGCCAGGACTTCCGCAAGAACAGTGGCTGTGGACGCTAACCACATCGGTTTTTGGAGGCTTAATTGCAGGCTTTGCGGCCTACCCCCGCAAGGACGATGAAACGATTGCCTGGGGCTGGATGCTTTTGCTGTCACCACTTTGGGTGATGTTGTTTGGCGTCTTCGGAATCGCGCCCGTCATCACCAGAACATCTGAATATTTGCCCATTCTGAGAAACACCGTTGGCTTCCTCGGTGGCGGCATTGCTGCCTATCTGATCGCCCAGGTGACAGTGGGGCGTCGCCTACAGAGCGACACAGAAGGTTGAAGAGAATTAATGCCCCTCAGAGCTGGGTTGCGCAAGCGATGCGCGACCCGGTGCAGATCGAAGGAGGGGCAACGAGGGCCTGACGCTTCAGATCGCGGAGGCGTCGGAGCTCAGCAAGATTCACGTCGTAAAACGAGCGCAGCCGCGCATATTTTTTGACGGGCTGGCCGTAGTAGCTCCGACCAGCAAGGGTGGGAAATGACGCCCATTCAGGAGCCAGCTTGGCAGCGAGGATTGGGCTGAGGACGCCGCTGTCGGTCAGAACAAGGGCTTTACGGCGCTGAATCAAAAACAAAGCTCCCTGATCTTGTGCCTCAGGACCAAACCCCCGTACACCGATGCTGCGTTGGACCAGATTCCAGGTGAACGGCATGAACTGGTAGGCCCCGGCAGCCGCACTGGCGTAGCGGGAGCTGTAGATCACGCGATTGGGATGACGGTCGAGAGAGGGCATCAAGCCACCACCGAACATCACCCGATAGCCAACATCCAGACCACCTTTCCAGGTGCCTTCAGCGAAGCGAATCGTGTTGAGCATTGCCCGACGTTCGGGCGTAATCACGTAGGGAATTGCCAGGCTGGGCTGGACTTCGGGGGTGTGAACCAACTGCGCCCGCGAGGCAGGGGGCAGCAAGCTGGCTTGAGCGGGCAGAACGGAACAAACGGCAGGCAGAACTCCGACGATCACGGCCGCTGAAAGCGTCTGACGACCGATGAATGCAGAGATAGCCATAAAAAGCGTTCAAAGAGCATGCCCTCAAAAGAGGACGAGAAGCACATCAGAAGCGGATGAGGTGCTCAGGCGGAAAAAATTTCCACTCGCGGTGACTTTGTCGAACCAAAGGTTCAAAGCAATAGGTATATATGCCAGTCAAACAATTGGACAAGTCATCAGCGTGGGCGCGAATTGGCGCGCCAAAGATTGTTTTAACGCTGAAAATTAAAAATGCTTTCAACCCAGCTCACCAGTGCCAAAGCGGCTTCATGAGCCCCTAATGCAGAAAGAGGTGCCTCCGTGGGCGCCAACAAAGGCTGGTCCAACTGCCATGCCCCTGCGTCCAGCTCCAGCCGGCTGAGGAATCGGTGCTGACCGTGCCGTTGCAGGCCATCCATCAGCACAGACGCTTCAGCAAATCCGCTGCGCGCAACCACGTGAAGCCCAACACCCTGGGCCATCGCCTCACAAAAGCTGCTAAATCCCGGCTTCCCCAGAGAACGGGCACAGCGGCCGAGCACATCGACAGGACGCACACCCTCCGGCAGAACTGTGAGATTGGGGAGTTCAGCCAGCTCAGGCTGTTGCGAGGCCGTGGCTGAGGCCGGAATGAGGAAATGGTGGTTGGGCCAAAGCTGAAACAGATCACTGCGAAGGGACAGACCGATGCCACCGAACCCAACAAGAACCACTGGAACGTGGAGGGCATCCAAGCAAGCCTCCAGATCCGCCGGAATGGGCCGCGGCGCGGCACACACCAACCCGAGTCTGCTGTCGGGTAAGCCCCAGTTCATGGGTAGATCAAACGGACAACGAAGCAGCAGATCACCGCAGCGATAGGCCTCAGCTGCATCCTCAGCAGCCCGTTGAAACGCAGGTCCCAAGGGTGCATAGATGTCATCCCATCCAAAATTGCTCATCCAGACAAGGGGTGCCCTCAGCCGCTGCGCCAAGGCGGCGGCGGCCGGGGGAATGTCGCCGAAGATGAGCACTGGCTGCTCCTGTGCCGCCAACCAGCCGGCTTCGGCCTCAATCAAGGCCGGCAACCTTTGCTCGAGCAGATCCAAGGCGGTGAGCGTGGCCGCATGATTCACACCGAGAGCATCCGCTTGCACCATGCCCACATCCCACTGACAGGAACGTTGCTGAATGGACGAATCCCCCAGCAGACGCTTCAGCACAGGGGGGGGGAGACCCGAACTGATGACCAGAGTCCACTCGGGCCGCAGGCGTCGAAGCGCCTGCAGCACTGCCGCATCCCGAGCCGCGTGGCCAAAGCCATGGCTGCTGCTGCAGGTGTAGATCAGCACGACGAGGGAGCATCCATCGGCAACTGCTCCTGATGGATCAACTCAGCGTCTGAGGTGTACCAACGATGGGCCAGCTGAGTCAGTTGGGAGCCCTGGAATTCAGCCCAGGAAAGATGCATAAGCGGCCGATCATTCCCATCAAGCCCGGAGCGCGGCACGCAGGCAGCATTGATCAGTGCCGTTCCGTGGCGGTGGCGCAGCAGGTTCTGCCGGAGCCCGGAGCCCCGTTTGAGGGCATGGTGCATGTGGCCGAAAATCACCAGATCTGCAGGTCGATTCCGCGCCATGCGATCCAAGGCGAGGGCAAGATCCTGATCACCCCAGTCAAGAGCTGGCGTTTTCCAATCCCGACCACACGGACTGGCTGCATCCGAGCCCAGCCCCGTGGGACCGCAATGGGCCATCACGATCAAGGGCTGATCGGCGGGGACACCTGCCGCGGCCTGAACGATCCGATCGGCGGACGCCTCAAGCGACACCGGTCCGTACACCGCCTCCACGGCATTTGAGAGATGAAAACCACCTCCAGCACTACAGGGACGTGCACCGACAATCGTCAAGGGGAGCTCCGGCCATTGGATGGCCCGCCAAGCACAGTGAAGATCACCGAGTACAGCCAGTTGCTGCTCAAGGATGCCGCCACTGCGATCCCGCCCACGATCGTGATTCCCCAGGATCACGGCCACGGGAAACGGAAGACGCGTGATCCTGCGCGTCAGACGCAGGTCGCCATCGGAGAGATCACCAACGAAGAGAACAGCATCGGGCTTGAGGATCTGCAGAAGCTGCTCATCCGCATCGCCCCAGGCGCCATGCAGATCACCAGCAATGGCAAGTCGCAGGTGCGTCAGAGCGGATGCCTAGGCTGTGTTCATCCTGCCCCGAACCGGTCCTGATGAGCGCTGACACCGCCCTTGTTGCGGCGATCAACCGGCTTCGCGAAGACCGCAATGCCGTGATCCTGGCGCATTACTACCAGGAACCGGAGATTCAAGACATCGCCGATTTCGTTGGCGACTCACTGGAACTATCACGACAAGCTGCCAGCACCGATGCAGATGTAATCGTGTTCTGCGGTGTGCATTTCATGGCAGAGACCGCCAAGATTCTCAGCCCAGAAAAAACGGTGGTTCTGCCGGATTTGGATGCTGGTTGCTCCCTGGCAGATGACTGCCCAGCAGACGACTTCGCCCGGTTTCGTTCGAATCACCCCGATCACTTCGTGGTGAGTTACATCAACTGCACGGCAGCAGTGAAAGCGCAGAGCGATCTGATCTGCACCAGCAGCAATGCCGTCGATCTGGTCAATCAACTGCCACGGGATCAGTCGGTTCTGTTCGCACCAGATCAAAACCTGGGGCGCTGGGTGCAGCAACAGAGCGGTCGCGAGCTGACCCTCTGGCCTGGACGCTGCATCGTCCACGAAACATTCAGCGAAGAAGCCGTGCTTGCGCTCAAGCACGAACATCCCTCGGCGGAAGTTATTGCCCACCCTGAATGCCAGCAGAACCTGCTGGACCTGGCGGACTTCATTGGTTCCACCAGCAAACTCTTGAACTACACAGAACAAAGTGCCTCAGACAGTTTCATCGTTCTGACGGAACCGGGGATCCTGCATCAGATGCAGCAACGGGTGCCCGAGAAGACGCTGCTCGACGTCCCTGGGCTGGATGGCTGCAGCTGCAATGCCTGCCCTTACATGCGGCTCAACACCCTTGAAAAACTGAAGGCCTGCCTGGAAACCCTCACGCCTGCAATCGACATGGATGAAACCTTGCGCCTGAAGGCCCTGAAACCCATGCAGCGCATGCTTGAGATGAGCCGGTGAAACCGGATCAGGCGACCATCAAAGGTTTTCAGCAATGGTGTGCACTGGGCACGGCGGTGCTCCTCGCAGCCTGCTCAACCATGAGCAAGCAAGAGAGGAAGGCGTTCCTCTGTGAGGAATGGGCACGAGGCACAAAAAATATGGATCAACTCAAGGCGACCTACTCCATCGCCACCGGCAAGCAGTTGAAACTCCGATCTGGCGGACCACGGACTGGAGTCACCTACATCGACGGTGATCTCAAGCAGCTTGCCCGAGAGGTTGACACAGCCTGCGACGTCCAATCCATGGGATTGGAATAGATTTTCGAGCCCTAAAACATTGTGTTGAGGAGCGTCCTGTGAGCCGTGTATGGGGCATCGACGTCTTGGCCGGTCTGGCTCTCGTCGCGGGGGGTTCGAGCCTGAAGGTGGCTGCACAACCCTGGAATCAACCAATCCCTCAACCCGCTACGGAATCCACACCACAAACAATTGAATTGGCCGACCAACTCAATACGGTTGGCGCCAAGTTTTTTGGGGCGCATTGGTGCCCAGCCTGCAAGGAGCAGATGAAACTCTTCGGCAAACATGCCGGAGGAAGACTGAATTACGTGGAGTGCGGTCTGCCCGACAAGTATCCAAAGCAGGTGAGCCAATGCCGGGATGCCGGAATTCAATCGATACCTACCTGGACACGACCTGGATCAGCGCGGCTCGAGGGTGTTCAGTCGATCAACACCCTCGAACGCTGGAGTGGTCTGAAACCACTCCAACAGAATTGATTACTTCTTACGGCAATAACCAGCGCCAACATTCATCCATCCGGAAGGGCAGGCTTCACCGTTGGTGGGCATCATCTCGTAATAGATCGGTGACACACAGGTGGTGCCCAAGGTGTTGACGTAACCCAAAGGGCATTGGTTGTGACCTTGCGCTTTCGGAATCTTCTTCTGGGCCAGGGCGGAACTGGGAACAGCCAAAGCCGAGGCAAAGAGAGCGGCAACGAGCAGTTTCATCGCGATGACAACAACGCGATCAAGCTACGGGGCTTTCAGACTGTCTGCAGCGATCAGCAGCTGGGCTTGATCGAACGCACTCCCGAAGGGTTGTAC
Organism: Synechococcus sp. UW69; assembly: GCF_900474185.1. Taxonomy (NCBI): domain Bacteria; kingdom Bacillati; phylum Cyanobacteriota; class Cyanophyceae; order Synechococcales; family Synechococcaceae; genus Synechococcus; species Synechococcus sp. UW69. Next base: position 76,532 of record NZ_UCNW01000002.1, on the reverse strand, counting down.
TGCCGAGCAGCAAAGGCCTGGGTCGACCCATGGCGCCCAGTCCCTAGGGCTCTGATCACCCACGCCCATGCCGATCATGCAAGGCCCGGATGCGGAGAGTATTGGGCTGTGGCGTCCAGTGAAGGGGTTCTTCGCCAGAGGCTCGGACAAGACATCACGCTTCACCCGGTGGCCTATGGCGAAGAACACTGGCTGGGGCAATGCAAGGTGTCGTTTCACAGTGCCGGACACGTGCTCGGCTCAGCGCAGATCCGCCTGGAATCCGAGGGTGAAGTGTGGCTGGTCAGCGGTGATTACAAGCGCGATGACGACCCCAGCTGCGATCCCTTTGAACCGGTGCGCTGCGATGTGCTGATCACCGAAGCAACCTTCGGGATGCCGATCTATCGCTGGCAGAGCGGTGCCGAGGTAGCCCAGGACATCCATGCCTGGTGGACCAGTGATCGCAGCAGGCCATCACTGCTGTTCTGCTACGCCTTCGGCAAGGCCCAACGCTTGCTGGCCGAACTCAAGGCCATTGGCGTGGAGGAGGAAGTGCTGCTGCACGGCGCCGTGGAGACCGTGACCCGTCACTACCGCGAGGTGGGGGTTCCGATGACCCCCAGTCGTCCCGTCAGTGAACTGCCCCGCAAGGATCCTCTCCATGGGCGATTGATCCTGGCGCCGCCATCGGCCCATCGCTCCAGCTGGATGCGCCGCTTCAAGTCACCCCAAACCGCCTTTGCCTCCGGTTGGATGGCCGTGCGCGGAGCCCGGAGACGCCGGGGTTACGAGCGAGGGTTCGTGCTCAGTGACCATGCCGACTGGCCTGGATTGCTCCAGACCGTTCGCGACAGCGGAGCCCGCAAGGTGTACGTCACCCATGGGCAGAGCGACGTTCTGGCCCGTTACCTCCGGGAGGTGGAGGGTGTGGATGCGGAAGCGCTGGAGACCCTGTTTGAAGGGGAAGCGGACTAAAACTTGGCGATGCCGTCAGGCAGCTCGGGAAGGTTCAGGTTCGCTTCACGGCCTTCGATCGCGGCATTGAGCGACTCGATCATCATGGCGTTGCCGCTGTCTTTAACGGCCTCAAGCGCCTTCTGAAGACGACGACGACGGTCGGAAGGATCATCCGAGGTGCCAGAGCCGTCCACGGGGGTCACGACAGCCGTGGCTGAGGCGCTAGCGCGCACGTTGCTGAGTTGTTGCGCCAGGTTGTCCCAGAGGAGTGCCATCCGGCTGATTCAAGAAGCTGTCGCTCAGATCAACACAGGTCTCCACCGGATTTCCAGCACTGCTCACAAAATGTCTTGTCAGGATGGCGGGACCGTTGACGCACCCCGTTCAAGCGCGCATGCGTGCCTTTCAGGACCTGTTCAATCAGCTGGATCAGGTCACGGGCACCAAGGCCAAGGTGCAGGCGCTGGTGGATCACTTTCAGGAGGTCGATCCAGGGGAAGCGGCTTGGGCGTTGACGCTCCTGTTGGGCAAACGCCGCCGCCGCTTGATCACCGGTCGCCGCCTCCGCGACATCCTGCGTGACCGTGGCGGTCTTCCGGATTGGCTGATCGACGAGTGCTACGGCCAAGTGGGCGACTCAGCTGAAACCATCAGCCTGCTCTGGCCCGCCGTGCAAGAGCGCGTTGAAGCCACGGATCCAGGCCTGCCCAGCGGTGAGGGGGACATGCCCCTCAGCTGGTGGATGGAGACCCTGCTGCCGGCCATCAGCACCAGAAGCGACGACGAGCAGGCCAATGCGGTGATCTGGCTCTGGCACAGGATCCCGCTCGACCAGCACTTCATCGTTAATAAGTTGCTCACAGGGGGGTTCCGTGTCGGCGTGTCGACGGGACTGATCAGCCGCGCCATTGCCGAGGCGTTTGATCTCGAAGAAACACTGGTAGTGCAACGGCTGATGGGCGGGTTTGAGCCCTCCGCTGAGCGATTCGTTCAACTCACCGCCCCTGCGACGCCGGAAGAGCACCGCTCCAGTGGCACGCCATACCCCTTTTATCTCGCCAGTCCACTGGAGCCCGAACGGCTTCGGGAGACATCGGTGAACGATTGGAAACTGGAGTGGAAATGGGATGGGATCCGCGGTCAACTGATTCATCGCGGGTCAGGGATCTATCTCTGGAGTCGTGGGGAAGAGTTGGTTAACGACAGCTTCCCTGAACTAGTGGATGTCGCCCAGGCCTTGCCCTCCGGAAGCGTTCTGGACGGTGAACTGATCTGCTGGCAGCAGAACGAAGCAACACCGCTTGGCTTCGATCAGCTGCAACGACGTCTCGGCCGCAAAACCGTTGGAGCGGGGTTGAAAAGGGAATGTCCGATGCGATTCATCGCCTACGACCTACTGGAACATCAGGGCATCGACATTCGCCAGCAGGCATTGAGGCAGCGCCAGAATCAGCTGGCTGAGCTACTTGGCAAGATCGAGCATCCCGAGTCGTGGCGGTTGCAGCAGAGCCGGTCCTGGTCGATCGACACCTGGGAGGAGCTGGATCAACAACGCAACCAGGCCCGTCAGCACAACGCCGAAGGGCTGATGCTCAAACACGTGGAGGCGCCTTATCTGAGCGGACGAAAACGCGGCCATTGGTGGAAACACAAACTCGAGCCGATGACGCTCGACGCGGTGCTCATCTATGCCCAGGCAGGCAGTGGACGTCGCGCCAATCTGTTCACCGATTACACCTTCGGCCTCTGGACCAACGCTGAAGAACCGCAACTGGTGACCTTCGCCAAGGCCTATTCCGGCCTGAACGATGCCGAAATCCTTGAGCTCGACCGGTGGATCCGTCGGAACACAGTGCAACGCTTCGGCCCGGCGCGATCGCTCAAAACAGAATTGGTGTTTGAAATCGGCTTTGAGGGCATCCACCCGTCAAAACGCCACAAATCGGGAATCGCTGTGCGGTTCCCGCGAATCCTGCGCTGGCGCCGCGACAAACCCGCAGAGGAAGCGGATTCGCTGCAAACCGCGATGGCTTTGATCCAATACCGCTGATGGCACGTTCCGAGAGCAAGCCAAACGCCAGCGACCCACGGTTGAGCCCAATCAAGGCCTGGTTCGCCCACAAAAACTGGACCCCTCTCCCGTTCCAGCAAGAGACCTGGAGCGCCTATCTGGCGGGGCGGAATGGGTTGATTCAAGTGCCCACAGGGTCCGGCAAAACCTTCGCCGCCGTCATGGGACCCATCGCGCGGATGTTGGCAGACGATCAGCCATTGAAGGGAATACGTCTGCTGTACATCACGCCCTTGCGCGCCTTAAGCCGCGACTTGTCTCTGGCGATCCGCGAACCGATCGAGGCGATGGGTTGGCCGATTCGAGTAGGCATCCGCAACGGCGACAGCAGCAGCAGCGAACGCACCAAACAACTCAAGGCACCACCACAGATTCTGGTCACAACACCGGAATCCCTGGCTCTCCTGCTCAGTAATGCCAAAGCTGAAGAGCTATTCGGTCAGCTCCAGACGGTGATCCTCGACGAATGGCACGAGTTAATGGGCAGCAAAAGGGGCAGCCAGACGGAGCTAAACCTGAGCTGGTTGCGGCAGCTCCGCCCTCAGCTCCAGACCTGGGCGATCAGTGCCACCATCGGCAACATCGATCAGGCTGCTCGCCACGCGCTGGGAACGACAGCTGAACCGCAGCTGATCGGAGGAGCCCCGGCCCGCGGTACGGAGATTCAGAGCATCCTCCCGGAAACGATCGATGGCTTCCCCTGGGCCGGGCACCTCGGGTTGCGGATGTACGAAGAGCTGGTGGCCCGCCTCAATCCCGGGATCAGCACCTTGCTGTTCACCAATACCCGCAATCAGTCAGAGCGTTGGCACCAGTGTCTGCGCTTTGCCTGTCCGGAGATGGAAGAGGGGTTGGCCCTTCACCACAGCGCCATCGATCGCAGCGAACGTGAAGCCATCGAGGCCTCCGTAAAAGCGGGCAGCATCCGTTGGGTGGTGTGCACCAGCTCTCTTGATCTGGGGGTGGACTTCCAACCCGTCGAACAGGTGGTGCAGATCGGAAGCCCCAAGAATCTGGCGCGACTGCTGCAGCGGGCGGGGCGATCAGCCCACTTGCCCGGCGGAACATCCCAGGTGCTGTTCATGCCCACCAATGCCCTGGAACTGCTCGAGCTCAGTGCTGTGCGTCGGGGACTCGCGGAAGGTCTGGTGGAACAACGCAAACCTCCCAAAGCGCCTCTGGATGTGCTGCTGCAGCACCTCACAGGTTTGGCCTGCGGCCCTGGCTTCGATCCCGATCAGACCTTGCAAGCCGTACGGAGCTGTGCGGCCTACGCCGATCTGAGCCAACACGACTGGGACTGGTGCATGTTGTTTCTGGAGCAGGGCGGGGAGTGCCTCGGGGCCTATCCCCGGTACCGCAAGCTCGAGTGGGAGGAGACCAGCCAGCGATACCGGGTTCGAGAAAGTGCCATCGCACGCCTGCACCGTCTCAACGTCGGAACAATCACGGCTGCACCGGCGATCACGGTGCGGTTTGTGCGTGGTGCCGTGCTCGGCCATGTGGAGGAGACCTTCATCAGCCAGCTGAAACCGAAAGATGTGTTCTTCTTCTCCGGACGCCAGCTGGAATTTGTTCGCCTGCGGGACATGACCGCCTACGTGAAGGTGAGCACGAAGAAAACGCGCACGGTTCCCGCCTGGGCTGGGGGGCAGATGGCGCTCTCCGATCTGCTCACCCATCACCTGCGGCTGGAGGTGGACCGCGCCAGCCGCGGGGATCTCGACACCGCTGAACTACAGGCTTTAAAGCCACTGTTTGAACGGCAACAGGACCTCTCCGTGCTCCCAACGGTTGGACAACTATTGATCGAAACCTGTCGCACCCGGGAGGGAACGCATCTCTTCGCATACCCCTTTGAAGGTCGCTTCGTGCATGAAGGCATCGGCTTTCTCTGGGCTTCGCGGCTGACCCGTCTGGAACGCGGCACCATCACGGTGTCGGTCAACGACTACGGCTTTGAACTGTTGGCACCGAAGAGCTACCCCATGGCGGAGCTGCTGGAAGACCACATCGATCTGCTACTCGATCGACAAAAGCTGGAGCACGATCTGAAAAACGCCCTGAATCTTTCCGAGCTGCAACGGCGACGCTTCCGAGCCATTGCCCAGATCGCTGGCCTGATGAACCGAGGATTCCCCGGATCAAGCAAGAGCACGGGGCAGCTTCAAATCAGTGCGTCACTGCTCTTCGATGTGTTCACCCGCCATGAACCACAAAACAGGTTGCTGCTGCAGGCACAACAGGAGGTGCTCAACGACCAGTTAGAGATCTCTCGACTGGAGGCAGCCTTGGAGCGTGCTGCGAGCCAGGAATGGCTGCACGTTGAAACCCCGAGGCCCAGCCCGCTGGCATTTCCACTGCTTGTGGAACGCCTCAACAACAGGATGAGCAATGAATCCGTTTTGGAGCGGGTTCAGCGGATGCGAGATGAGGCACTCCGCAAGGAGGGATAGTGATCAACGAGCAATGCGCTGGGGGTGTCTGAATCGGTGCTTTGAAGACTGCTTCTGCAGTTGCAGTGAAGGGCTGTATCGATGGATCGCAGCACCTGGAAGCGGGCAGAACGAAGTCACTGCAGCTGTTCTGAGCGCCTGCGGCAACATCAGAGGTCGAGGCACCCCAAGGCATCGAGCCACCAACGTGCAGAGTGTAGGGATGAAACAGCCGAATGCTCGACAACTCCGATCACTTCGGCTCTCTGCTTTAGCGCGTGATAACAGGGCAGTGGCTGAATTAAATGCACGAATCTCAAACTCGCCTGACTACCTGGTTGAGGAGCTGATGAAACGCCATGGGTGGCCTGCTCACGAAGCCATCTGTGCAGTCCAACAACTGCAGGAGAAAGCTTTCCAAGAAACCGCAGACCACTCAGCGGCTTGATCGAAGGGTGACCAAGGGCAGGCATTTTGCGTACAAGTGAACGGGATGTGGAATAACCGGCATGTGGAATAACGATGAGCTGCAAACGATTACGGCTGCCTACGCCGTGAGGCTCAACCCATCAGCATGATCAAGCTGCAGCCCAATGCATTGGAAGAGCGAGCCCTGGCACTACAGAACTGATGACTGAACCAACGAAGCCCAGAGCCCTGACCTATACGGAAATGATGAACGGGGGCCGTCAGCACCTTGATGATGCTGAACATATCCGCGAGCAAGAGCTGGAGAAGAAAGTCGTCGCCCTAGAACGTCATGTCGATCACTTGGAACGAGCCCTTAAGGACAGCGCAACGCCAAAGAGGGACGCCTCCCTTCCTGAAGAAAAAAGGGCATAGCGCATTTGTTTGTTCATGCTTGAACCCTTGTTGTGATGCAGGGTTGAGAGGCAAGCCCACCAGGACAGGAATGGGTTGAACACTCCTATGGCTCGCTTCCGTCACCCATGTCTCGATCACATCACCGGGTACGACATTCCCAGGGCTGTGCCTAGAGCGATCGTTCCCAGTACAAGCAGCAGCATCAGCTTCATTGTTCGTCCCTAAGAAAAAACCTCCCTGGAGGGGGAGGTTCAAATGAAGTGTCCACTCATGTTGTGCCTAAGGAGCGGTGATGAATCACGAGGTCAGTGAGCCCTCACCTGATGCTTTGAAAAATCGTTTGAAGCAACTCGTGCTGATCACAGGAGGGTCGCCAGATTGATGAACTTCACAGGCATTCATGGCCATGGAGCACAGGGGAGCTGACTTAACGAAAAGAGGCCAGCTTTTCCCTTGCAGCTTTTAAGGCTTCCTCGCAAGCAGCACGATCATCGTTATCGATGTCACCTTGGCTGCCGTTTAAACGCGACTCGAGAAAAGCGATCTCGTCAATCCAATAGTCCTTGTCCTTGTTCTGTTGTTCCATCACTCCCTGAGCAGAAAACTCAAAGCCATCATCGAGCACAAAGAGGAAGGCCGCCCTCCCCGATGGAAAGACGGCCTAGCTCGCTCGTTTATGCATTGCAGTCGACCTAATCAGTGATGCTGGTTCCGTGAAGCGAGATGCTCAGTCGAACGACAGTGAACTGAAAAAAGAAGGTCGAAGCGTCTGGCTTGTAGCAACCCTGGGGCCATTTGAACCAGGTGTGAAGCGGAACTCCTACGGGGCACCTACGCACGGTGCAGAGGAGTGTCGACTGATCAGACGACCAACAGTGTCGTCACAGACGAAGTGCTCACGTTTGGGTTGAAAAGTTGGAGCAGGGGCCAAAAAAGTCAGGCTGCTTCTGCGGTTTGCTCAGGTGGAGTGTCGGCCGTCATGGGCTCCTCCGATCTCGATGCACATACTCTCGTCACTGGTGGAGCATCAGGCAATCAGCTGTCGTGCTCATTGCCTCCTGGGGCTATTTGTCCGATTGTGGAGGTGGCGTACCTAGCGCCTTATCCCAGGGCCAAGGCGGCAAGCGCTTGAAGGATCCGGCCTGGGGTGAGGCAGTGAAGCTTGAAGAAGGTCCCTAAAGTCCGCGTCAAACCGGATCACCAAAGGTGCAAAAGCTCGGGGAGATCAAACTCAAGCAAGTTCCGCAGCTGAACACTGCAAACAGCTCGCTTCTGATCCGGAAGCACAAAGAGGTTCTGAACCTGATGATGAGAACCTTCTCGCTCGACACCTACGGCCTGACTTGGGCTCAGTTCTTCAAAGGGTTTGGTTTAGGAGGTTTGGCCGTTTGGCTACTGATGCGCTGAGATCAGCGGTGCCTTACGGGCCTACCTCCCTGTCGCATGGACTCGAGCATGCCTTTCTCGAGGGCCGTGAGTTTTGGTGCAGACTCATTCAGCGCAGCTTCCGCACGTGACTTGGCTGCTGCAATGAACCTGTCTGTCTTATCTCCAGAGTCAAAAGCCAAAGCTTCTTAGCAGAGTGCACTCAACCTATTGATCTGAAGGAGTTGATGCTCAGGACTTAAGAAAAAACCCTGGACAAGGGTGATGCAGGTGAGGGAAACCAAGCGTGGGCGGTGCAAAGCGTTGGCAGTGGTCCCTCTCATGCGTCGTGGAGGGGCGAGCTGAGGGGCCTGCTCCTTTGTTATTGGCTGAGACTCCCATCGCAAGATCGTTGCTATCGGTTGGAGGTTTCAACCACCGAGCTGATGAGTCGTTTCCCCGTCTTTTATTGCTCTCCAGTGGGCGTTGGAGCTGGGTTCAAGCCTGTGGAAGCAAGAGATGCCTATGAGGCTGAACAGATTGTTCAGCGTGAATATCCAGGCGCTGTGACCGCCTCTCTGAGTGAGCGGGTAACGAACGAAGAGGAGATCAAGCGGTTGTTTATGGACTGGCTTGAAAAAGTCTGAGCACCAGGAACGGCTGATGGCTGGCATGAGGAGCCATCCGATGACTTTTGCGCCACCCACCTGGCTCAACATCGACGCAGACACCTACAAGCGGCTGCTGAACCGCACAGCGGTAACAATCACCAAGCGCGCCAAGAAACGAGGAGCGACCTATCAGGTGAAGGAGGCTATTGATGCCATCCATGCAGCCTTTCACCGTTGTAACGGAAGGGATCCCTACGACGGACTGCCCTTGGACGGTGAACGTCTGGAAGGCAGCCGGTGTCCGACGGTCTGCCCAGTTGCCAACGAAACCATCGCCCAATTTGAGATCCTCAGCCACCAGACCAAAGAGGCCAAGGGCACGATGAACGCCGAGGAATTCATCACCCACTGCCGCGCCGTCGTCGCCCATGCAGAAACAACGTCAACAGCGAAGTAATGACCACCGGAAAGAAACTGTTTCTGGTGGTGTTGGGCGGGCGTTGCAAGGGGTGCCATATCGAGCAACACGATGTGCGCTGGGTGGTGGGTGAGACCATCGAGGCCACGCTGCCGACCCTGCGTCAGGAATGGATCGGTCTCCGCCGTGGCTTGCACATCGACAGCTATCGCTGCATCGACCACGTCGATGGACACTGCGTAGAGGTTGTTGAGCAGGCTCAGGATTCATCCACTGCTGATCAAGCACAGCGTCTGTGGTTCATCAACCTTGGGGCCTATAACCCCACGTCCATGGCGGAACAGCACTCGTTCGGAGTGATCGTGGCGCATTCATCCGCATCCGCAAAAGCGCGGGCTCGCCAGCGTTGGCTAAGGGGTCTGGAACAGGTTCACAAGGATGATCTGCACGGTGTTCAGATGGACAGCGCACTGGATGATCTGCTGCCGATTCAAGGCAATGGTCAGTGGCATTTGAAACTGACAGCTGACCCAAATATCGAAGAAGCACCACCACATCCCGACTGGTATGGCTACTGGAAGATATGAACAAATGAGCCTTTAAACAACAACAAGATTGAGCCCTGAATCGGAGCTTTGAACCAACCCAGCAAAGGAGAACCGAGGTTGCCTCCGATGACATTCGAACTAGGTGGGAGTGGATTGAACTGCTACATCCACAGAACAAACGCAGTTCAGCTAAAACAATCCTCCAATGAGGATGCGACGTGTTGATTCTGATCCTCCTCCTCCTGACCGGCTCCTATGCCGGACTGTGGGCTTTGCGCTTTGTGCTGGAGCAACGCACGGACACGGAATAAGCATCGGGAAGCCCCGAGGAGCATTCAGTCATATTTGAACGGGATGCTGAAACGGTTTTCCAATTCAGGCTGGATAGGGTCGGCTTAGTCAACGGATTGACCGTGTCGCTCGAACGACGTCTCAGCACCGCAGCGCTCCTCGTTGTCGTCATGGGAATCAGCATGAGCCCCGCAGCGCAGGCCCATGACAATCACCATCACCACTCCCATAAAAAGCAGAAGGCTTACAACAAGGGTTACAGGAAGGGCTACACCAAGGCGGTTAAACAGACCTATCGCCCCTACTACCGCACTTACGCCCCGGTCTATGAACCCTTACGCCGGAGAGTCGTCGTTGCTCCAGCGCCCTGGCTTGCTCCTGTTCGTCCATACAACTACGGCACTCGCGTCAACGTCGGGCTTGGGTTCAATCTGTAGACAGGTTCCAATCCCCCCATGTCTGAGCGAGTCAGCAACAAAGCCAGCGAGGCTTGGCGCGACCATGTGCTGAAACAGGTCGTGGATTATCTGGAGACCAATCGCGATTCAATCATCGATCGATTCGAAGCCGACAATGCTCATCACCTGAAGCGTGAGGACATCGAAAACTCCGATCTGCTCAATTTCGATGTTGCGGTCACACTGCATCGCGATAAATCATCATCATTTGGGCTTGGATTCGGGTTTTTCAAGGCCAACATCATTCGATGAATCAGCTTGCAGGCTTCCAGAGAGCTTCAGGGTCCTGGCGCTGCAGTGCTTCCTCAGCAAGCTTGAGATAGTAGAAGTAGCTCTGCCTGTCTTCAGATTCAGCGGCTTTGTTCATCAGGTGCAAGTAGCTGAGTCGCTGGTCGGTGTTCATACGTGGTTAACAAGAGAGGGAACATTCTCTGCAAGCCGCATTGATTTCGGTATCAGAGAGAACAACTGAAACAATTCCGAGCATCCAGGAGGCACTTTTTTATTTTTTCTTTTGAAGATTGTCCAGAGATCCTGCAGCAAGGATGGATTCAACAGGGCTGGAATTCCTTCGTGACCGGCGGACCACCACCAGGAGGGACGACACAGTCGGATCCTTTGGGGCGGCTGTTTTGCGCAGGGAACGGCGCACCCTTCACCGCGGGCCTGATCTGTTGATCAGGCGACGCCCGATTCAGATCAATCTTGCCCGGCCTAATCATTTGCGACGTGACGCGATAAGCCAGGCCACCCAACAAACCAAAACCCATCGAAGCCAGGAAAACAACCAGAAGTTGACGCTGACGATTGTTCATTCCACCTCTCCATCGCGTTGAACGTTGGTTGGCCTCGAGCTCTGGGCTGAATCTCACTGAATGACAGAGATTTGACAGATCAAAACAGACGGCCGGATGATCCGCTTGCTGCAGCTTGAACGATCGAAACACAGTCTCTGCTGACTCTGCTCACCCCCTTCCTCGTCTTCGGTGCGTTATTCGTCGTGCTTCTGCTGGTCTGGGACAGATGACAGCCCCCGTTGCGGGACTGTTCTGGACGCCGTACGCCGATTGGATTTACACCGTTGTCAGCCTGAGTGGTCTCATGCTGATCACCTGGTTGGTTCTCGGCCGAAGCAGTAGCAACTGACCGGCCTCACGCAGCAAGCAGCTCCATCTCTGGCTCAAGCAACACATCGCGGGCTGTGTTGAAACGCGTCATCAGCGCGGGATCCCCCCCTTTGTCTGGGTGATGTTGAACGGCCAGCAATTTGTGGGCCCGCTTCACCTGTGAAAGGGTCAAGCGACCGGTCAACGGCAACGCAAGGCACTGTCGAGCCTGAATGGCTTCGAGACCGGGATCGCGCCCCATTGGGCATTGGTCACGTCGATGGTTCGACGTTCCTGGCTTGCGCTTCTTGCTTGATTTCCGCTTGGACGTGCTGGCCTTTCCACCAAAGCCTTTCAATTCCTGCACAACTTGATCCCCGAAGCACGCCACAATGCCCGATCGCGTGACGCCGCGAAAAGGCCGCGGGGAGCTCAATCACCCAGCTGCGACCACCAATGGTCGATTCGATCCGGCGAGCCATACCAACTTTGACCGAACAAGCCTCCATGGGCCGTATCGGAAAGCTCGATCCAACGGGCATCCCGCAGCAGAGCCGATTGAACCGGAACCAGGCCATCGCCCTCCAAATCCGGGTCACCCATGATCTGGCGATAGCTACGGGCAGAGGTGCGGGTTGAAAAGGTTGATGCATTTGATCCCAGAGGATCAAGCCGACCCGCAACAGCCACGTAATCCACCTGATCAGCTTCAGGGCAACCGGGGAACGCACGATCCACCTGCGCCCGTAGCGGTGTGGCACGCATAGCCTGATGGGGACTGCCCAGGGTGATCAGGCGGTTGCACCGGGTTGCGCCGTTGAAGCAGCGTCCCAGAAAGGTCTGATCGACCAAATACGGCCGCAACATCACCCCACCGGAACTGTGACCGATCAAGGTGACGCGCTCGGTCGGAGACTGGCTCTGAAGCTCGCACACACAGGCATCGACACGGTCCAACAGGCGACACCAGCCGAAGCCCCAGCTCGTTGCCAGCCAATCCCACCTGGATGCAGGCACGATGCGCACTGGAACGCCGGTGGCTTGATGAATCCAATCGGCGAGGGGGCGATACGCCTCATCGGTAATCAGAAAGCCGCCGAAAATAACAACGGGCTGGGACAGGCGAGACGTGCCGGACAAGATCAGATCGTGCTGATCACTTGATCAACGCACATTGCGGGGCATCGATGAGGTCGTACCCACACCGGATGCGGCTTCCACCAGGTTCAAGAAACGTGCTCAGTTGTTGACCCTCTGCAGAAGCCTCAAGAACAATCTGCTGACCGATCAAAACGATCCTGAACCGCCAGGGGAGAAGACCCGGAAGGGTGAAGCTCATGGAGATTGTGGTTCTCGCCTCAAGCTGCCGCAATTCAGGCCAACGTCCATCACTCAATTCCGAGAAAAGTGAAGGGATTAGTGGAGAGGCTTCTGAGCCACGACAGCGAAAAAGGGATCACCCTTGCCACCGAACAAACCCATCACGCCTTCGGCTCGGGTGTCTTCGGCAATTATTTCCGGCTGGGGCCAGCCCTGTGCCATCAGCACATCAGCGATGTAACGCAGGTGATCGCCGTCATCACCATCGGTCCAAACCTGTGGAGCCTTAGTGAAGAACATCCGATTGGAAAACGCGACGATCACCTGACCACGGGGGCGGGTGATCCTCATCAGCTCAGCAGCGATCGGCTCCGGCTGCTGCAGGTACTGCCAACCGGCAACGATGAGGGTGGCATCGATCGAATCAGCCTCCACCGGAATGGTCTGGTCCTGGTTCAGGTTCTGAACCCAGTGCTGATCCAAACGGGGATTGGCTTTCAGTTCATCTCCATTGAGGCCATGGCCGATGACCTTGTCGTAACTGACATCCTCCGGGAGATGGCTCACCCAACTGCTCATCAGATCCAGCACCTGAGCGCAGGGGGGAATGCGCTCGCGATAGAGGGTCGTCAGTCGAGCCCGAAAACCGGCATCCAGATGATGAACAAAGCGGGGCTCGCTATAGAAGATCGCGTCATCCGAGGAATCCAACTTGAACCGTTGGGAGTCCTCAAGAACAGAAACAACCGCCATCGATCAACCCAACTGCAGGTACCAATGCAAAGCAGCACCGAGCTGACCTGAGATTCCCAATCCGGTCAGCTTTTCAAGCACCACCGCAGCGACGAAACCAAGCATGGCCACACGGCCGTTAAGGCGTTCCACATCGGTCAGAGCGGAACGGTTCCAGGGACGTGCTGTAGTCAGCGACTCGCCGAAGCGCTCATATTTTTCATAATGAAAAGCAGGCCGACTCATCGCAACGCACAAATCCAGCGGACCTTAACCACAGTTCCGTCGCGACCGGGGTAGACAGTCCACGCACCGTCGGAATCGCGTTGCTCAAGCTGACCGCTGGCGCAGTTGGCACGCATCGGCAGAACTCGGTGGGTCCACCGGTCTTGTCCTCCACGCTGGATCAACAATCCCGCCTCCACCTCGACAGCACCGTCCACGGCTTGGGGAGAGCGAATGTATTCAGCCGCTTTGAGAGATGGGGTCTCCAGCGCTTCCATGAAGATCCAACCGTTACCTGGCAGCAAGCGGCTCCGACGCGACTGCCAGACCGCCGGTTCCTCCACAGGTTGCCAATCGGCCAGCGCCGGAACGGTCCCCAAGGACAGCAGAGACGCCAGAGCGATTCTGAACGCCAGAGAGGAAGAGACCATGGGCAAAACCATGCGGACAGAGGGATCGGAACGACTGGCGAATGCTTCAAACAGCTTTACGAAGCGTTGAAACGCAAACATGAATGAATGGTTATGGAATTCCACATGGCAGGAGTGCCAGCTTGAAACCGTTGCTCGATTCATCCATGGCCAGCATTGCTCAGGGACGGGCTGCTTACACAGTGCGCCACAAGACTTCCAACGGAGAAAAGCTGGAATCGTGCTTTTACGCCACCGACGCCTTTGAGGCGCGCCTGCTGGCCATGGAGTTCAACGCTTACATCCGTCAACATCCGAACTGCATTGATTCGATTCTCAGGACGGAGGCTTGAGGGGGGTACGGCGCCGCTCCACCTGAACGAAGACCAGCCAGGCCAGGCTGGCTAGACCACCTCCAATCCAATCGCTGCGGAGCAGTTCGACAAGAGCGATGGTGCTGGAGCCGATGCGTAGACCCCGCAGAAGCAGGTCCGTTATGGGAGGTGTCCGGCGCTTGTCGCGCTCCATGGGTCGGCTCCGAAAAAATGGGGAGATTGCAGAGCCCCATGATCTCAGCCATGCCTGGTAAGCCTGCCGCAGCCCTCCTAGCCCGGGAGCGCGAGATTCGCCGTGGGGGCAGCCACATTCAGATCGAGGCATTACCGGGCTGCTGGATGTTGCAGCAGACCTGGAGTCGCAGCGGCGATGCGCCGGCTCCTGGCACCGCAACACTGCTGCGTTGGCTGCAGGCCAGCCTGATTCTCAAACGCTGCGATCAAGACCTAACGATCATCAATCAGGTCTGTTTGGCCGGTTTTAAGTTGCAGTTCAGTGGCAGTGCCAATCTGAAAGGTTCAAGGCCACTGCTGGTGTTTAGCTTCGCTTCATTGGAGCTGTCCTGGTCTGGTCAGGTGCTGCATCGGCGAAGCCTGCCGCCACCGCCACCGCAACGTCTGCCCTTCTTTGCGCTGATCGAGCTGAACGAACAGCAGGGAACGCTGACGGCGCGTGGCCGGGGTGGGGGACTGGCTCAGTGGTCGCGCCTCAAGCAGGACTCCCCATGAAGCCCGCCGTCGCCCTGGCCATGCTGCAGCGGGAGGGTCGATGGCTGCTCCAGCTGCGTGACGATATCGACTCGATCATCTATCCAGGTCACTGGGGGCTATTTGGCGGCCACCTCGAACCGGGCGAAACAGCCATCGACGCCGTGCATCGGGAACTTCAAGAGGAGATCCACTGGTCACCCAGCGTGGCGCTCGAGCCCTGGTTCAGCGATGACAGCGGCAACCGGGTGGCCCATGTGTTCCGCGGCCCCCTCAGCGTGCCGTTGAACAAGCTGCAGTTGAAGGAGGGTCAGGAGATGAAGCTGGTCTCCCTAAGCGAACTGCTGAGTGAATCCATTTGGAGTGAGCGGCAGCAGGAGCTGCGGCCCGTCGCGCCACGCCTATCGATCGTGATTGAACGGCTGCTTCAGGAGGGCCATGACCACTGAAACCTGGCTGGATCTCCGCAACATCGAGGCCTGGCTGGGCGGTCGCCCGGTCTTGCACAACCTCAATCTGCAACTGACGCTGCGGCAATCGACAACGGTGCTGGGCCCCAATGGTGCGGGCAAGAGCAGTCTGGTGAAACTGATTGACCGCAGCCTCTACCCGATCGTTCGACCCGACTCCCATCTGCGTCTGTTCGGCAGTGAAACGGTGAACCTCTGGTCGCTGCGCAGCCGCCTGGGTGTGGTGTCGAGCGAGCTGGAACAGCGGCTTCATCCAAAGACAGCTGTTGATGAGGTTGTGGTGAGCAGTTTCTTCGGTTCAACGCGGCTCGGTCGTGATCAGCAGCCAAACCCTGAGCAATGGGAGCAAGCGCGTGCTCTGCTCGATCAATTGCAGCTCAACGGCATCCGTGAACGCTGTTACGGAGAACTGTCGGACGGACAGCGGCGCCGCCTTCTGATCGCTCGAGCCCTGGTCCACCAACCGGAGGTGCTTGTGCTGGATGAGCCCAGCCGCGCCCTTGATCTAAGGGCCTGTCATCAACTGCTGGCGATTTTCCAAGGCTTGATCCAAGGGGGAACCACTGTGGTTCAAGTCACCCACCGGGTGGACACCATCGTTCCGGAGATGCAGCGCGTCATATTCCTGGATGGCGGAACAATCGTAAAAAGCGGCTCTCCCGCCGAGTTATTGCGGCCAAAAGAACTCAGCAATCTGTTCAAAACGGAGCTGGAGGTGGTCGAAAAGAACGGATTCCGGCAGGTCTTACCCGGATTTTCATAGATCTCAAAAGGTGGTCCCCAGGCTGTCTTTTCAGTCGCTGCCAGCCTTGGGGCACTCTTAAGGGGACGTCATGGCATCTGATCAGGATCAGGCCTTCATGCGTCAGGCGATCCAGCTGATGCGCAATGCAGGCGTGGTGAACAAAACGGGCGGTCCCTTCGGCGCAGTAATCGTCAAAGAGGGGCAGGTGATCGCCGCCGCAGGCAACAGCGTGATCCAAGACAACGACCCCAGTGCCCATGCCGAGGTCAATGCCATCCGCCAGGCCTGCCGAACCATCGACAACTGGGATCTCAGCGGATGTGTGATGTATTCGAGCTGTGAATGCTGTCCGATGTGTTATTCCATCGCCTATTGGGCCAACATCCGCCAGGTCTTCTACGCGGCATCCTGGAGCGACTACGACGATCTCTTTTCCGATCGGGCGATTAACGACGACATTCGCCGTCCCATGCCTGAAAAGGAGATTCGGATGCAGCAGATTCTTCAGAATGAAGCACAGGAGGTGTGGTCCGAGTTCCGACAGCTAGCGGACGGAGCACGCTACTGATGATTACTTGGCTTAATAACGATCAGGGGATCTTGGTGACAGTCAGGCCAGGCCTCACCTCAATTAGTCGTTGGACTTCCCGCATTCCTCTGACCACGTGGCAGACGCCTTCCTTGTCGCAGACCCTGTAGTACTCAAACCCTTCTGGCGCGTTGGTGAGCTTGGTCGGTCTCATCTCAATGTCCGGCTTCGGCTTGTTTTTCGTCTTCTGCCTCGGCGCTCAGGAAACGTCTGTGCTGAGCCGACTCCAAACCACTTGGCCCAGAGTCATTCTTTTTCTCGACCTTGTCCTCGACTTTGCGCTCAGGTTTGTACGACCCCATCAAAAAGGGATGCATTCCTCTTCTGCTCATTGTTGAGACCTCCGATTCAGATCTCGCGTTGTGGTCTCTCGGCCCTTCCGCGTCAATCGAACTTCTCACGACTGTGAGAAACCCGATAGTCCCCATGCGGGGGTATTGGCACACTTCAAGAAGTAGTTGATTGAATAAGCCGGTGGTGTCGTTAGTAGCTCCGCTGGTCATCGAGCGAAGGCCTTGGGCTTGAACCGACCAGGGCTTTCGTCCTCGGTACCGAGGGGGTTAAAAGGCTGGCCCTTTCGGGTTAATAGGGGAAGCCCCGGAGCCGTCACTCTGGGGCTTTTCTTTTGTATCCAGAAGGAGCTAAACGTCGATGATGTTTGGCATTCCAACCTCAAGATCAAGCAACAGCTCTTTGAATGGCCTAATCGTTTCGTTTCTGTTGTTTGGCTGCTTTGTTGTTTGCCTCTTCATGAACGGACTGAATGGGTGATATAGCCCAAATTCGACATGCGGAGATGTCCGGGGTCAAACACGGGAAATCCCGCTGTTTGTGCTGGCACGCCAATGGCGTTGTTACCAGCAAAGAAAGGTCCAGGCAACTGCCGTGTACTGCGTCCATAAGCAAGAAGCTCTCGAACATTGGGTCAAGGAGCTCTACTTCCAAACGGAATTCAAGGCCTACATCTGTGCCAGCACCAAGTCGAAGGCATTGATGTGCACACACTTGGTGGTTGATGCTGCCACCAACGAAGTGACCTCGATCGTTCGCAACGGTAAGCCCTTAATCACATAAGCGTTGGTGTTCAAACACTGTTCAAATGAAGGAGCTTGTCCCTTATGGCTGACTAAAAAAAGCGAGAGGATCGATACTGTCATGTCCTATCTTAACTACTGCAGGGCTTTACAGCGAAACAATCAATATTGTCTGGGCAATTCCGGCAACGTAAAAAGTCCCAAGTCCAGTTTAGCAAAAATGGAGAATCACATGACTGTCGGACCTAATGAACCTCGCGGTTGCACGTTCAACACCTGCATGAAGCGAGGTAGGGATGGGAACCTTTCTTCTGATGATCAAGACGGCTTGGTGCACCAAATCTTATCGACGAATAATCCACACTTGACTGAGAGCGAGGCTTGTAAGCTGTACCAGAACAACAGCTAGATGTTCGCGCCATTCATACTCATCCCCCTGCCTTCAGCGGTTTTTGGCCTGAGAGGGAGCACTGAAATTGAATTACGAAGACTAAGCATCGGTGACGGAAGCCAGGGTTTGTGGACATGTTGCAGCCTTAGGGCGCTAAGCAAGATTAAAAGTCTGGAAGCGGCTTCACTTCCAGACCAGTCTGTACAGCTGAGAGATGCTTCCGATTCAACTCTCTGCCTTATGACTAAACAGTTTTGGCTTCGCCGTTAGATACCCCCAGATGGGATCAATGAACGGCCTTAGGAGCAATTCAGCAGCCATCGGTTTTGGATTCCGATTCAGAACATCGCGCTCAACGCATGCGCCGCGGAACCAACGGTACCGATGTTGTTGCTTTCCATCCCGAGTGCCATGCATTCCTGCAGGTCACTCATCTCGACTGTTGTCCCGAAGAATTCACTCGGGCAGCACTAGGCATCTTAATTTCGGATCATTGCTACCACCCAGGGGTGATCCCCATCGGCGAGGGATGGCGCTTGGGTCACAGCGGAGTCGTTCTGATCGATACCCCGGGGCAAAACCGCTTCGCCAAAAACCTCACAACGGTGCAGGGTTCAAACCTATGGGATCAATGATGCGCATTTTCAAGGGCGTGATAACGGAAGGTAACGACCGCAACATCTATGACCTGTCCTGCCTCGAGCTCGATTGGATCCCGGGATCGAGCATCCACTCTCTGTATTCCTGAGTCACTGCATAGCTGTCTTCAAAGCGTTGTGCTTTATCAAGCAGGGCAATCCTTTGAGAGATATGACTCATAATCTGAGTCCTTATAGAATCAGCATCGATTGACATCATCCCTCCTTAGGCATCATTGACTGTCGAGAATTCGGTCTTAATCATCAACGTCAGCAGCTCGGGTGATTTGTATTGCTTGGGGAGTGAGCGGTGCAACAACTGCAGACGGTGCCAACAGAACATTCGTTGAAGTTGAGAGCTTGTTTTCCCCTGCCTGATGAGCTTGATGAGCATTTTTAAGTCTTTGCAATACAGCGGATATTTAGCTTCGAGTTCTCTGATACTGAGGCCGGATGCGCTCATAATTTAATGACATAACCAAGCGGAAGTATGAAGAAAAGTTGGTCGCTCCATCACCTCCCATTTGGGGACAATCCTTCTGTCCCCGGATGGGGGTAGCTCAACGGCGCAGCCAGCGAGTTTGATGACCTCGACTGCAAGTTTGAGCGTGGAGTCAATTGAAGCCCACATCGCCAGAGATTGTGAGGAACTGACCAAAGCGGAGGCCAGCGGAGATCAGGCGAGAGCACGTCACTACGCCAAAGCGCTCCAGTGGCTCAAGATCTGTCGCACCCACCATCCTGGTGATCACAAGGACACTGCCTACTGGCTATAAGTGCGTTGCGATTTGAACCTCACAGTTCCGGAATGCCTCATCTATCATGACCGACAAAGGTAAAAACAATCGAGTCAGGTTGGCCAGCAAAGATGGAGCGAGGCGGTAGGGAAGCGCATGGACTTGACCCCATACTTGCAAAATCAACCCAAGTCAGACGACGAGGAGCACCTACTTTCCGTTGCCATCAACGGACGCATTGCACTGGCCATGAAGGGGCGGTTCTTTCTGCGTTGTTTCTGCGAAAGTTTTAGTGAAAGAGCCCGCATCGGATGTGCTGTCACAGATGAAGAGTCGTGCTTAAAGTATCTTAAACAAGAATCATTTGAGCTTCTTCTCTGCACGGATCTACTTGAAAAAGGGAACGGTTTTGAATTAGTACGCAAAGCCAGAGAAATGCGACACGACCTAAAAGTTGTGATGCTGGCCTTAAGCGATGCCATTCCGGTGGAGTACGACAACGCATCATGGCTGGAAGCCGTGGTCGCCGAAGCCGACATCATTGAAGACCGCAAACCCCTCGAAGCAGCAGTGTTGGCGGTGATGGGACATCACTCCTACCGCAGTCCATCGCTTCGTTCGGATGAACTTCCTTATCTCAGCTGTCCGCGGCTCACACCTCGGGAGTACGAGGTTTTGGACCGACTCGCCCGCGGAATGTCTGACCGAGAAATCGCTGAGGATCTGATCGTCACCGAAGAGACGGCTCGCACCTACACCAAACGATTGCTACGTACCCTCGAAGTGAACAATCGGGTTCAAGCCGTATTGAAAGGCATGCGCTGCGGCATGGTTCAGATCTGACCGGATGAATCACCCCAAATGGGGGTAGAGATCAATGCCCCGCCCAATACTCAATGGTGGGCGTCAATTGACATCAAGTAGAGATGGAAACAATCACCTTCACCCATGACTCCTCCATCGCTGAACTGCAGGACACAGGAGAGGTTTACGCGCGTGCCATGGAATATCTGGTGGCTGATGATGTGAAGGAGGCAGCGGCCCGCGAAAGCGTTTGCTGGCGACGACTTGACCGGCTTCACCAGGCCCTGCCGGAGCGTTACAGCGATCCGCGTGCGCTGTTTCTCACGCTGAGGGAACATCGGCGGAGCCAAAAAGCGGCGTAGGAGTCCAGGCAAGACAACAGTCAATGGAAAGACAACACCACTCAGCGGTCGGATTGAACGTTTCTGGGAGCTCACCAGCTCAAACGTCGGATCAGCCGAATCACCGAATTCGCAAAGGTACTGCGTGCATAACCAGCACAAATGGAGCTGCCTGGTACTGCAACCTCAACGGAATCGCTATTTCTGCCAGAGAGTTGTTCTTTGAGAGAGGCCGTCTTTGCTCAGACAGCATCCAACCTGGACGGCTTAATCAGCTCGTCGGAGTAAGCGACGACCAGGAAGGGGGATGGAGTAGCAGCCATACCTCACCACGGGGCTTCTCCTGCGGGGGATTAGTGGCGCGGTCTTTGTTCAGCATGGAATTGAGCCTGGAAAGCACCCTCGCCAAATTGAAGACTTAAGAGTTAGCGCCGATGCCTGAGGCCGCCAAGTCTCACGTCGAATGACTTGTCTTCATTTCTTGGCAGAGCTGGAAAAGTTGAATGGCCCCTGGCTTGAGGAACTGAGCTGCGGCCACCCCGAGAGCCTGGTAATCACTCTGCGTCTGCTATTGGCTCATATGACCAGCACGAGCAAGGACTGATGGGGCCGATTGTGCTGGAGCAATTAGACGTGGGAGCGTTGTCAACGCGGTTCCCAGATTGTTATCAACACTTTGTCAACGAATTGGATTCTGCCAACGGCACCAACCCCGAGAACGACTTTTCAGCAAAGGTGTTATGAGGACCTCATAGGCACATAGACCAGTCCGGTGGTTCAAGTCACCCACCGGGTGGACACCATCGTTCCGGAGATGCAACGCGTGCTGTTTCTGACCCAGGGAACCATCGTGGGCGACGGCAGTCCCCGTGAAAAGCTGCGGCCGACCGCGTTGAGTGAGCTGTTCAAGACCCCGCTCAACGTGGTCGAAGCCAATGGGTTTCGCCAGGTCCTTCCCGGGTAGTCCCAAAAGCAGCACCCTGCTCTGCTAGGGATGAGTGCCAGTACCTGCACCCGCCATGGCAACGGCAGAACAGAAAAAGACCATCACCAAAAAACGCCTCCAGGAGCTGCGCAACCAGTGCCGTGACCACTACAACGTGGTGGCCGATGGTGTCCTTCCCGACGGTGCCGATGTGCGCGTCACCATGGGCAGGCTGCAGGAGCTGATCGAACTGCTGGATGGCAAAGCCAAATGGGATGACGCCGAAGCCTCCTGAATCGTCCCGCACAATGCAGGACGATCAGGATTACCGCGAGCCGTGGGACCAAGCTGGTTCAACGGAAGCGACCTCCAGGCACGGGCCTGCCATGGAGGAGTTTCACTTCCGTGAAGCCGGCGTCCAGCGGTTCAACGACATCTACGACTGGGACGACGACGACCACTGATCAACCGATCAGAGACGCCGGAGCACCCCCTGCCCAGGGGCCAGGAGGAAGGCAAGAATGAACTGTGCGGTCTGCACCAACACGATGCAACCGGCGGTGGAACTGTCGGTCCAGTAGCTGATGAACACCCCCAGAACGCTGGAGAGAATGCTGCTGCTCACCGCCAGAAGCGTCATCCGGTCAAAGCGATCGGTGAGCAGGTAAGCCGTGGCACCGGGGGTCACCAGCATGGCCACCACCAAGATGATGCCTACGGTTTGTAAGCCGGCGACAGCGGCCAGGGAAAGAAGCCCCAGCAGCATGTAGTGCAGGAGTCCGGTGTTGATCCCAATGGATCGGGCATGGGTGGGGTCAAAGCAGAAGAGCATGAGATCCCGGCGGAACAGCAGCAATAACCCCAGAACTAGAGCGGAAATCACAAGGGTCTGGCGCACATCCCCGGCCGAGATGCCCAAGACATTGCCGAACAGGATGTGGGTTAGATCGATGTTGCTGCGGGTCTTCGAAATGAGCACCAGACCCAGGGCGAAGAAACCGGTGAAGACAAGGCCGATGACGGTGTCTTCCTTCACCCGCGACTTTTGCTTAACAAAGCCGATGGCAGCAACAGAACCGACACCGAAGACGAACGCCCCCAGTGAAAAGGGCAGGCCAAGGGCGTAGGCAACCACAACGCCGGGAAGGACGGCATGGGAGACGGCATCGCCCATCAGCGCCCATCCCTTCAGAGTCATGAAGCAGGACAACAGCCCACAAACGCCCCCAACCAGGGCACTGATCATTAGCGCCTTGACCATGAAGGCGTGACTGAGGGGTTCCAGCAAGAGCTCCATCGGATCAGTATGGGCGCGCTGCAGCCGGTTCGATGCCCCGCGCCTCCACCCAGAACGCTCGTCCTGCTTTGCGCCGGCTGCCCACCCGCGCCAGCCGGATCGTTCAGGACGTGGTCAGCTGGGTGCTGCCCTTGCTCTTCCGCAGTCAAGGGCTGGAAATCAGCAGTAGCGATGCGTCAGAGGGTCTGGCAAGAGCCTTTGCAGCACAGCAGTCGGGAGCCTGCAATCTGCTGATTGCGTTCCGCCACCCCAGTACACGCGATCCGCTGGTGCTGGCGGATCTGTTCTGGAACCGTGCACCCAGAGCGGCACGGCAACACCATCTGCAACTGGCACGCCCCATCCAGCTGCGGTTTCTCTACGACCGCGGCATTCCGATCTGGGCTGGCCCGGTGATCGGTTGGCTGCTGCAACGCAGTGGCGGCATCGCGATCCATCGCGGCCGGTTGGACCGCCCGGCCCTCGCCCAGGCGCGTGCGGCTCTCGTTCAGGGGCGCTACCCCCTGGTGGTGGCACCGGAAGGAGCGACGAACAATCTCTCCGGTGAGATGGCTCCCTTGGAACCGGGGGTCGCCCAACTGGCCTTCTGGGCTGCTGAGGATCTGGAGAAAGCAGGCGACTCAAGGCAACTGGAGGTGTTGCCTGTGGGGATTCAGTACAGCTGGAGGAAGCACAACTGGGGGGCCCTCGATGCTCGGTTGAATGCCCTGGAACGCCACCTGGGCATTCCCAACGCCGCCGCCTACCAAGGGAATCCCGAGACAACCCGACGAGAACGGCTGATTCAGATCGGTATGAATCTGCTCAAAGCCCTTGAGCAACTTGAGCGGCTGAAGCCAGATCCAGAAAAGTCTTTCAGCGAACGGATTGGGGCCTATCGCCTGCATGGCCTGGCCAAAGCCGAAGCCCATTTCGCCTTGCGTGCCGTTGGCAATCTGCAGGAGCGTTGCCGACGGATCGAACAAGCCGCATGGGATCGGATCTACAGGGACGGTGTTGATCAGCTCCCTCCCCTGGAGCGAAGTCTGGCGGACTGGGAGGCTCGGGAAGCCGATCTCCAACTCACACGCATGCGACTGGTGGAGCATTTCACCAGCGTGAGTGGTCACTACATCAGCGATCGCTCTGACTTTGACCGCTTTGCTGAAATGTTGCTTCTGGTGGAAGAGGCGATTGGCTGGATCGAAGACAAGCCTTGGAAAGGGCAGCCGAGCCTCGGACCACAGCGCGTGGAACTGCGTCTTGGGCGAGCTTTACCGGTCAGACCAAGACTGAACGGTTACCTCAGGAACCGACGCGAGTCCATGCAGCTGTTCATGCAAGACCTGGAGCAGGCTCTCATCGAGGTCATGCCCGACGCTGCTTAACACTGCTCACCAGCGATTAAAACGCGAGGTCTTCAATCAGAACGCCTCTTCGGGGGAGCTGTTTCCGGTGAGCAGATCCGGCGGCACTCCCCCGAAGGTCAAGGCGAGGTTCTCAGGAGTGAACACCTCCGAGGTTTCCCCATAGGCGAGGACGGTCTTATTGATCAAAACGACCAGGTCGCAAAAATCACGGACGTGGCCCAGGTCATGGGTGGAGATCAAAATCGTGCGGCCTTCATCCCGGAACTGAAGAAACAGCTGAGCCATCAGCTGCTCAGTTCGAACATCAACCCCATTGAACGGCTCGTCCAGCAGCAGCACATCAGCGCGCTGGGCGATCGCACGCGCCAGAAACGTGCGCTTGCGCTGTCCACCCGAAAGGGTGCCGAGAGGACGCTCCGCCAGATCGAGCAGATCGACCCGAGTCAGGGCATCCCGTACGGCCACGCGATCCGAGCTGCGGGGAATCCGCAGCAGATTCATCGAGCCGTAACGGCCCATCATCACCACGTCCCAAACCGACACTGGGAACTGGGCATCCACACCCTCACTCTGGGGGACGTAAGCCACCGATTGATGGCGCTGAGCATCAGCGACACTGCTGCCGTTGATCCGAATCCGGCCACGCGAGGGGCGAACAAACCCAGTCAGGGCTTTGAAGAACGTCGACTTCCCCGCACCATTCATCCCCACCAGACCACAGATGCAACCCGCGGGGAGATGCAGGCTGGCGTCGTACAGGGCAACAGTGCCGTTGTAGTCAACACAGAGCTGGTCGGCCTCGATACGCATCAGCGGTTGCTCTCGGACAGGTCCAGGCCCTTGCGAATTAGACCCACATTGTGCCGTTGCAGGTCCAACAGGGTGGGCGCTGGCCCTTCCGGGGATGAGAGTGAATCCACATAAAAAGTGCCGCCGAATCTGGCACCTGCAGCAGCCGCCACTTCCCGTTGGGCTTTATCACTCACGGTGCTTTCACAAAAGATGGTCGGAACCTGTCGCTCTCGCACGGTGTCGATCAACCGTGCCATGCGTTTTGGGGTGATCTGGCTTTCAGCATTCACCGGCCAGAGATACGCCTCCTCAAGCCCATAGTCAGCGGCCAGATACGTGAAGGCACCTTCGCAACTCACCAGCAAACGTTGCTGTGAAGGAAGCGCAGCAATCGCCTTCCGCAATTCATCATCAAGAGCCTGAAGCTTGGCCTTGTAGGCCGCCGCATTGGCGGCGTAGACCTCTGCACCCGCTGGATCGAGTTGTGTAAAAGCCCGCTGCAGATGATCCACATAAAGCATGGCGCGCTGGGGTGACATCCAGGCATGGGGATTGGGTTTCCCCGCATAGGCATCTTCTGCAATGAGCAGAGGATCCATGCCGTCCGAGAGTGTGATCGTGGGCACATCCCCAGCTGCGGCGGTGAAGCGCCGGGCCCACAACTCCAGACCCAGTCCGTTCTCCACAATCAGATCTGCCTTGCTGGCTCGCTCGATATCACTGGGGGTGGGTTGGTAGCCGTGAATTTCAGCGCCAGGCTTGACGATTGAGGCCACCTGCAACCGATCACCAGACACATTCCGGGCGAGATCGGCCAGCACCGTGAAGGTGGTGAGCACCTGCGGCCGCGAATCGGTTGCGCGCTCCTGGTCTCGGTTGCGGCAGGACACAAGCAGAACGCTCACCATGACCAGCAACACCACCGCCGAACGCTTCAAGTCGAACAGCTTCAACGACGACTGACTTGGCTTGCTCAAGAATCGCATTGGCCGGTCCTAAAGCAACTGATGCAGTGGCCGTAAAACGCTGCAACGAAGCGATGCAATCGCCAAAAGGAACGGTGCCGGCAGGAAACGCGCCAGGATCACAGAACCCACGGTGAACCCTTGCGCAGGCCAGAGCGAGTGGAGGTGATCTTGCAACGCCTCAACGAGCAGTACCCGGAAACACCGATTCCCCTGGATCACAGCGATCCATTCACGCTGCTGATTGCTGTGCTGCTGAGTGCACAGTGCACCGACAAGAAAGTGAATGAGGTCACACCGGCGCTTTTTGCCGCGGGCTCCACCCCAGCAGCCATGGCGGCACTTGAAGAGCAACAGATCCTCGGTTTCATCCGTCAGCTCGGGCTGGCCAAGACCAAGGCCAAAAATGTGCGTCGCCTCGCGCAGATTCTGGACACGGCCTATGACGGCGATGTCCCCCAGAGTTTTGAGGAGCTTGAGGCGCTACCTGGTGTGGGACATAAGACAGCCAGTGTGGTGATGGCCCAAGCCTTTGGCGTTCCTGCTTTCCCCGTCGACACCCACATACACCGGCTGGCCCAGCGATGGGGCTTAAGCGACGGAAGCAACGTTGCGCGTACGGAACAGGATCTCAAACGCCTCTTTCCAAAGCAGCACTGGAATCGCCTGCACCTTCAAATCATCTTCTGGGGCCGTGAGTTCTGCACGGCACGGGGCTGCGACGGAACCGTCTGCTCGATGTGCCGTGAGCTCTATCCGAAACGGCGCCGTCCAGTGATCACCCGCAAGCCATGATCAAGACAGATGCTCTTCGGCGTTGGCCTTGATCACACAATCAGCGGTGGGATAGCTCACACAAAGCAAGGCAAACCCCTGGCCGATCTGGTCATCATCCAGAAAACTCTGATCGGTCTGATCAACCGATCCACTCACCAGGCGTCCGGCGCAGGTTGAACAGGCTCCGGCACGGCAGGAATAGGGCAGATCGACACCGGCTTCTTCAGCCGCATCAAGGATGTAGACGTCATCAGGGCACGAAAAGCTTGTCCCACCCTCGATGCTGATGTTGTAAGAGGCCATGACTCTGAAGGTCCTAAAGGCTTGATAGCTGGATCAGACGATCCGTGCCAAAAAGACAGCGCCGCAGCTCAATTCGAGACGCTCCACGACTTATTGCCTCAACCCAGACACCAGCACTATCTTTATAGTACAAATAAACTAGCCAGGAACAATATCTGCTGAGGGCTCAATCTCTCCCATGCGCCACAGCTCCGCAGCCCAGGAGCCAATCTTTCTATCCGTCAAAGCAGGAATAACCGTGATCTGCGGCAGCACCGACTCCGACGACTGGTGGATGGCCGACGTGATTCACGTCGACGGCGGCGCCAGGGATCCAAGGATTCCGACCTTGTTCCAGGTGACTGATGTGGATTCAGGGGCGATCCGCTGGTTCTGCGCCGACCTGGTCACCCACATCGTTCCCAACAGCTGAGCAAAGCCGAGAGCCCCAACCGGATCGAGCCCGTCACGCGAATTCGCCTAGGGTCTCACACCCGTCTCAGAAGCCTCATGCTGAAAGCCTTGTTCTCACTGGTTTTTGCGGCAGTGATGTGGGTGCAGGTGCCGCAATGGCAACCAGATTGGTCCCAATGCTCTGTCGACACCCCGGACGTGGATTGTCACTGGTACATCACGGCGCCAGACAACACCTTCGGAGAAGGGTTTAGCTGGGAGAACGCGGCTTGGTTCAGCGCCGAAGGCTTGCGGGATGTTGGGGAGCTGGACGGCACGATGACGGCCATCCACAAGAAAGCAACTTCGAAAAGTTAGGCCGCATAGGCCCAGAGCAGGGAGCACAAACACTCATTCACACTCCGTTACAAAACTCCTAACCTCGTCACACAAGCCGCCTGAGCTCCCGTGACTGATTACACGTCCGCCATCGCCGCAGTTGTTGTCGTAACAACAGTCCTCTCGGCAGCTGTCGTTTACGTCCTGGCCCAGCCAACAGACCTACCAGTCATCAAAAAGTCCCAGTCCCGGATCTGAAGATGTCCATTGATGCCCGGTGCAAGGAACAGCAACAAACGGCCGATCGGATGTTTATGGACTTCAAATACACCGCACCTGGCTCGAAAGAGCAGGTGCGCGCTCTAACCACCCTGAGCTTCCTGGTCGGGATGTGGGCTGATTTTCTTTCGGCTGAAGAAAAAAGAATGGCCAGCGCACTGGCCCTGGAAGCAAGCCCATGAATTACGGACGAACCGCTTGAACTGAAGGCTGAGAAAAGAAAGAGAGATTCGGGCACTGGAGCCCGCGATCGTTCAACTTCCCTCAGCGCACCGCGATCACCAACAGCGCTTCACCAACAGTGCTTCACCAAAGTGGTTGTTCTATGCATCGCCGAAGGGGTGAACTCAGGGGGCTCCCCCCACTTTTTGAATGTTTCTTGAGACATTGGAGCACTTGACAACCACTTCCCGGCACGATTAGTACTGACGTACTAGCATAACGGTGATGGGGGAAGGCTGGTTGATCGACAGCGACGGCTATTGGATCTGGCGCTTCCACCGTGATCAGAAGGCATGGATCAACGAGCCAAAGGTGTTCATCGACAGAGGTCGACGGATGCCGGAGGGCCCACCGCTGCTGAAGGAGCGCCGCCACCTTCGGAAGGCAGAGGCAGAACAGCTCTGGGCGTCATTGCAGACCCAGGGATGGAAACGTCTCGCATCGCCGGCCTGGGGCGACGCGTTTGAGCTCTGATTCGATCTCATCAAATCAGAGCGACAACCACACCCCACATGCACCAAAGGGAAGTGCCAGGCCCTCTCCTCCAAAACGCAACAGCCTCGAAGTAGATATCACCTAGATCCACTTGTGGCCAACCTTGAGGGTGTCCATTAGCGATCCCACTACACGCTTCCAGTTGGCATCGTTGCTGTGTGAGGAAAAACGCCTCACGGGGTGGAAACAAGGTCACACTCCCGAGAAGCGTTTCGAAACCCCTGCCTTCGGCGGGGGTTTCTTTTTGGCACGCTGAGCAGTTACCTCAAGCGTTTCGCCACTTCTGATCCCTGACAAAATTTGCGCATGGATCCGACCTCGCCGGAAAAGGAAATCAACCGCATCGAGAGGGAACTTGATGCGACCAACCCTCCAGGAGGACATCCCCCTGCGAAACCGGGCAAAAGAAGTGGTGGCCCACCTGGGAAGCCGGGTAGTAATTCACTGGATGCAGTTCTGGTCACCGCTCTGTTGCTGTTCGTCGTCTCAGCAGCATTGGTGCTTGCGGGCCGAATCAGCCCGAAAGAAAGAATGCAACTAACGGCTGGTTCCATTGGTGCAGCCGTTGGCCTGTTGACTGGATATGGCATCGGCCGACTCAGGCCTTAAAGCGATAAGGGCAACAGGGTGGATAGGGTTCGCGGGCTCTAAGCCACACCCCAGATGAAGCGCTCCCCGAACCTTGCTTTTATCGGTGGCACCATCGTTATCGCCGTGATGGTCATGGCGGCTTTTGCCAACGTCGCCAATGCTGACGGTTGCTCAAGAGACAAGTCTGCAGAGCCCACGCGAGGGCAGATTCACAAATAAGGCCTCCTGAAGCTGGAACCCCTGCCTATGGCGGGGGTTTCTTTTTGCCAGCAGGTCTTGACAGCCGCCAAGGAGACACCAATAATTTCTGTAGCAACAGCTACAAACGTTCACCCCGCTCCTGTGGGGCGCAGACACTCCAAGCCACGGAACGGGGACTTGGATTTCTTCGAGGAACATCCATGACTGCACTTCTCTATCGAGGTCACACCTACGCAGGAGCGGCATCTGCTCCCAAGGCCTGCGTGGAACTCACCTACCGCCGCGAGCACTACAACACTTGCCGGCAGGAAATCGTCCACGACAACCACCCCACTCTCACCTACCGAGGCGTTTCTTACACCAAGTAGTTCGAAATCTCTGAGACCTTGCCCCTGCCTTTGGCAGGGGTTTCTTTTTGCAATTTTGGATGGCCGACGGTGATGCACCACCGGAGCGATTCGACCACAAAAATAGATTGATCAGCCGACCCGCGTCTTCCTAGACACAACCATATTTCTTAAGAGAGGAACGGACTTGACCCCAGATAAAACTGAGGTCAAATCACAGAACTCGTCGGACATCGCTCTACCCGACTTTCAGGCCCGCTTCGCGACCTGACTCCGCGATGATGGGGCGAAAGTTCCGAATCTGTAGTGCCGTGGCGAGCACTATTCAGACATCAACAAATTCCCTGCGACTTCTATAGTTTCTGGTATGGAAAGTGAAGTCACACGTTCGGAGAGCTGAAGAGACCGGAAGCAAAACCGACTTCTAACAAACGCCACTGTGTGGAATCAAAGAAACGATCCCGAAGCCACTCCGCATATTTGCGGTGTTTGAACATTGCATGGCTTGTATGTGCTGAACGAGGTTCTCAGCATGTATTGCATCGAACGCCAAGACAATGACTGTCAATGGAGGCGTGAAATTTGCTTTAAGACTGAGTTCAAGGCTTTTGTCAACGCTCGCACCAAGTCAATGGCAACATTGGGCACATATCGCGTGGTCCATGCGAGTTGGGCCAATCAGGTGGTCGCCGAAGTGAATGGAATGGATTTGGTCAAAAAGAAAGAAAACCCAGAGTGACCACTCTGCAAATCTCCCCCTTAAGCCAAAACCACTTAATGCTCCACGGCGATGGGGTTTGGTCAGATTCGAGTGAATCTTTTGCTTCTGCTCAGAGATGCAGGGTGCCGGCCCATCAGGAACAGTGAAATTGCACTTCAGGCCCGAACCATCCTCCCTAAACACCGGGGCTGCGCAGAGCATGAGATGAACAGAGAGGGGGCCGCCGCCCTTCACCTGCATCAGGCAACTTCCAAAAAGAAGTTGATTGCAATTGACCCTGCAGATCAGGTGCTCTCTCAGGTTGATGGGTGAAGGACGATCATTCAATTCTCTCCAGAACATCCTCCAAACCCTTATTCATACCTTGAATAATGACGTCGGCACGGCGCTTCAAGGGATAGATGAAGCGCCGCTCAGCCGGGAGCATCTCCAGCAGCATCTGGCGAATCACATAAATCACTGGCCGATGGCGAACGCGTACATCACGCCAAAGCCGCCAGATCAGCCTCTGCACAACTGGGGTCTCGACGTACACAACAAGCGAAATCGGCACAGACTCCAGAAGCAGTTGCGGTCCGTAGGAGCCTTCAACAAGAATCAGGTCGTAGGGCTGGTTCAACGGCCTGGAGCCAACCTTGCGGGCGCGCATGTCATAACTGCGCAAGGAATCAAGCTGTCGATAGCGAACAGCGCTCACCTGCAGTCGAAGCTGATCAGCATCGATGGCATCAACCGTGTCGAACCCATAGCGAGAGACGGGGGACCAGCCACTGCGGTAGTAGTCATCGCAGGCGATCAGAAGTGGATGACGCCCCTTAGATCGCAGCTGCTCCGCCAGATGTTCAGCAAAGGTTGTCTTACCAGCCGCGGATGGACCGCAAATGCAAAACAGGGGAACTGCTCCGGACAAACGAAGTCCAAATCCATCCCCATGCTGGCAACGAATCCAATGAAGCAACAGCAAGAACGGTAGCCGTTGTTACAGAATGGGCCTATAGTGAATTCACGTTGAGCCTCTTCGGCAGGCCGCAGTCAGATTCACGCCAGGCAACGGGGGCGTGGACACCGGGCAAGAGAGAGATGAACACACTTCAACTGATCAAGGCACGGACTGTGCGCAATCAGGCCATCGAGACGGCCAGAACACAGATGGCTAGGGCCTTTCGCCATCAGGGCCATATCGACCGGGTGCACACGCCAGTGGGAGTCAAAGCCAAGGTGCTGCGCTATCGCGGCGTGACCTACCAACCGATCGATCCACAGCAACACCCAAGCGGTGGGCGCGAACTGCGCTACCGCGGCGTCAGCTACGACGTGTACTGATGCCAACTTTCCACCCATGATTGAAGCGGGGGAGATCCCCCGCTTTTTTCATGGCGGTTCTGGGTGACGAAAAACCATTGGCGCTATGTGCTGATCTCCGCTGCGGCAGTGGCCTTCAGCACAGCGGCTGGCCTGGAACCACCCCTGCGGCACCTGATCATCTTTGCGAGAGCCGGAACAAGCTTCAGCGCGAAACAGCTGTGTAGTGGCGTGTTGATGGCTGGGATGGATCCAGATCGGATGCTCAGCGAAGACCTGGCTGCCAGCAAGGGGCTGATTCAAACCAAGATCGACCAGGCCGGTGGACGCGTTGAAGCCAGTGCCCTGTTCGGATTGGTTCGCGCTGAAGCGGTTCAAAACGATGGACATGGCTGCAGCCAACGGATCAACGGCAGGCCCATCCCCCAACCACCAAGCCAAGCAGCTCCTGTTTCAAAGGATCCCACCGCAACCAGTGAGCCGTGGCCTCTCGTTGCCACGGCCAGTCCCGAGCCACCGGCGATCGACAGCAAGGCGCTGAGCAAGGCTCTGAATCGCGCATTTCGCGAAGACGATCCACTCACTCCAAAACGAACGCGAGCTGTGGTGGTGGTGCAGAACGGATGGGTGATCGCTGAGCGCTACGCCAGCGGGATCCCTCCCGAGATGCCGCTGATCGGCTGGTCGATGAGCAAAAGCATCACCCATGCCCTGATCGGACTGGCCATCCGAGAGGGACATCTGGATCTCAAACGCCCACCGACCGTGCCCGAGTGGAGCGACCCGCAGGACCCTCGACAAGACATCACCCTGGATCAGCTGCTGAGAATGAACAGCGGGCTGGTCTTCGAGGAATCGACGGGAGCGCTGAACTCGGATCTGGTGCGGATGCTGACCCAGGAAGCAGACATGGCACAGTTCGCCGCCAGCAAGCGGCTAGCAAAGACACCCGGCAGAAAGTGGAGGTATTCATCCGGAACAACAAACATTCTCAGCCGGATCCTGAGACACGCCATCGACGACGATCAGCGTTATTGGAGCTTTCCCTCAAAACAGTTGTTCCGCCCCCTCGGCATGACGACGGCGGTTCTCGAAACCGACAACAGTGGAACCTTGGTTGGCTCGTCACTGGTCTGGGCCAGCGCACGAGATTGGGCGCGGTTTGGACAGCTCTACTTGGATGACGGGAACTGGAACGGTGAGCAGCTCTTACCCCAGAACTGGGTCAGGCACGCCCGAACAGCAACACGAGGATCCAAGAAGGGGTACGGAGCGCACTGGTGGCTCAGTCGGCGCAAATCTCGACATGATCTTCCCAATGACAGCTTTTCAGCGGAGGGCTATCAGGGACAGCTGCTCTTGATAGCCCCATCTCAGCAAGCTGTCGTCGTGCGCCTAGGTCAAACCCCTAAAAAGCCAGGATTTGATGCCAATGACTTTGGAGCTGACGTTCTCTCAGCCCTTCGCTGAGTGCAAACGCCAATGCTCAGTCCTGATCGCCGCCCTTGGGTACGAAAGCTTGTGATGCTGCGACGAGGAGACCGGTGATCAGCAAGGCCGGAAGGATGACAGTGGGACCGCCTTGAGCCGTCTGAGAGGCGAACAACAGCATGGTCTGGCAACAAAAACCAAAGAGCACACTGGCAGAACAGGAGACAAAGAGCGACTCCTGCAAACGTTTGTCGCAGAGACCTTCGTTCAACACATCACAACGGGGAAGAGAAACAGCTCTCCCTGGACGGCATCGCAGCAGCGAACAGAACTGGAGGACCTTGCACGAGGTTGCGACATCCCTGACGCCGCTGTCGGGAACGCCTTGCGCGGACGGATCAAGGAGTGACGCATCCACTCATCAGCGCGAAATGTGGCGTAGGGGGAACTCGCAGACATGAGCAACAGAGCAGTACATCTGTTTTAGTGCGCATGTACTATTGCGTCAACCCTGGGGCTCTCCGCAACAATCACGGCTCCATCCGTTCCTCAGGGACATGACGCAAGAGGATGCCTCCCTCGACAACCGTCTGAGCCGCATCGAAGCGCGGCTTTCCAAAATCGAGGAGGTCCTGTTCAGCACCAGGGCAGACAAAGAACGGGAGACCATCGCCACCTTTCTTGCAGACGCTGATTCCATTACCGATCAGCGACAGAAGCAGTGTTACGACGAATGGATCCACTACCTGAACAACAACCCAGAGGCTGTCGAGGCTCACCTCAGCGTCCATGAAACGGCAGCCCTGAAAGCCTCCATCAACGCCCATGCGCCGAGCGATTCGTAGGGTTATACACAGCTTTTCCACAAGGACTCTGCAAACAATCCCGACCAGACCAATGGTTTCGGGAATCGGCGTGGAAAACAACTCGCAGTGCCTTGCGAGCACAGACAGAATCCTCTGATCAGGTCTTGAGAATGCTGTGCTGGCAGTCCATTTGCCAGGTTTGCATTGTCAGAAATCCTGGAACCCCATCGATGCGAAGCCAACCGCTCTGTGCTGTGAACCAAGAGCAGAATCCTCAGCAGATCCAACGAGACGGTGATCAGACGCAACAATCACCTATCAAATTGTGGAAAAACCAACACTTTTGTTGTGACGACTGCAGACGGCCAGGACACGTGCATTTCCGCGTCACCACGTCTCTCCAGACGAGCTGGATCTTTGTGTGCGAAACCTGCTGGCCGAAATTTCGAAAACAGGCTGGTTACCGCTATGGAGGAACACGCAAGTCGAACCGGCGCAAACGTCGAAGGGACTAACTGAGTTCACGCTCAGACCGGCTCGCACTGATGGTGAATCACCGTGCCGCGACGTTCAAAGAATTCCGGCTCAGAAGCGTCAACCACACGCCACCACCAACGGCCATCGGTGTAACTGGGGGCTCCAGCATTGTTGGTGCGCGGAAGCTGCAAAACAAGATCCCCCCAGCGCACCAGAACACCATCCCCAGGGAGGGTTCCCGCAGCGGAATTGGGAATGCCATCCGCCAAACCGGTGACATCAACGGCTCCCCGGGTGATCTCGACGCTGAGGCGATCCCCGTCACACATCCAATCCGCCCACGACGGCTGAGGGGAAACCAACAACCAACAGGCCAGAAGCATCGCCAGACCAAGGCCCTTCGCGACAGAATTCAGCAATGCTGTTAACCCTCATCTACGACGGCGGATGCCCATTCTGTCGGCAATTCGCCTTACGCAGTGAACTCAAGGCTGGCATTCCAAACCTGCGAATTATTGACGGGCGCGCTGATCACAGCATCCGCCATGAGCTCAACGCCCTAGGGCTGCCTCTCAGGGACGGCGCCGTTCTGATCGAAGGTGAGCATCGTTGGCATGGAAGTGAAGCCATTGCGGAACTCAGCCGTCGCATGAAGCCCAGTGATCCTTTGCTGAGGTTGCTGTCAACGCTGTTCTGCGATGGGCAACGCTCAGCACTGGCCTACCCGGCCCTTTTGGCCGCCCGGCGCATCGCTCTGGCGACACGCGGGCTGAGCGCTGACCCGGATCAAGGGCTCCATAACTGAAGGAATGGGTCAAAAAACGGGTATCGCCATAGACACCGCTGAACTACCGTCAAAGGACCGGCTAAAGGTTTTCTTAAGCATCGACTCTGATCCCTTCGTTCCTGACGCGTTAAGCCATCAGCAACTCAGTGCCTTGCTGAGAGCGGCGATGGACACATCCGTCCTCCCTGAGGGAAAGCTCAGCGATGACGAACTGCTTCGGGCAGCCCTCACAGCCTGGGCTGATCAAACCCAAGAATTACTGCGTTGGATTGAAGGCCAGGGGGATGCCGTCAGCGATACGAGGACGCCAAAGCAAGTGATGGCTCTTGGTAGCTTCCGAACCCATTTGGTGATGGGTCTCAAAGCACTGCGCTACTCCGAAGGCTGAGACAGCTCTTTTAGACGCCGGGCATCACAACATTCCTCAAGAACAGAAAGAAACTGCTCAGGATCCGGTTGATCATCGATGTCGAACTGTGTGGCCGTGATCACTGTGAAGTTGATCCATGCCTCCACTTCCGGACCACCTGACGCCATCACAAGGTCATAACAGGCTTGGAAATCTGAATCGGGCGCAAGGTCGCGGGCCGCATTGATCACGTCATAGAGCTGATCCAAACCTTCCACTTGTGCCTCAGCAAAGACGGCACGGATGCGGCTCAACATCAGCAGACGTTCTCAAGTTCAACAACGGAAGACTCAGCAATGATGCAGGACTCTTGTTCTGCAAGATCAAGCAATTCTGCATTGAGCTCAAGCAGCATGAGTGCCAGAGACGAAGCGAATTGGATACAAAATGAGTCTTCTTTCACAACACATCAACTTGAATGAGCAAGGTCTAAACAATGCAACGAGCCGACCGTGGATCTCGCAATCTCGCTTTACACAAACACGCACAGTCGGTCGTCAAAGATCAACACGTCTCAAAAGATCAATACAGTCGCGGCGCTCAAGCGGAATCGCTAATTCTCGATGAGTTTCAGGCCGCCACTGGCTCAAGCATGGACGAAATGCTGGGCTGGAAACCGATTTCACGCAGACGTGCGTTGCTGACACGGGCATTGAAGATGCGAGCGCCCGGGCGGTCGTGGTTGTCCCAAATCACGGGGGGGAGGCCTTGGTCGTCACACAGTGCATTGGAAAGCTGACGACGGGTGAACTGGAGATCATCCACAAGGTTGTAAATCCCTTGAAGCCGTTTCCCGAAAGCGAAGTCAACGCCCCGGATGATGTCCTGCAGATGGACCCAGGCATTGATGTGATTGCCGTTTTTACGAACCGACTGGCCCGCAGCACTGCGGATGTAGGACGGGATGTCCTTCCCAGGACCATAAATGCCACCGAGCCGGAGAACACAGGCCTGGGTTGAAGCATCGTTCAAGGCGAGAACAGCTGTCTCGGCACTGGCAAGAAGAGCGTTGGCACTGTTGGAACAATCCAAGGGCGTCAGCTCATTGCAAACGGCACCTGACTGATCCCCATAAACCCCTGCACTGCTCAGATACGAGACATGCAGCGGCCTGCGACCTTGGCGCTGACGCAGGGATTCAACGAGGGCTGGAACAGCCTGGCCATAGACCTTTTCGTATTGATCCTCCTCAAAAGTGGAGGTGGTTGGGGCCATAGCGATCAGAACACCATCAAGACGATCCAGAAAGCTGGCATCGGCCATGGAGTCGCAAGCGTTGTAGATGCGGGGATGGTCGACCACATCGCAAAGTTCAGCCAACCGTCCGGGGTTGGTGGTGGTTCCAACGACCTCATGACCCTGACGTCCTAGATGGACGGCGACAGCAGATCCGACGTATCCACAACCGATAATTCCGAAACTGCCGAGCATGCCTGGTCAAACACCTTTTACAGAATTTAACGAACGGAGATCAGCTTTGCCGTGACAATGGAGACATGATTTCTATGGCCCTCAACCTTCTCTGGGTTGTTCTCGGCGGCCTACCCATGGCTCTGGCCTGGTGGGTTGCAGCATTGATCTGCGCCATCACCATCGTGGGGCTGCCGTGGGCACGGTCG
Organism: Synechococcus sp. UW69; assembly: GCF_900474185.1. Taxonomy (NCBI): domain Bacteria; kingdom Bacillati; phylum Cyanobacteriota; class Cyanophyceae; order Synechococcales; family Synechococcaceae; genus Synechococcus; species Synechococcus sp. UW69. Next base: position 39,180 of record NZ_UCNW01000002.1, on the reverse strand, counting down.
TGCTGGGTGATGGGGCTTTTCTCTCTGTGGCCCTTCGGTTCAGAAGCGGTCAACCGCCGTGATCTCAGGGGTAGAGACGACCTGGGAACGGGGCCCCTCGGCCTGATCGGAAACGTGATTTGGTTCCTTGTGGCTGGGTGGTGGTTGGCCCTGGGTCACCTCAGCAGTGCATTGGCCTGCTTTGTCACGATCATCGGCATTCCCTTCGGCATTCAGCACATCAAACTGGCGTTGATTGCTCTGGCCCCCGTCGGCATGACAGTTGTGAAATCCAAGGGCTTGGACTGATCAGAACAACAATTGAACCAGCCAGACCATGGCTAAACCCAGCACGCCAGCCAGCAACAGTCCGCCGACCAGGAAAGCGATACCAGCGGCCAGTCCGATCCTGGCCATGGTGTCTGGATAAAGAAGAAACAAGGTCAGCCCCAAAGCCAAAGGCCAGAGCGGCGGAATCAACAGACAGACGCCCGTCAAAATCACCAGCTTTCGATCACGCCGTTTCCTTGTTTCCACTCGCGTGGCCACGGCGTCAGCGGCACGATCAAGCTCAGCCTGCTCATCTTCACTGAGCCACCGCCCAAGAGCCTTGGCACGATCAAGCTCGTCCTCAAGCCGCTCAGTGGGATTCCGGTTGTTCATCCAATCACCTTAAACAGGCTGGACTGGCAATCACATCGACTTTGGATTCAAGGCGTGCCAACAAATCCATCAACATGGTTATAGGTAATCTTATCTAGGTATTTACCCGCCGAAATAAAATAATTGCCTTAAGAGAAAAACCAGCATAGTGTCGCCTAGCGAACCGATGAAAGACATGCTAAGTAGAACTCTTGAATCACCAAATGCAGCTCAAGCCTGTGTAACTGAATCTCAAGTCAATGCCTATTTTGAATGCCTAACCCTCTGCAATCTTGACGATGGCAGCTGCTACGAACAATGCATTCTTGTACATCTAAAAAGTGAGGATGAGTCATGAGAACCTTGAATCATCAAAGACAAATCGGCGTTGCATCCCTGGTGTCAACAATTGCTGTCGCCCTTCTCGTCATTGGTTTTATGGGAATGGCTCAACACATCAATGCCAGCGTGCTCTGAACGATCTGGTTACTTCTGACGCTTAAAGGTGTAGCAACCACCGTGGTATCCGGTGAAGGGTTGGGCATAGGTCACAAGCTCCCAACCCTGCTCACCCAACTCATTCATCAATCCCACCAGACTGACATCACGCTGCGGATGGTTTCTAGAAATCAGCTGGCGATCATCCAGCCAGAGCTCCTCAATTTCGCCGGTCCATGTCTTACCACGGGGTACGAAGCGCAACTGGGTGTATTCCCACCGCATTACCAAGCATCAACCGAACGATGCACCATCTTCGCCGCAGAAGGCACCGACTGGGGTGCACAATTCAAGAACATGCTGTTCTGTGATGCGTCGCCTGCTCGCTCAGCTCCTTGTACTCATCAGCCTGATCACCATCACACCCGGCTGGTGCGGAGCCTTGGAGGTGACACTGCAAAGCATTGATGGCAACGGCACTGGCGAATCCATCGGCAGCATCACAGCGCAGGACACCGATCAAGGCCTGGTGATCTATCCCGATCTGTCGGGGCTGACACCAGGGGAGCATGGCTTTCACCTCCACAGCGTTGGCAGCTGTGATGCAGGCGAAACAGAGAATGGCACCGCAGTTGCCGGCCTTGCCGCGGGTGGGCATTGGGATCCTGACGGATCAGGCCAGCACCTCGGCCCCTTCGGCAACGGCCACCGAGGCGACCTGAGCAAGTTGATCGTGGATGACGACGGCAACACAAACACGAGCGTTGTTGCACCACGGCTCAGCACAGCCGATCTCCGGGGCAAGGCACTGATTGTTCACGCTGGTGGCGACACCTACAGAGACGAACCACCCCTCGGCGGAGGTGGAGCACGGGTTGCCTGTGGCGTGGTGCAAGACGATCGCTAAACGATCAGAGCGCTAGCCCCGCCCGATTAACGGTTCACCAACCTCGAGTGCAGGCGACAAACCCTGAGCGCCTGAACGGGGGGTTCCTGACAGAGGGCTCCGAGCTCACTGTTCAGCTGACGGAACAGTGAGAGATCTGCCCCGGGGATCGATGGAAACATGAGGAACAAACCTGAGGCGATCAAAACGATCACAGCACTGGTCCAACTCTTACGAGAATCTTAAGCCTGCGTTGATTGTGCATCGTCTTCGTTCCGACAGACCACGGCCATGAGGGAATCAATGTGCAACATCAGACCAACGCGCCAGGCAGCATCCTCATTGCAAGCCTCAATGGTCTCCACCAGAATCGAGCCTCCACGCTCAATGATCAGGTCATAGGCGGGTGGCATCGGATTCGTTGCATGGCCTCTCCATTCAGGTGCCAGAGCTCGTTTGGCACATCCCCCAGCTGAGGGATTTCAACGGAGTGAGCATGATGAAGACCCCGGCTTTCCAAATCGTTGTTCAAGTCCCCCCTACTTCGCCGCGTCGGGATTTATCTCGTGCTCAGCACAGCCGCCGTCACCGTCGTCAATCAGCTGCAGCTTGAGCAGCAGAGTGCCTACCAGATCTATATTCCCATGTTCATTGGGATTTATGTGCTCTCGCGTTGGATCGATAGCCGGTTCAACCAGGCCTCTCAAAACCAACAGATCAACACAGGCGCAGCACAAAAGGAGGGATCACCCTCATCGACCGAGCGAGGCTTCGGAAGTTGAGCCAAGCAATCCCATCAAAAGAACGCCTTGGCGAACGAAAGAGTGGTGGGGCGGTGATCAATCACCGCCCCACCACCCGTTGATTGATCCCGAGGATCAGCGGCGAGGTTCGGCCTTACGAACCGAGATGGCACGCCCCATCCACTCGACGTTCTGAAGATCATCAATCGCCGATTGCTCATCGGCTTCATTGCTGAGATCCACAAAAGCGAAACCACGCTTGCGGCCTGTCTCCCGGTCCAGCGGTAAGGAGCATTTGCTCACTTCGCCGTACTGGCCGAACAGGTGTACCAAATCCTCCCGCTCAGCGTCCCAGGAGAGATTTCCAATAAAGATCGTCAAAAAAAAGACTGGCTCAACACTGATTACCTTCGCACACAGCGAACCGAAGCCGTTCAACGTTCCTTTTTCACATCGAACAGCATCGGCTCAGCGGGGCCCAAAAGGCGCTCTGGATGGGTCAGCGCAATGGCGTGGTCCAGAGAGACCAGAAAGCATCGTTCGAGCGTGAATTCCATAGAAGGCCTTTTATTCGAGCCAAGTTGAGCCTTAACGAAAGCAGGCTTAAGGCAGTTAGGGCCTTGAGATGACTGGACTCAGCGGCACAAAATCAGACGATTTCATCAACGCAGCCAAGGCACGCGGAGAGGCTGCTTTAAAAGACAAACAGCCCAGATTGACCAAGCTGGAAACGGCATTCCGGCATGCAGCGCTGCGGCGTCGGGCTGAAGATGCACGGAAACAGGCTCGCCACTCGTGATGGTCTGATCGGACCAAACTCCCTTAACCGAGAGCGCGTCCTTTCCAGGTCCAGCCACGACCCGTGCGTGTGCGCCAGATCGAAACAGGACCGATCGCACCCACCAGCAAACCACCCACACCCATCAGGTACCAGTACCTGATGGGCACATCAAAGGTGCTGCGCGTCCAGAGCCGCAGCAGCAGCTGCTGAACGATGGCTAGACCCGCCAAAGCCATGAGCCACAACCAAGCGACCGACAGCACGGGCTGAAGCCAAAGCAGAACAAGCGATGTCGGCAACAACAGCCACGGGGCTGTGAACATCAGGACCACCACCAAGGCGGCACCGATGGCTTTGCCTGGATCCCTGTCCAACCCGATGAACCAATTCTTGGTCCACCCCTCCCAGAGGGCAGCGAGGTCGGCATACATCCGAAGGTCGAGCGCATCAAGACCCAGCAAATAGCTAAGTCGATAGCCGCCGGCCTTGATGGCCCGGGCGAGGGCGAGATCCTCCACCACTTCGCCCGCGAGAGCCCGGTGACCGCCGATGCACTCGTAGGTGGATGCCTTAAACAACATGAACGGACCTGCCGCAAACGCCACCGGCGATTGCGGATCGTTGGTTTCAAGGATGGGGAAGCCAAGGCCCAGCAGGCTGGCCATGATCGGCTGCACCATCCACTCCGCCAGGCATCCGCAGCTCAGTCGAGGGGCCAGGCTCAGCAGATCGGCATGCTCATCAACAGCTTGCGCCAGGGACCGCTGAAGAGCATCCGGCTTCAGTCGAACGTCTGCATCAATAAACAAGAGCCAATCGCTGGAGACCTGCTCGACGGCCCTGCTGCAGGCCCAGTTCTTGCCGACCCAGCGCTCGTCGGCAGGTCGGGGGCCCGCCTTGATCAGGCGGAACCGTGAAGCGGTGGAACCGGCCCGGATGGCGTTCTCGACGGTCGCATCTGTTGACTCGTCGTCCACCACCACCACCGACCAATCCCGGCAAGGGGGCGCACTGGCCAGCACGCTGCCCAGGCAGTCAGCGATGTTGTGGGCTTCGTTGAAGGCGGGGATGACCACCGTCAGAGACGTGTCTGGGGCGGGAGCCTCCTGGGCCGGCTTTAATCGCGGTGCGACAGCAAACACCCGTCGCAGACCCAACTGAAGGATCAACAATCCCGCTGAAGCTGCTGTGGCCGTAACGAGGAGCAGCACAGGCTCAAGCAAGGCGAGCGTCACGGCCAGACAACGGTGTGAAGGAGAGCCGTCTCAGTCGACGGATGCTGCAGCTTCCACCATCGGCCACATGGCAGCAAATTCGGCATCCGAAACCACGGCGGTGACATCGAACTGAATACCGAAATCCTTGATCCAAGGGCCGAGGTGCGCCCAGACCTTGCCGATATCACTGGCAACGGCAATTGCCACCCCACTACCGCTGATCGGCTCGCAGACGCGATATTTGAGTGCGAAGCCATCAAAGACATCTCCAGGGGCTCCAGCATTGATGTACTCAGCAAAGCCTGGAGATGACTCCCAAGCCCCCTCCACAGTCGGGAACGTCCAGACAATCAGATAGTGCTGCAAGGTGAAGGGTGCATCCAACTGATTCGTAGCCACGGAATGCAGCCATCAACGCTAAATCGCAACTGAATTCAGCAGTCATTCAGGAGGAGCTTCGCGAACAGCTGGCAGCGGGCTACAGCTGAAATAGGTCTTAGCGCAGTCATGGCTCTCCACGTCGCCAATGAAATGGATGAAGTCGAAGTCGCTGTCTGGTGGGACCTGTCGCGCATCGTCCGTCACTTCGAACGTCAAGGATTGGAGCGACGGGAGGTAAAAGTTGCCGTCATGAATGCGGCGCTTCGATTGATGGCTGATGAAGGGGAACAGAAGTAAGCAGAGCTCTACAACAAAGCTGAGCTGTCATCAGGAGGAGAAATAATTGCGTTGGTTTGCATTCACCTCAACTCCTTTGTCATTTTGGCCATCGGGAGACTGGATCAAGATTGGACTCCTTGATCTAGCGTATGAAACTGCAATAAATTCCTGAAAAACCGAGCTTTAACGAGATACCTTTTACGTTGAGACCATCGCTTGCTGAGAACCGATTGCGGAGATAGAGCGAGACACACGCGCAACGGGATCATCCTTCCAGAAACAAGACTTCTGCCCGTGAACTGTTGCGTCCGAGGGCAGCATTGCGCTGGGGATAACGACTGAAACGATGCAGCTGCATCAAATTGCGGCGGGCCACATCGGCTGTGGCGGCATCCGCCCATTGCTCCAGCAAGGGAATGGCCTTCGCCACCACGCCTTCCTCTTCGCTGTGCAGCAAAGGCATCAGCCAAAACTGACGTCGCGGTCGCTGCGGTTCAGCCGCAACCCATCCTTGTTGGAGGCCCATCAGGGCAACAGCCAACGCCTGTTGATCTCCTGAAAAGGCCTTGGCCTCCCCGCGCCAGATCTGACGGCTGAATTGATCCAGCAACAACACCAAAGCCAGAGCACTGGAGGGCCGATCGGCCCACTCCTGAAGATCACCGGCAAGGGCACGCTCAACCAAAGCACCGAAACGATCCGACACGAGGGCATCGAAGCTGTCGCGGCGACGAAACCACTGCCAGGGACGGCACTGCTGGAACCAGAAGTGCAGAACGTCGTCAGCGGTCAAGACGAACAGCTGTAGTGGGACACCCCTCCAGCACTGAAGAACTCCCGGGGCTTCAAGCGGTCGTAGCGGGCCGCCAGGTCGGGGGAAGGGGTGTCGTAGGGGGCACTGAACAGCTGCTGCAGTTCAGCCATCAGAGAGGTGTTGCCTTCGGCTGCCTGCTGGTAAGCCGGAGCGATCAGCCACTCACGCCAGGTGATCGCCGGATTGACCCGCCGCATGCCCGCGGAGATCAGGGCCGGATCGACGCCATGGGGCCACTGGGCACGCCAGCGTTGCAACCAGTCCTGCCACTGGGATTCGAGGGTCGCCGAGAGGGGCAGATAGAAACAGTCCCGCAGCGGATCGATCTGATCGGGCAGATCCGACAAGCGGCGGAAGAACATCGAATAATCGGCGCTCGACTCCACCAGGAGCTGCAGCAACTCCTGCACCAGTGTTTCAGCGGTGCCGGACAAGCCGAGTTTGCTGCTCCACATCCGTTGCATGGCGTCCTGCATGGCAACAGGGAAACCCTCCAGCAACTGATCGAGTTGGGCCTGGGCCTCCGCCTGACCCTCCATCAGCGTGCGCAGGGATTTCCAGAACATGCGGTAGTTGGCCTCAGCGGCAACCGGCTGGTTGAAAAAGCAGAAATGAGCTCCGCCACCGGTCCAGGGCTGAAAGCGCGGATCGAACAGCTCACAGAATCCGAATGGCCCGTAATCGAGGGTGAAGCCACCGGCGGCGCAGTTGTCGCTGTTGAAGTTGCCCTGGCAGTAGCCAACGCGGATCCAGTTGGCGACCAAGGCCGTGAGGCGATCACGGAACAACTGGGCCAACAGCACAACCTGATCGCAGAAGGGCAGGCGGGGATCGATCTCCTGGCGGTAATTGCGTTCGATCAGGTGCGCCACGATCAGATGCAGCTCCTGGTGCGCCTTGGGATGGGCATCACTGCGGGCACGGCGGGCGAACAACTCCAGCTGACCCACCCGCAGAAACGATGCCGCCACCCGGGTGCTGATGGCCGCGGGGTTGTCGACCATCACGTCCGGGTCCATGGAGCGTGAGTTCTCGGAATACCAGGGGCGACGAACCGTCTCGGCATGGGAGACGTAGAGAGTCAACGAACGGGAGGTGGGCACACCAAGGGCGTGCATGAACTCCTGCGCCAGAAACTCACGAACACTGGAGCGGAGCACCGCTCGACCATCAGCACCACGGCAATAGGGCGTCGGACCACCCCCTTTGAGCTGCATCTCCCAGCGGCGGCCTTCAAACACCCCCTCAAACACCGACATGGCTCGGCCATCGCCGTAGCCATTGCCATTTCCAAAGGGGCACTGCTGGGTGTATTCCGTGCCGTAGATCGACAGGGCATAGCCGGTGGCCCAGCCCCAAGGCCGCATTGGACCGGTGGCCACACGGAGATCGCCTGAGAACATCCGGCGGAACTGAACGTCCTGGGCCAGGTCATCACTGAGACCAAGCTCGCCGAACAAGGATCGGCTGTGCGCTAAGTATTCGGGCTCAGGAATCGGGGTGGGGGTCACCGGCACGTAGTGGCCGGAGAGCACCTGACGTGGTCGGTGGTCCTCCCCATCCGCTGTCGCCTCCGGATCAGGCGTGAGGTTATCCAGCAGGGAATAGTCGGCCCGCTCGGCGAACTCAGCAAACGTGGCGGTGCTCATCGGGCCTTGAAGCTGACATCATCATCGCCAGGACTGGGTCCGGGTGTTTTGACCGATGGCCAACTGTGAGCAGAGGCCTTACACCGAGGGGAGCAAACACGGGAAGCAAACGAGGGAACGATGGGCAAAACCAAGAAACTTGGCTCCGACAGCAGGCAAGAGGAACTGATCACCAGCCTGATCGGCCTGGCCGCCATCTTCGTGGCGACCGCCATCTGGTGGAGCCTGGCTCCCCAGTGGCTCACCAGCAGCTGGCAAAACTTTTAACCCGGCAGCTGCGTCGCAAAGGCGAAATCAGTAGTCAGGCATGGATGTTTCAGCCCGCAAGGTGCACCAAGGCTCAAGCAGAGTCGGGCGACCGCAGTGGGGGCAATCCTGCCCCCGACGCTCCACTTGTACGAAAGGGATCCAGCGGGAGTTGTCCTTCCCCTCGTAGCCACAGTGCTTGCAGTGAATTCGGTACTCAGCCATGGCTCAAAGCGCGGACTTCTCCTGGCGTTGAACGGCTTCATGGGCCTGACGCAGGCCATGCACCATGAAGCAGTAAGCCGGATTGCAGACCAGATAACGCCCTTCACCGATGGCATCGATGGTGGAGCCTCGCGAGGTGGCAAAAATGCGGCTTTTGAACTCCATCCAATCTCCAGGTGCTGACCTCACTGTTGTGAGGACACAGAGCAACGGCAACCCGTGTAAAGGCGCATTTTTTTCAGTGGCTCAGTCGATCCGTTCGCAGTGGTCGCCATCGCACTGCAATCCGCATTGGGGTTGCTTGGCGCCGTACTGCCAAGGACGACGCATCGCCCAATACTCATCCACCAGGCCGAGCAGGTAGGTGCCGATGCGCCGGAGCAGGGAGGCTTCTTTCATCACCTCAAGTTGGCAACAGCAGCACCAGCCTGCAACCGGACGCCACAGAATCGAAGTGGCAAAACGTGGCCTGGATGGGTTAGCCCCGAAGCAGTGCAATCGAGCCATGACCACCACGCAACACTCCAACCATCTGCTGGAAGAGCTCGTCGCCGAGGAAATCGTCTATCAGATTGATCAGATTGCTGAGGAGCTGCAGCGGGAAGGCTGGCCAATCGCCATGGTGAAACGGTTCATGCATGTGGCCGTGGAGCGTCTTCCGGAGTGAGGCCATCCCCCAGGTAGGCCAAACGACTCATCTGGGTCGCTCTGTGGCGCTTTAGACAATCACGAACCGGGGATTGCGTTGACAGTTGGGCAACACCTGCGTCATCCCAGATGAATGTCGTCACAGCCTTTGCGGCCGTTGGCCTCACAGCAGTGTCGTGGGACGAAACCCTCAGCCGGGCCGGAGCAAGGGCATTCCGGCACGCCCTCGACTACCGCGAGCCCTACTGCCGGATGAGTGACAACGAGCTGGTGTTGCTGATGGATGCGGTGCTGGCCATGCGGCTGGAGCGGGGCACCAAAGCTCTGATGGTGGAGGCAGCCAAAGTGCTCTCGGCCGATCAGGCCCTCACGGCCTACGCCATGGCCTCGGAACTGATGCGCTCCGACGGGCCCTATTCAGCCGAGGAGCGGCGCCGGCTTGATCTATTGGCCTTGATGCTCTCCATTTCTCAAGTGGAAGCTGAGCGCATCGATTCGGTCTTCGACTTGCTGCATGCCCCCCTGGAGTCGTCCTGCAAGGCACCAGCCGCAATACCGTCAGCCGTCAGCTGAGGGCGATCGCCCCAAGATCAAGCTGGATGTGCAGCCGCTCAGCACCAATACAGAGGATCAGGCAGCACGCTTGTCATCACCGAACCAGATGCCACGGCGGCTGTCGGGCAGACGAACGACGGCGCGCTCATAGCGTTGACGGCAGCTGCGGGAACGGAGATGGTCCTCAGCCTCCTGAAGCAGCAGTTGCAGCCTGACGTCATCCATGGAATTGCCTTGATGCCAACCCATTCAGGCCACGATCTGAGCAGCGTCAAGGGCCTGGGGGAAGGGCCAAGGCAGCAGTCAGCCTGGGTAGGCCACGTTCAACTCCTCCGATCCATAGCGGAGCAGAAAGTCCGCCTCGGATTGCTCGGAGAGCAATAGACAGGTGTGGTGGTTGTAGCCCGTTCGGTAGCAGTAGACATCAAGCCCCTCAGGGTTGCGATTGGAGAGAATGATTTCTCCCGTCCGAAGCACGTAGCGCGTCGACATCACGATCCACCAACTGATGCCTTCGAAATAGCGCTGATCAAGTGGAACCAATCACCTCTGTGCTGAGCTGCTCACCGGAATCATTCGGTGTCGACCCGGATGAAAAAACGACTTTCCACGTCCATCTCCCCCTGCTCATCGACCTCGGGATCGCCCTCCACCAACTCCACGGCGAAATCTTTGTCGTCTAATTCATGAACAACGCTCTGACCATGCACCAGGTTGTGGACGAGCAGGAGTCGTTTCATCGGTGAACAGAGGCGCCATTCCACCGGTTGGTAGCAACAGGTTGATTGGAACAGGTTGATTGGAACAGGTTGATTGGAACAGCCCTTCAACGTTCAGCGGAAGCCGAAACCATCACCAATCGGCTGCTTGGCTGAATATTCCCGCGACAACGCATCAAGCATCAGAGCGATGTAGCGGTCATCCATTCCGATGTCTTGCTTCAGCTGCCGCATCATGTTGTTGATGCTCTTGAAGGTGTCTGGAATGTGATGGTCCAAATGCTCCTTGGTGGGTTGGTAGGGCATTGGAGCAAAAAAAATTCCCCGTGGAACCTAAGGGGCCACAGGGAGAAATGTTGTTTCTGCTGAACCAGAAATGAAATCAATCCTCTTCTTCAGAACCACCCACGGGAATCAGGCGGATCTGCTTACGTCCCAGCTTGATTTCGTATTCATCGCCAGGCTGCAGTTCAAGAATGGCGGTGTAGGCCTTACCAATCAGCAGATTGCCGTTGCCCTGAACCACAGCTTTGTAAGAAAGCTTGCGACCACCCTTACCAACACCGGATCCACCGGTAGAGAAAGAGAGGCCTTTGGCTTCCAGCAGAGCCTCGTAGAACGCCGTGAATTTCACCTGTTCAGAGCCGTCTTTCTTGGTGACGACATAGCCACAACCTTTGGCCAGATCTGTTTTGGCGCAATCGCCAAGTTCCTTGACGCGGTTGAGCAATTCAGCTCCGGTAAGCATGGGACTGTGAGAACGAGACCCACGTATTAGACCCCATATTTGCAAGATCACAAGGGGATAAAAAAGCTGATTTCAGTTGATTTGCTCGGAAGTCTTTCAATACCGCAGGCTCGATCGATAAACCCGATCGATGAAGCCGACCGATGCAACGGATTGCGAGCAAGAATCAAGCGACAAACTCGATCGCCGTGGGTGGATGGTTTGACACAGCCATCAAATGCCAACAGATGGAATCGAAGATTGAACGAGATGACAGACACCGACTCTCAGTTCCAATCAGATCCTGATCAGGGGGGCGTCGGTTGGTTGGTCAACACGAACCAACATCAGGTTGTGAGTTTCAGACCAGATCCAACTCCAGAAAACGCTTGCTGGCTGTCAATCAGGACGGATCACCATGAACCTCCACGTCCGCTTGCACCAGTCAGCCATCGACGCGCAGCGCAGGACGACGCCATCAAAACCCGAGCAGTTTCGTGGTTGTTGTTACTGGATCGGCATTCAATGGCTTCAATTTGACAGGAATCCAGAGATTCAAGCTGTAGAAGCTGAATGGCGATCGATAGGTTGCCCGTCAGGAACAGGTTCAGTTGTGAGCGTCAGTTCAGTTCAACCCGCCCAAGCCATCACTCCACCCACAGTTCATGGCGCCTGGCAGCTGTTGAGCTACAGCGTGGAAGAACAATCCAATGGCAACACCTTTGCGCCAATGGGCGATCACCCCACCGGATATGTGATCTTCACACCGGAAGGACGTCTCTCCTTCATGCTCTCGGCCGAAGGACGGCAACCAGGAGCCAGCGCCGAGGAGCGCTCGTCTCTGCTGAGCAGCATGATTGCCTACACCGGCATTTATCGCCTGGAGGGTGATCGCTGGATCACCAAGGTGGATGTGGCCTGGAACCCCGAGTGGGTTGGCACCGAACAGACCCGATTTTTCTCAATCGACGGTGATCTGCTCACGGTGCACACTCCCTGGAGGGTGATGCCCAACTGGCCCGAAAAAGGGCTGACCCGCAGCATTGTTCGCTTTCAACGCTGCCGCTGACGCCCTTAAGCCACAGCTTTCAAGCCACCGTGTCACCCTTCTGCCCACCACAGGCATGGCGAGGTTGGTATCCCTGCTGTTCGGCCAGATAACGGAGATAGACGATCTGATGACGATCCGGCATCCCGACGGCGGCGATCAGACCCAACGGACCAAACAACAGGCCAGCCAACAACCAGCGGTTGCTGTTGCGTGCCTTCTGGGCGGCAACAGTTTTGGACAAACCAGCGCTGATCAAATGGGAGACCAGCACCATGACCAGGAACTTGAGATCCACAGAGTTGGCGCAGCACACACCTTCAGGTAGCCAGCACCTGCAGCACTGTCAGCCCTAAAACAGCCATTCCCCCACTGCTGCGATGACGACCATTCCCCTCCCCAGCACGGGCGCCGTGAGCGGACTGGGGGAAACCCTGGCCTTTTTCACCCAAGCCGACTTCGCCCAACGGCGGTTCCAGGCCTACGGCGATGTATTCGAAACCAAGCTGCTGGCCCAGCGCATGGTGTTCATCCGTGGTGAACGGGCCATCGCCGACCTGCTGGGCCAGGGCGATGCCCTGGAGGGTTGGTGGCCCGACAGTGTGCAGCAACTGCTGGGCAGCAAGTCGCTGGCGAACCGCAATGGCACAGGCCACAAAGCGCGCCGGCGGGTGGTGGGGCAACTGTTCTCCAGCGCTGCTCTGGCGCGCTACACCCCTTCGATTCAGCAGTTGGTGGAAGAGCTGTGCCAGGAGCTGGTCACCGCCGAGAAACCTTTGCCGCTGGCGGCACGGATGCGCCGCTTCGCATTTGCGGTGATTGCCACCACGGTGCTGGGGCTGGATGGCGCTAGCCGCGATGCCCTGTTCGCCGACTTCGAGATCTGGACCCGGGCCCTGTTCTCGATTCCGCTGGCGATCCCGGGAACACCCTTCGCCAAAGCCATGGCCGCACGTCAGCGTCTGTTGCAGCGGATCAAGGCTGAGCTGCAACGGGACAGCAAGGCAGGGGGCCTTGATCTCCTAAGTGGCGGACTGGATGAAGCCGGCATCCCCCTGGACGATGACGACCTGGCCGAGCAACTGCTGCTGCTGCTGTTCGCCGGCTACGAAACCACCGCATCGTCACTGAGCTGCCTGTTTCGAGCGCTGCTACTGAACCCGGAGATCGAGACCTGGTTGCGGGAGGGATTGGCTGAAAGCGTGACGTCGCCGCGGCTGGATGCCACGGTGCTGGAAGTGATGCGGCTGACGCCTCCGGTGGGAGGGTTCTTCCGTCGCAGCCTGGCGCCGATCACCCTGGCGGGGGTGGCCATTCCGCAGGGCAGCGTGGTTCAGGTGGTGTTGAGCCCGGCATCCGACAACGACGACGCAGACCTTGCGGCATTCCGGCCGCAACGGCATCTGGATGGATCCTTCGGGCAAACGTTGTTGCCCTTCGGCGGCGGCGAGCGGGTCTGCCTTGGCAAGGCACTGGCGGAACTGGAGATCCGCCTAATGGCGGTTGGCTTGCTCCAGGCGGTGGAGCTGCAGCTGCAGCCAGATCAAGACCTGGCTCTGCAGCTGATTCCCAGCCCCAGCCCGAAGGACGGCCTGCTGGTTCAGGCGGCAGCGCGGTGACGACGGCGGCCCAGAGGTTCGATCCAATCCACCAACACCTCCTGGTGGCGCAGCATCGGCTCAGGCAGGCGACAGCCGAGGTTGATCTCTCCCTGGTCCATCAGGCGACCCAGCCGAATCGCAGCAGCTTCTTCCGGACGGGCAAAACTGCTCTGGTGCGAGGTCAGCCAGCTCACCTCATGCTCGGTGATCACTCCGGTGGACAGGCTCTCGAGGAAAATTTCTCCGACAGTCATGAGAGTCGTGTAACGAATTCGTTACATCCTGGCGCGTTCGGCCAGGAGTCGCGACTCCGATCAGCTCAAGCCAGCCACTGGTCGGCATCCATCACCTTCTTGATCAGGAGACCGAGGCGCTTGAACTCAGCGAAGTTCACATCCTTCACCGCCTGATCGAGGCCGCAGTCGACCCAGGAACCATTGCGCTTTTCCTCAATGGTGAAGTCCTGCTGGAGGTTGTCGCGGCGGATTCGATAGGTGATGCCGTCTTCGTGGAGGTAATCGGCGGAAACCAGCTGAAGACCCATCAATCGCTCGCGTTAATCCAGCGATGGTGCCGCGAAGGTGTCAGCTACCGCAACAATCCAGCGGGCCGCTGCAGCTGTCACCTGTTCCTTGGTGACGCTGAACTCAAGGTCGTGACCCTGCTCGAGCAGATCGGGAATGATCGTTTGCCAGGCCATGCCAGCGGCACTTGCATTGAGATCGCCGATCAGCACAAAAGCCTTGGCCGCCCCGGTGACGGCATCGGTGTACTCAGGATTGGCACTCACCTTGCTGCGGTACCAGTCACCCACCTGATCACGCTGGGCCTTGCTGAGGAACGGCGGAGCACCGACGAGATAGGCATCGAGCACGAGCATCGGGCTGGGCACACTTCTGCCGGGGTGCTTGAGCTCGAACCAGGCCTGGCCGATGGAAGCGGCATCGGGCCAATGGCAGAGGATCGCGGCGTCCTGACTGTCGAGAGTCCGCTGGGCTGCCAACTGATCAATGCGCTCAAGCAGTGCGGGCCCAGTGAGCGGCGGTTCACTTCGGGCGTGCTCGGCCCGCACTTCATTGATGGCCTCGGCTACCGCAGCCTCATTGCCGCTGAGCTGCTCAAGAGCCCGCTTGAGATTGGCGTCGGCGTCGGCTGGGCTGGCCAAGGAACATCAGGCAGGGGCACTAACCAAGATCTCATCTCCGCTTCACGCGCTGACGGAAATAAGAAAGGGAGCGACTGCCGAAAGCAAGCCTGGCCAAGAGATCCACTCAAGAATCAAGCAACAGCCAAACATCACTAACTCCGATGGCGAACGCATCCCATCGGAGCAAGAGCAGATCCACTACTGATAATTTTCCACTTGCAAGTTATATCCAGAAACCAAAAGATTTTTATCAAGACAGGTCTCAAATGGAAATTTTGGCGACGAATATTTGATTAATCGCAGATGAACATCAACAGGCGCATAGCCGTTCTGCAGGCATTGTTGGAAAAACTTAGTCACCGCAACTTCGAGCAATTGAGTTTCAAAGAGAGCAGTCACCTGGCCACTCTCGTGCACCAAGAGCCCGAAGTAATGCATCAAACGATTCAAGAGCGACGAGATCTTACGGAAGCGTGGATCATTTTCAATGAGTATTCATACCCAGGGGCAGCCCAATAGGCCTGAGGGCACCGCCAGCGGCTCAACAGCGCCGCCATTAAAAAAGGGCAAGAGAGTTAGCTCTCCTGCCCTTTTTGTCTCTCAGCTCAGTGCTGCAAGCAGCAATGAATCAGAAGCGGCCGTAGTTGAACTTGCCGCCATACATCCGACGGTAAGCAGCGTTGCGGGGGTTGCTGACTGCATTCATGTAGGAGAAGCCACCACGATCACTGTCGTCTGAGTAGACGGCAGCAGCAGCAAAGGAACCGAGATCCATGCTGAAGCGCTTCACCAGCGAAGGACCGGTGTACATGGCGTTTTCAGAGCTGGCGTTTGCCGGAGTGATTTCGGCCATGCCAACAAAGGTGGAGCAGGAAGCCCGTGCTTCCGACTTGAAACCACGCAGGTAGGGAACCGTGTCAGTTCCGAAGGTTTCGAGATACTCCTCAGAGCGGACGAGGCTGTCGACGAAAGCGTCGAAGCCCTCTTCAGCGATCAGCTGAATGCCAGCACTCACTTCCTTCTGATCGATGGGAGGACGCCCCAGCAGGTGCTTGGTGGTGAGCTCGATGCCGCGCATGGGAGACACGGCGTGGAAAAACTTCTGCTTGTAGAGCTCAGATTTGACCAGGCCGGCCATGAAGCCCTGCACATTGATGCGGCCATCACAGAGGAAGGCCTCCAGTGAGACGAGACGCTGGTTAGAGGAGATGCCGATATTGCCGAACACCTGCTTGTAACCCGCGCTGATGGCAGCTTCCAGAGCCTGGCTGCCCGTTGAGGCATAGGAGTGGTTGATCGCCGAGAAGGGGCACTCCTCATGGATCCGAGGGCCCATGCCAATGCCCATGGCGGCGCATTGGTTTTGCTTGTACTCAGCAGGTGTGGATGCCGCCTTGCGCTTGTTAGAGCTGGCACTTTTGGTTGCGTCCACGGAGTTCGCAAAGGCGAAGGACACCCGCTGTTCGTGGGTGAAATCCCGCTTGTACTTCAGGGCTGGCATCCGAGGAAACAGTGAAATCAGATCAAAGATATGGCGATCTCTTAATTGTTGGAGATGAACTTAGTAATAGTTAAAAGCTGGGTTGCTCGCCCCAATGGCGTTGGCTGACTCACCCCACAACGAAGGCCTGGTCTCGCTCAAAACGCAGCGTCGCCAAGGGCTCTTGGTCAACCGCAGACAACGGTTGAACTTGAATCTCAACCGCCGTTGCAGTAACGAACAGCTTCGGACTGAGACCTGCCCTCTGCCACGACAGCCTCAACGCAGCCATTGAACAAACGGCTTTCCTGCTTCACAGCACACAAACCGAAGGCAATGGCCGCCAACGACACGGCTGAAACAACGGTGGCGGAGATCTGAATCACGCCATAGGCGAGCATCGCCCGCTTCTTGCCGTTGCAGGACTGCTGGTTGGTGGTTTGCTCGGACATCACAAAAAAGCAACGCAGAGACCCTATGGATCCAGCGACGGCGACCGAAGCGGGATGGCGACCGTGATCACCGAACAGGCTTGCCGAAGTGAGTGAAGCAAGTGAATCAGCCGAGGGGATCGATCAAGCCATAAAGCAGTGCCATCACCGCCAGCTGGGTGCGATCAGCAGCACCAAGTTTGTCTTTGGCATTCATCACATGGGTCTTCACCGTTTCCACCGAGATGCCGAGGCTGCTGCCAACCCCCTGGTTGGTGAGACCTCGGGCCACCCCCGCCACCACCTCCAGCTCCCGCTCGGTGAGGTCTTCAATCAACGCGGGCAGATTCGGGTTCGGCGCCTGGGCCGCGCCAAGGCTACGAATCTCCTCAGGGAAGTACACGCCTCCTTCAGCGAGGGTGTGGAGTGCTTGAACGAAATCACCCTTTCCTGTGCCAAGGCTTGATTTGAAGATCACGGCGTCGGCATAGGCCTCCATCGCCTCCTGCACCACGGCCTGGGTTTCGCGCACCAGCACGATCAGGAGCTGACAGGTGGGCAGCTCCGCCTTCACCCGCCGCAGCAGATTCATGCCGTAGCCGGTTTCGAGATCCGCACTGCAGATCAGCAGGCTCGGCCGGGTGCGCAGCACCAACTCGAAGCCCTCCTCCTCGGTGGTGGCGGCGCCCACCACGGCACGGCGAATCGGCTCCGCCAGGCAGAGACAGGTGAGGGTGAGACGGTCACCGCAGCAGACCACCACCCGCTGGTTCTGAAAGAACTGCGCCGTCGCTTCGATGGCTTCGCTTAACGCGCGCGACTCAAGCCGCAGCTCCATCCCAAAACATTCAGATAACCACCTTTTAGCGGCGTTTGGATGGCTCAGCTGCAGAGCTATCCCGACGAACAACGCCACGGATGCAGTTGGGATAGCGCTCACGCCCCAATCGCCAGGCCTGGGCGGCATCGGCAACCTGCACCGTTTCGGTCTGCAGCTCGCCCTTGCGCTGAAGGATCAAGTCGTAAACCGGGGGCATAGGAAGCAATGGCGCGCTTCTTTATTGAGCCCCAACAGCAGAAGAATCACATCCCTCAGTTGGGGGAGTCATCGGGGCGAGACCATCCCTCAGATGAGGGAGTCGTGATCAGAACAATCCCAGGAAGCTGCTCGCGTGCCTCAAGGGCCGACACGTCAACTCTCTTTCATCTTTTCAATGCATCGATTCAAGGCTCTCCTGATGGCCAGCAGCATTGCGGTGGCCGGCATCAGCAACCTCACCCTGATGACGAACCCCGTTCAGGCCGAGACCTATAACGCCCTCTGCGGCGACAGCGGTTGCAGCATCAGTGTTGATGGGCGCGGAATCTCGGGGCCCGGTGGATTCATCCCCAGTGAACTGGTGTCGAAATGGACAGTGGGCACCGACAGCGGCTACCACGGCGGCAAAGGCGTGGCCGGAGGCCTGGGCGGAGCAACAGCAGGTGCCGTCGGGGGAGCTTTACTGCTGGGGCCGATCGGTCTGCTCGGTGGCCTGATCGGAGGAGCGATGGCCGGCTCCGGCGCCGGCAAGGAATTCGAGGGGTACTTCACCGTTGTTGGATACAACAAAAAAGGAGAGAAGATCTCAAACTCCTTCCGCTTCATCAATAAGAAACCGGCGAACCGATTGCGCACAGCCCTGCCAGCGGTGACCGGCCTTTCGATGGGTGAGGAACGCACCGCCGACGAGCTGGAGGTGGCTTACGCGGCTTACAGCCAAGGCAAGGCAACCTCGACGGATGGATTGCCGACACGTCTCGGCATGAATGGCGCAGTCGCCTCGGCAACGCCGATGAAGCCAGCAACGAAAACCACAGCGCCATCGTTTACAGCTCAGAACGCCTCCAAACGATCGAACGAAACACCGACCTGGGAGGCCTACCTGAACGACCGCAAACTGGTGGCCTGGGCTGAAGCTAACCCGGAGGTAGCTGATCAACTACGGCAAAAGCTGGTGGCCAAAGGGCAGATCAACTCCTGATCCAAACAAGCCATCCGCCTGTGCTGATGGCTGACAACCGGGCCCTGGCTGCCAACACTGAAGGCAGGTTCTGGGGCGCTGGCGCGATGACGAGTCAAGGGCGTTGGTCGCGGCGGGCCCTGCTGCGGATGCTCGGGGCCGGCATCGCCACGGCAGGGGCCGGCCCGCTATTGCCGAAGGGCGCCAGAGCTGGCAGCGCCCCAAGCCGTCAGGCCTGGGCGGCCCTGGAACAGCAACTCCAAGGCCGGCTGCTGACACCGCAACTGCCCTGGAGCAACGCCAGCGCCGGCGTGCTGCAGAAGCTGCGCAATCCCTTCTGGATCCAGGACCAGCCGATGGGCCTGCAATCCACCGGCTGGCTGGGGGGCTGGCAGGCCGCCGCCAGCAGCCGGGCGATCGCAGCGGAGTCCGCTGAAGACCTGGCCGCTGGGGTGCGCTTTGCCCAGCAGCATCGGCTCCGCCTGGTCGTGAAAGGAGCTGGCCACGACTACCTGGGCCGCAACTGCGCGCCCGATTCGCTGCTGCTCTGGACCCAGCCGATGCGCGGCATCCAGGTGCACGAGGCCTTCCTGCCCCAGGGAGCTCCTGCAGGAACGACAGCGCAGCAGGCGATCACGGTGCAGGCGGGGGTGCGTTGGCTGGAGGTGTATGTGGCCGCCACCGCAGCGGGCCGCTACGTGCAGGGGGGCGGTTGCACCAGCGTGGGCGCCTGCGGCGGCTTCATCCTCGGCAGCGGCTTCGGCAGCTTCTCCAAGCGCTACGGCTCAGGTGCCGCCGGGTTACTGGAGGCGGAGGTGATCACCGCCGATGGCCGGATCCGGCGGGTGAACCAGCACCAGGATCCGGAGCTGTTCTTCGCCTTGCGGGGCGGCGGTGCCTGCAGTTTCGGCGTGCTCAGCTCGATCACGCTGCTGAGCCATCCGATCCCCGAACGGCTGGCCCTGGTGACCGGTGGGGTGAAAGCGGTGGATGACGCCGCCTACCGCGAGCTCATCGAAGCGGTACTGCGCTTCTACCCCCGCCATCTGGATAACCCGCATTGGGGCGAGCAGATCCAGTTCAACCCCGACAACAGCCTGGGCTTCCTGCTCACCGCCTTGGACCTGCCGGACGCGCAGGTGCGCAGCAGCCTCGACGCACTGCTGGAACCGTTCCGGGCCCAGCCCGATCGCTTCACGGTGCAGCCGGAGTTCACCTTCATGCCGTTCAAAGACATCTGGAATGCCGAAGCCTGGGAGCGCTTGAAGCCGGGGGCGGTGATCCGGGACGACCAACCCGGTGCCCCAAAAGGACGGTTCTGGTGGGAGGGCAACCAGGGAGAGGTGGGGGCCTTCTGGAACAGCTACGACTCACTCTGGATTCCCACCCAGGCGCTGAGGGAGCGGCCGGAGCAAGTAGCGAACGCCTTCTTGGACGCCTCACGCCATCGCGGTTTCACCTTCCAGATCAACAAGGGGCTTTCGGGGGAAGCCGCGGAAGCCCGGCAGCGCGATCGGGCCACAGCCCTGCACCCGGATTGCTACGGCGCCGCAGCGCTGGTGATCTGCGCGTCGTTGCAGCAGTACCGCTACCCCGGCCTGGCGGGCCATGAACCCGACATCCAACAGGGCCAAGCGGAGGCAGACCGCGTGCAGCGGGTGCTGGCCACGCTGCGCCGGGTCTTCCCCAAGGCCGGCACCTATGGCAATGAAACCGACTACTTCCTCAAGGATGCGGGCCAGGCCCAGTGGGGGCCGCACCTGGAGCGGCTGCAGGCGATCAAACGACGGGTGGATCCCAGCAACCTGTTCCGGGTGCACAACGGCATCGGCAACCTCCAAGGCTGAATCGCACAAAGCAACCATCATTGGGAAAGCTCCATCGCGGTGGTCCATGTCCTCCCTTGATTTCGATGGCGAGTACGGCCGTACCTATCGCAAGAGCATTCAAGACTCCATTCCCGGCCACGACGTTCTGCACGAGATCGCCAGAGCAGCGATCAAGGCCACAGCAAGCGATGCAAAGCAGGTGCTGGTGGTGGGTCCCGGCCCCGGCGATGAACTTCCAAACCTTCTCAACGCCTGCGCTGATGCTGAGCTGACGGTGCTCGAGCCCAGTGAGCTGATGCTGGAGCAATGCCGCAAAACCCTTTCGGATCACCTCGGCAGCAGCCGCTGCCGGTTGCTGCCCTGCACCCTGAACGCGGCGCTCGAGGGCGAACTGAACGGCGCCCGGTTTGATCTGGTGGTGTGCCACAACGTGCTTCACCTGCTGCCCCATGACGAACAGAACGCGATGTTGCGCGAACTGACGCAGTGCACGGCTGATGGCGGCGTGTTGTTGCTGAGCGCCTACAGCGAAGCGGAGGAGGGCGAGAGCCAACGCGAAGTGTTCAATGTGGCGTGGCAACGGCTTGTCGACCGGGGCGTTCCTGAAGACCGGCTTGAAAAAATCAGGGACAGCCGCAACAAGGTGGTGTTCTCCCTTGATGCCAGCCGGGTCGCGGCTGTGCTGGAGCAAGCCGGTTGGCGGGCACCTCTGCAGCTCTATCAGGGATTGTTCATCCGCCTCTGGCTATGCCGAGCTGAGGGTCAGGCTGAAGCCGCTCAGTAGGAGACGTAGGCCTGTAGATGGCTCACCAGCGACCGCCATATCCCGAAAGCCCCGCCCCTGTGGTGGGGCTTTCCCATGCAGATGCCAACCCGCCTTCGTGTCTTTTGGCACAACACCCTTGCAATAGAGCCAGCAGATTGATGCTGTTGCTTCAAAGCTGTGGCCAGCCGGCTGCGTCGATCCCTGCTTCAACTCGGTGACCGAGTCACCCGTCGCGTGCCGCGATGGCCGGAAGGATCCTGGCCCGACGCCATGCAGCGCAGCCCCCGACGGGTTCGAAGCTCGGCCAAGGATTTGATCAAAAGCAGCGCCAAAGCAGCGATTGATCTGGGCCGCGAGGCAGCACGCCTGGGGATGGAATCGATCAAAAGAACAAGCAACCGATGAATGGAAGCTTGTTGGTGCTGTCTGTTCTGCTGTTGATTACAGGTGTGGCCTCGCTCAGCCTGGGCTGACTAAGCACAATCACTCAATAAGATAAAACGGATCAATCGACGACCAAAACCAGAAAAAACGAGATCAGTTGATACAGATCACCATCCAGTTTTGCTTGATCGTTAGTGCAGCAAACCCAGGTTCAAATGGAATTTCTGATTGCTAGTTGCTTCATCTTTCCGCTATCGGCGCTGTGGATCCAATCCCAGGAAGACGAGAACAACGAAGATGAGATGGACTTTCTTTGAGCCAACGACTTGGCCTTCTGGCTCAAGACCTGGATGACGGCAGCGCTGTGCCATTCAGTTCATGGGCCAGGAGATCCTTGACCAGCATGGTCAGAGCAACACCCATAAGTGCCAGAGCCATACCCTGATTTTCGTCTGAAGCAATAGCTACATTCCGGGATAATTCAAGATGTTTTTCCCAGGAAAAATGCATCAGATCTAGAGCTGCAAATGCTTTCTAAGGCCATAAGCCTTTGCGATCCGATTGATTAGCCGCATTCAGAAATGTTCTGTAACGGTGGCAATGTATTGAGCTGATCATAGTTCTCTCTAATCGGTTGCAAACACTACGGTTTCAATTTGCAGCACCAAAAGTTCTGGGTTACTTTCCGGTCGCAAAGCCACAAGCCAATGGAACCGATTGCGTTGACTCTGGGCCAGAAATTTGAAATCGAGAAATTTTCACGGGAGATCGACAACTCAAAGGATCTTCAGGCCCTCCGCAGCATTGCGAAAGACCTTTTGGTGGCCTGGAAACAACAGCAAGCCGCCTCGGACTGGATCATGCGCCAACCGAGAGATCTCTGAAGACAGCTTGTTTCGTTCAAAGCAAATGGAGGGCAACCAAATGATCACAACGATCGCGGTGGAAAGAGACGCTCTGCGCCTTTTGCACAAGGCGATTGCTGAGGCCTACGTCAGCTGGCCTGGGGGTGATGCAAACGAACAAGCCCTCCTGTTGGACATGAAGACCAAACTCTATGCAGCCTTAATGGATCACCTGTTCGAGTCTGATTCCAATTAAGCCTTTCCCAGCTGAAGCTGTTCATCCATTCGATGTTGAACCGGCCTGGACTGCAGTCACTTCTTTTCTACGAAGCGGTAAAAAAACTCATGTTGAACACGGCGCAATGGCAACAGACTGAATCCGCCCGCGGAGCTCGACATGCAAACCGATCGCTCCCGCCTACGTGAACTCGAGATTCGTGTCGCCAACCCGCAGCACTGGAGTGCGGGCGAACACGAGATCAATGTTGAAAATCTGAGGCAGTTGCGCTTTCAGATCAACGATCAACTCAAGAAACTGCGCCAGCATTCATAAACCTGCGCCTCAACGCAATCAGACAAGAGCCGATCAACACCCCGAAGCCAACGGAACCGGCAGGCCCGCTCTTGTTTCAGCGCCCTACCAAAAAGCGTTAACCCTCACGGACTGGACGACGAATACTCGACTCCTGATCAGCGACCCTGATTCGGAACAAAACCCTGCCAGGCCAATTGCTCATTAACGAACAGGAGGCCAAGCGGAGCGCATGTTTACACAAAGAAACATAGTGTTACAGTCTGTAAACACCTTCTTACGTCCTGGATGTTCACGCTCGATAAGGCTCGTCAGATCTTCCCGGACACTCTTACTGCTGATGCCGTTCCGGCCATCACAGCCCGCTTCCAACTGCTTTCCGCAGAAGATCAGCTGGCACTGATCTGGTTCGCCTA
Organism: Synechococcus sp. UW69; assembly: GCF_900474185.1. Taxonomy (NCBI): domain Bacteria; kingdom Bacillati; phylum Cyanobacteriota; class Cyanophyceae; order Synechococcales; family Synechococcaceae; genus Synechococcus; species Synechococcus sp. UW69. The sequence continues at coordinate 15,772 of NZ_UCNW01000002.1, read as the reverse complement.
CCTCGAGATGGGTCAGACCATCACCATCGCCGCCCCCGGCGCTGCACGCATGCAGTTGGCTCGTCCGACCCTTGACCAGATCTTGGCCATGAGTTTCGACGAACAGACAAAGGTCATGTGTGACCTCGCGGGCAAGATCAACAGCCCGATCTCCAATACCTATGCCTACTGGTCGGTGAACGTAAAGCTCTGCTTCTGGTACGAGCTGGGCGAATTCATGCGCCAGGGCAAAGTCGCCCCCATTCCCCAGGGCTACAAGCTTTCGGCCAACGCCAATTCGGTGCTGGAAGCGGTGAAGAAGGTCGAGCAAGGCCAGCAGATCACCCTGCTGCGCAACTTCGTTGTCGACATGGGATTTGATCCCAACATTGACGACACCAAGATCGTTACAGAGCCGATCGTCGCCCCCACACCGGTGGATGAGCGCGAAGAGATCTTCATTCCTGGCGTTCTCAACCAGACGATCCTCAGCTACATGCAGCTGTTGAACGCCAACGATTTCGATCAGCTCATTGATCTGTTCCTCGACGACGGCGCTCTCCAGCCCCCCTTCCAGCGTCCGATTGTGGGCCGTGAAGCGATCCTGAAATTCTTCAAGCGAGATTGTCAGAACCTGAAGCTGATGCCCCAAGGCGGCTTCGGTGAACCGACTGAAGGTGGTTTCAATCAGATCAAAGTCACCGGCAAGGTGCAAACCCCCTGGTTTGGCCGCGAAGTGGGCATGAATGTCGCCTGGCGCTTCCTGCTCGACGACAACGACAAGATCTACTTCGTCGCGATCGACCTTCTCGCCTCACCCGCTGAACTGCTGAAACTTGGTGCCAAATGACGGCCTGAAGCCCTCTGTTCAGCGAGGCCTGCAACTGGGAGCTCTGATTGCAGTCTCCTGGCTGGTCACGCTGATCATTGGCCTGCGCATCGAGCTGAGTCAGCTGCATCCACTGCTGATCATCAGCTGGATTCTGTGCCGGAGCTTCCTGCACACCGGCCTGTTCATCCTTGCCCACGACGCCATGCACAACAGCCTGGCACCGGGGCATGGCCTGATCAATCAGAGGATTGGCCGGGTTTGTTTGTGGTTGTACGCGGGTCTGAATTACGACGTCTGCAGATCAAATCACCGCCGGCATCACCTGATGCCGGAATCAGACGCCGACCCAGACTTCTGCCCAGCCAACAACCGATCCGTTGTGGCCTGGCTGACGCGCTTTTTGCGGAATTACCTCAATCCGGCACAACTCAGCCGACTGATCCTCGTTTTAATGGTTCTTGTGCTGGCAACCCAAGCCAATCACAACCCTCCATTCATCACAGTTTCCGTCACATATCTGCTTCCCTTGCTCATCAGCACCGGACAGCTTTTCTTTGTTGGCACCTACTTGCCCCATCGCAAAGAACACCGACAGAAGAGCCATGAAGTTTCAATTAAAAGCTTGAATCTTCATCCTTTTGTATCACTTCTCGCTTGTTACCATTTTGGTTATCATCGCGAGCACCACAGCAACCCGAAAGCCCCGTGGTTCCTTTTGCCGGAACTGAGGACGGGTTGATTTGTTCACTGAAGTCTGGCCCGATCCAGACGCTCGACGCCATCCCACCTCACCCACCACATGTCTGCGACCGATTGGACCTCTGAAGAAGAAGCGGTAGCGCGGCATGCCTTCGCCCTGGGCAAACAACGGTCCGTGGTGATCTTGATTGAAACGCTCAAGGATCAAAGCGCGAAACTCGACACACCTGAATCCATCTGGAGCCTGCACGACTTTTTAAGCACCGAGCGCTACCAATACGAGGGTCGAATGGAATTTGATTTCAGCAATATTCTTTTCACATTGGCCGACATGATCAAGCAAGATTTGATCAAATACAATGATCTAGATGGCCTCAATCAACTGAAGTTAAGCAAAATCAAAGCCATGTCGATGTTCTGAAAAACTGCATATATTTTCATAATTCTTGCTCCTAAATGGATCAGAGAGGTTTTGTTTTTATAAGTCTTCGCCGAATCTCCCCTAGTTGAGCACTGCTAAAAGAACAGGCGCCATCAGCGCCAAGCCAGAGATATCGTCGCAGGCCTGATCAAGCAAGCATCCAAGAAATTGTTCAGAGATCAAATTGTGCTGTATTTTGGATTTAAGGATTGCTGTTGAGCTCGCTCTTCAGCTCGGCAAGACGATTCATTAGTTGCTCATAGCGTCGACTCGAGATTTTATCTTTGCAGTCCTTCAGTGCCGATGAAAGTACGGCAATTTCCTTCTCAACTTTTCGCCTCCTGGTCTCCTTGATCGCTTCTTCCGCTAGGCCCATCAAAAAGTCTCCTCGCGGGGCATAGCCCGGAGGGTCGTCACTTGGCTGGCGTGGATCATGCAAACCGCCAGGATCAATCATCGTCGAGGGCTTTTTCGGCAACGTCAGCCGCAACTAGAAAAACATAAGAAAGTGCATTCATACGACTTGCAAGATCCCTGATCGACTCAATAATTTCTCTTCTCGACAAACCACTTTCTCGCTGGAGGCGAATGATTTCATGCGTCAAGCGAGTCTCGTTATCTCGACCGTAGCTGTACGCAGTTCCAAAACAATCCTCACTTTTCTCATCATTCCTGCAGGCTTGCGCGAAGTCCGAGGCTATTTTTTGGGAAAAATCTTCAACCTGACGGCCTTCCATTATTGCCAAACGGATTTACTTGAATGTAAGCGACAAGGGCATGAAGTAGCATTAATTTATCAAGCCAATAATTCAAGTTTCTCACACTTGCTTATAGGTCGATAGCAAAACTTTATGTTTTTTCGTTGAGAACCAAAAAGATCTTCATAGCCTGTCCTCTAAGTACAGGACAGCGCAAAAATCTCTTGCCTTAGTGGGACATTGGTCGCAATCTAGGCCTCCGGAAGCTTCTCTGATGCGTCTTTTTGACTGAGACGAGCTTCTTTTTTGTAGCATCAAAAAGGTGTGAATCGATGTTTCTCAACTGAGATTGCCATCGCCATCCAGGACACTCTGTTCATTCCCTGGCAATCCCAACGGTTCGCGCTCGATTTGGCCCACCAGTCATGATCAGGCTCGCCATCATCACGGCGGGGCACCGCCCCGGCAGCACGCGCTTCGCAGAGCTGTCTCCTGTTGCAGTCGCCCCACCCCCTTGCCTCGATACCGCGCCACCCACGAACCAACGGAAAAGCCAGGCGGTAAAGGCTGGCTGGTGAGCCCTGAGCAGCAAAAGGTGGTGCAGTTCAAACCAGACTCAGCCACCGTCCATTCCCAGTGGGTTGCGGTGCACACCTACTACTGGGTTCCGCCTCGGCCACCGATGCCACAGACCCGCCGGCGGATGCTCCGCCACAACGCCATCGAAGCGTGGAACACGATGCTCAAGACAGGCTGGCGGCGCTGCTCTCCCCCCGTGCGCTGATGAATGTCAATGACAAATACTGGACCAAAACAACAGCTTCCGCCAAGGTTGCAAAAGTCACAATGAATTGATGACCAACGGATCCGGCACGTGGGTTAACAATCAGCCCCCAGCAGCATTTGAGAAGCTCTGGAGAGGCTTGGCACTGGTAGGAGCCATCCACATTGGAGGGATGCTGATCAACGTCATCTTCCAAATGATGGGAAACAGCAGCTTGGATGGCATTCCTGCAAAATTCCTCGGTCTTTGATCAATCCCAGCGCGACAACGCCATAGGAATGCAGCCCCCGTCTAGACGGGGGCTTCTTTTTGCCCAGCTGAAACGAGCTGCCAGAGGAAGCAGCAATCAGCAACGCCACGCAAAGACCCAGCCCGCTCATGCTGAGCAAATTTACTTATTGTTAAGGGAGATTGAGTAGCATTAAGTTCTGCCCGCATGCACGAGTTGTTCCTGAGGAGTGGGCTCTTTGGGAACCTTTTTTTCGGTAAGTTGTCTATCAGGACTGCGATGTATCCCGTAGGTGGGCCTGCGGATACATCTCTTCCTATACAGGTTTAGCCCTTGGATTGAAATCCGAGAGGGGTGAGTGAGGGAATCTGATCACTTTTTCCTCCAAAAGCCTTTGCAGTGATGTTTTCATTGCCACAAGCAGGAGCGGGCTCCTGCTGATCAGAGCCTTGCTGCTGGCTCTGACTCTCTTGATCTGCCCCCCAATAACAGCGGCACCGATCAGCCGCGATGATCCGGAATCGGCCGACCCCGGCAGCAAGGGCATCTCCAGCGCCAGCGGATCAGCCGTGGTGGTCACCGCCAATCCCCTGGCCAGTGAAGCTGCGCTGAGAAGTCTCAGGGAGGGCGGCACCGCCGTCGATGCCCTGGTCACCGCGCAAGCGGTGCTGGCCGTGGTGGAACCCCAGAGCTCCGGCCTCGCAGGCGGCGGATTCCTCCTCCACTGGGATGCAAAGCAACGCAGGTTGGAGGTGTTGGATGGCCGTGAAGTGGCCCCCGAGCGCAGCCAGCCCGACGACCTGCTCAACCCCTCGGGTAGCCCCCTCCCCTGGCGAGAGGCCACCGCCAAAGCCAACGCCATCGGCATTCCTGGCACCGTTGCCCTGCTTTGGGAGGCGCACCAAAACCACGGTCGTCTGGCCTGGGCCCACACCTTCCAACCAGCGATCCGCCTGGCCAGCGTTGGCTTTCAACCGAGCCCCCGGCTGCGGCGCTCCATTCGTCTTGCCCAGCGTTTCGGTGTGGCCCACAGCCCCGGTTTTCAGGCGCTGTACCTGCCCGGTGGCCAGCCCCCGCCGGCGGATCAGCCGTTCCGCAACAGCGCCCTATCCCAGACCCTGAGGCTGCTGGCCCGTGACGGTGGGCCGGCCTTCTATCAAGGGCCATTGGCGCAGCAGATCCTCGACGGGATCAATGCCCTGCAGGCCAGCGAACCAGACTTCCGTGGCTGGAGTCCAGCCGATCTGAGCGGCTATGCCGTGCTGGATCGCGCCCCCCTCTGCCGCCAACAGCTTCAACATCAGATCTGCACGATGCCGCCCCCCAGCAGTGGTGGGTTGGCGCTGCTGCAGACCCTCGCCCTGCTCAGCCAGAGCAGCGATCTTCCAGGGTCCAGCGCAGCTGAGCCTGAAATCTGGAGGCAGCTGGGCCGAGCCCAAGCCTGGGCCGATGCCGACCGCCTTTATTGGGTGCGTGACCCGCGCGATGGAGCGGTTCCCACCGTTGGCTTGCTCGATCCGGGGTACATCGCAAAGCGAGCCCAGGCCATGCAGATCGCCGAGGCAACGCAACCCACTCCAGGGCTGCCACCGGGGTCGGATCGCTACCCCTTCGGTCGGCCTGGTCAGGGGCAGGAGCAGGGGACCACCCAGATCACGATCGTGGATGCCGGAGGCAATATTGCCTCCTACACCTCCTCAGTGGAGACAATCTTCGGAAGTCGGCACCTGGTGGCCGGCATGGTGATGAACAATCAGCTCACCGACTTCGCCTTCAGACCCAGCCTTGGCGGCAAACCGGTGGCGAACCGTCGCCTGCCAGGACGGCGGCCGATGTCGTCGATGGCGCCCACCCTGGTGTTCCGTCATGGTCAACCGGTGCTGGCCCTCGGCAGCCCTGGCGGTCGGAGCATTCCGCATCTACTCAGCCGGGTGTTGTTGGCATCAATGGTCTGGAACGAGCCGCCAACGCGAGCGGTGGCCCTGCCCCATCTCGTCAGGCGGGGCGAGACGCTGGTGCTGGAAGACGATCCTCCGCTCGCCTGGCCGTTACCGCTAGAGCAGCTGACAACAAAAGGGCCAGTGCGGCGTCAGCCCATTGGCAGCGGCACAGCCCTGGTGCAGAGAATCGATGGGGTTTGGCAAGGGGTGGCAGACCCGCGCCGTGAGGGAACGGCCCTGGCCCTGCCATGACCCAGCCAGCGGGCGATCAACCCTTGGAGCGGATGTTCGTGAAGCTGGGCACTCCACTGCCCCAGGCACGGGTGATGGCCAGGATCAACGCTCCGATCAAGGCCAGGTTCATCGCGAAACCACTGTCTACCGGGAAGGTATGAAAGAGCAGCGTGGTGGGCACCAGGAACAGCAGCAGCAGGGAAGCCCCCAGCACCGTATTGCTGCCGAACACCAGCAGGATCGATCCGGCGATCAACACCACAATTGCCGCCACCAGCAGAACCGATGCCAGCGGCTCAGGAATGCCCTTGGAGGCAATGAAGCCTGCCGTTTCAGCGAAGTTGCTGAACTTCCCCGGCAATGCATTCACAAACACGGCCGCCATCAGCACCCGGCCGAGAAAGTCGAACAGCTTCGAAGCAGTCATGGTCAGCAAAAGCCCGCAGGGGCTCGTGAGTCATGGGAATCACCCTAGGGAGCAACTGTTCACTCTGAACAGCCATAAAAAAACCCCTGAGGGTCGAGCCTCAGGGGTTGGTCCCCTCATGAACATCTGTCCGGGTCAAGCGTCGCTCAGGAGGCTGCAACACAGGGAGAGGAGAACCGCCCGCAACGGTTCGGATCTCCCCTTCCCCTAGCCGAAACAGACGGCCAAGAGCCCATCACGACAGGATCGGCGACCTACAGGTCGACGTATCCCATAACAGGGGGATGGAGATCCGGTTGCAGAGGCAGTAAGACGGGTGCATTCACGGCAAAGCCATGAAGCTCGACCTGGCTCACGCCCAACCGATGGGACATCTCATCGTTGAGGGAAACCACAGACCATTTCACGCTCTTGCCTGTGCGCTACGGCCAGCAACACTGCGGATCGGACGGAAGGTCTCAGACCGATGACAGCCAATCCTCAACGTTTTCTCGTTCGCTACAAAACAGACGACGGTAGCCAACACACGCTGCAACTCCAGGCAGCTGATCGCCAAGAGGCGCGCATCGTCGCCATGGAAACCAATGCGTACGTGCGCCGTTATCCAACCAGTGTGGATTCAATTCTCCGGGCCGCCTGACGGCGCCTGAAAATTGTTCGAACACTCAGGTTGCTGCCCCCTCGCCTGACTGTCGATTTTGGAGATCAAACCATTCACGTCATCCGACCTTGACTTTGTGACAGGTCTGGCCCGTGAGCAGGGTTTCGCTCCTGGTGTGGGCGATATCGAGATCTATGCCAACACCGATGGCCAGGGGATCTGGTTGGCTTGGCAAAACAACCAGCCGTTGGGATGCATCGCCGCGGTGACCTACAACCCCGGCTACGCCTTCATCGGCCTGTTTGTTGTGAAGCAGGACCATCGCGGCCAGGGCATTGGCCATCGCCTCTGGCGACATGCCCTGCAGACCCTGAACAGCGTGGAGTGCATCGGTCTGGAAGCAGCGGTGCAGATGGTTGGCTTCTATGAAAAAGCCGGTTTTCAGAAGGACTGCGTCACCACTCGCCGGCAGATGTTGTGCCTGAGCGATCAATCGAACAACCCGAACACAACCCTTCTCCATCGCAGCGACATCAACGTCGTGTCATTGCGCGACATCTCACTCGAGGCCGTCCAGCGTTACGACGAACGACACGAAATCAGCCCACGCCCCCATTTCCTTGAACTGTGGCTTCGCCACAAGGCTGGGGAGGTGTTCGTGGCCATGGATAGCAAGGGTGAATGCCATGGCTATGTGCGCATTCGACCCTGCCTCCTCCCGATTGGCGACGGTTGGCGGGTGGGGCCATGGCTTGCAGAAGACGCTGGGATGGCATCGCTGTTACTGAACAACGCCATGGACCGCCATAAGGGAGTCGTTCTGATCGACACCCCCGGACACAACCACTCCGCCAAAACCCTTACAACGGCGAAGGGTTTCAAGCCCATGGGATCAACGGTGCGCATGTACAAAGGCGTGATGCCGAAAGGTCACGATCGCAACGTTTATGGCCTGGCCTGCCTCGAGCTGGGTTGATCTCCCTGAACAGACCTGAGCGGCACTGATCACTCCACGAGGAATTCGCTACGCAACGCCCGCGCATCCTGGATCCGTTGCCCCATGGCGAGCTGGCGAAGACGTGTGTTCAACCAGGCACGCAGTCGTGTGGATGAGACCGACTTGTTCAGCAGACCCTCCGAAGGCTCAGGCGTGCCGAAGGGAATGGTCATCAACCGCGGTCGGCGGTTCAGGCTAATCAGATCACAGCCACGGCATTCCCACTTTCGGCCGATTCAGCCCTGAAAGGCAATGCGTGTTCGTGCTGATTGCCGGGACTCGACCCACCCCCAAGAATGTGTCCATCGAGATCGGAGGCGTCCATGCGTGACGACGGTCCAACCGAGCAGACGTCAGAAGCAAACTGACTTTCAGGCCCCTGCTCCAACAGTTTTCACACCTCTTGTCGGGTGCGCCCTTCGGCAGGCCTTGTGCGAAAGGCCAGGCCGATCGGCACTCCATCTGCACCGTGTCAGGTGCCCTAAGGAGCACCCTTCACCCGACCCCTTGGAACATGGCCCCAGGCGCCACGAGCCAGACGCTTCGACCTTCCTTCAGCCGAAAACCTGATGGAGTGCGTCATGCACAAGCGAGCGATCTAGGCCGCCCGTTCATCGGAACGGGACGGCCACTTCAAACCTGAACGACACCGTTCAGAACCAGACCCTCGGCCCCCTCCGTCAAAGGGGTCGGGGGTCTGCTGTTGCGAAGCTTGCTTGAGTCAGGCCTTCCGCTTTTGATCCGCCTGCCGCAACTGTTCCCGCAGGATGATCGGGTCGTCACAGTGGGATCGCCGGTACAGCGCTTTGATCTTCCGGGATTCCTCATCGAGCAATTCCAACTCGACCGCATCGGCCATGCCCACAGTGAAATCTGCGATCTGGCGGTCTTCAAACTGATTCTCCAAAGCCATCAACTCCTTCAACGAATCACTCATATAGAGGCAACTGGACGCCATCAATTTGAGATTTTCCCGGATTTTTAGATCCGCCTGCTCCCGCACATCCCGCGCTTGTTCGAGCGTCGCAATCAAATCACTACTCGCCGACTCCTCGCTCATGGCAGCAAACACCGGTGAAGCTGTTGCGCAACCCAGCACCAACAGCAACGCCAGAACGGATTGCAGAACCCTCATCCGAACCTCGAAAGACACGTCACGATAAAGAAGCTGACCCTGGCAGCCACCCCTCGAATGGGGGAGACGTCGCCTGGGATCAGTGCAGACAACCACTCGAATGGGTGATGTGTTGCGATCACATGTTCGCGATGCTTTGGGGGACAAGACGAGACCAGGCGCAGCAAAAGACCATGACAAGCACAACGGCCAAAGCACAACTGCTGGAGCTGCTCACCGAACCCATCAAGGGTTGCAGGGGGCTTTACGCCCATCGGCAAGACCTGATGCAACGCGTGATGCGAATGCCAGACCTGGAAGTGCGGGATCACCTTGTTCGACTCAAGGCCAGTCACTTCCCAGGAACCTGAGGCCGACGAAGGCACAGGCCTGGATCCCTAAGAAACACTGAGGGAGGCAAAGAAAAGCAAATCCGTATCAGATGTCTCAGTCAAGTCCAATCCAGGATCCGTAGGACGGTTTTGCCTCAAGCGTCGTCCTATGGCCGAGCCTCTGCATCTGCCGTACTCCGTTCAAGGCAACGGAACAGTCGAATCCATTGGACATCACTTCTACCGAGTGTGCGGCCCGGCAGGATGCACCGTCGTGATGGGACTCAGCAATGCCCTATATCTGAGCCGAAACGTTCCGGCAGTTGGGCGTAACAGCGGCTCACGCAGGCGACTGAACTAGATCTTGCGCAAAGCGATACCGCTCACAGCAGGGCCATAAGTTGCAACCGGATCCGCAGCATGAATAAGAAAGAAACACTGCATCCATTGGCAGTGGTCGTTATGTTGGGATCCCCCATCACCTGGCCCGCTGCTTTGGCGGGCTTTTTTGTGATTAGACCCCAGAGAAAGGCCTAGGTGAGCTGAACTGCAGTCCAGCCACAAAAAAGGGAGGGTTCCCTAGTCCCTCCCCTTGTTCGACGCAGATTCCCCCTGTTCTGAGCTGGGGGTCACCCTTTCATTGTGTATCGCCAAGAACCAATAAACATCGGTGCTTTCACCTAGGGGCAGACAAACGCATCACCCCCATCCATCGACACCGCCCCCACTGGCGACCCAAGACACAACGCCTGCTCAGGGATCCAGAACACCGGCATCGAGATTGCAATCGGGATTGAGCTTGATCAGCATCCAGAGCAACATGGCCGAACAATCACGATCACTGACGCCGTAATCGTATTTCCAGTCAGTCACCATAGAGGTGAGCTCATGTTGAGCCTGGGTAACAAATTCATCATTCCATTCCTGCACGAATTACCCCCAGAACTTCAGGTCAGGCTTTGCATTCACTCCTCTTCAAGATCTTCTTCTCTCACATAGAAGGGCTCATCCACACCGGGCTCATCGTTCTCCAGAACCAAAACCTTTAAGGAGTCATCACTTTCAAAAACAAAAAGGCCATCCTCGTCAGGATGCACCCCCTTCATTTCGGGATGCTGATTAACCAGGCGATCGAGACGACGGTTCTCCTTCCAGAATTTGAAGCCTTTTTCAAACAGATAAACCATCAGAGCCAAGTTCACCAGCGCGAGGGCGAGGAACTCCAAGGCCTGCATAGGTCAAAACCGAGTTCTGGTGACCCTAGCGAGAGATGCAAGCACAGCCCATAACAAGCGATACCAACCTCAATGCAATGGAGACGAAGCGCGACAGGACAGCGACGAGCGACCATAATGAGAATGATTCTCGAGCTTTGTGGAGGCTGCGATGGGTCAGGTGTGCCTGATTTCAGGTCCTCCGGGGTGCGGAAAAACATCCTGGGCACTCAAAACGCTTCAAGATCACGGCGGCCCCTGCGCCTACCTGCGCCTGGAGGAAGAACCAGAAGCGGGGCTTGAGCAGGGAGCCGACAGCGGTATCGACCTGAACTGGCTCAAGGACCAGATCCCCAGGCTTGAGGAGGCGACTCCATCCAATGCAGCAGAGCTGAAGCAGGAGGACGATGCGCTCACGTTGATCGAAGTTCAGAGGTTTCGTACTCCCACCCAGGAGGGCATCGATGGCTTTGGAATCAACGTCCGCTCAAAGCTGGACGCATTGCAGCTGCGACCTGACCAAGTCATGCACTTTGGGCGAGACCCAGAGTTGCCTTCGAATGACACCTTGGAGTTCAGCAAGCTTGAGGCTTGGCATACATCCCTTTCAGGTTGTGTATGGGACCCAGACAGCCTCAGCAGCTTCTGGTTTGAACTCGTCAATGGTGCCTACGGCGATGTGTACCGCGCCAAAGGATTGATGAATCTCCCCGACGGGCGTTCATTTTTCTGCAATTGGATGGTGAGCCAACAGGGATCACAGTTTCTGCCCTTGGATACCACGGCTCCCCCCACAGGGCGCCCCAGTCGAACTTCAGAACTGGTCGTTCAAGGCAAGGCACTCAATCCTGAAGGAATGCAAGCAACCATCAACGATTGTCTGCTCGCAGATGACGTGCTCATCGCGCAACAACAACAGCTCCAGCAACAACAACAACCCTCATTGGAAAGCTGACTGAAATGAAGCATGCCGTCATCTCCTGTTTGCACGCCAACCTGGCAGCCGTTGAGGCCGTCCTCGACGACATTGACTCCCACGGGATCAAAACCATCACCTGTCTGGGCGACCTTGTTGGTTACGGACCTCAGCCCAATGAGGTGGTGGAGTTGGTGCGGCAGCGCCAAATTGACACGTGCCAGGGGTGCTGGGATGAGGACATCATTGATGGCTTGAATGCCTGTGAATGCAGCTATCCCTCCCAGCTGGCGGAACGTCGAGGCCATCGTGCCCACCACTGGACAGCCGCAACGCTCACGGAGGCGAACAAAGCATTTCTGGCCGAACTGCCCATGACATTCCGCAGAGAGAAGCTGCTGTTTGTGCATGGCAGTCCAAACAGTCAGCACGAGTATCTGTTGCCTGACATGAACGCATTTGCAGCCCTTGAGCGGGTGGAAACAGCAGGAGCGGAAACCTTGTTCTGCGGCCACACCCACCAGCCCTATGTGCGCGAACTACGGCAGGGGACCATTCGGGTGAAGGTGCAACAACGCGATCAAGGCACACCAACAGAAGATGAGCTGGAACTGCCAATGCGGCGGATCGTCAACGCTGGTTCCGTGGGGGAACCACGTCATGGGAGCACGAAGGCGACCTATGTGATCCATGACGACAACACAGGAGACGTCACCATTCGAGAGGTCGACTACGACGTCGCCAAAACCTGTCAGGCCATCGTTGATGCGGGCTTACCGGAGGTGTTTGCCTGGAGGCTCAGCCACGGATTCGAATACGCCGAGCGGGCTGAAGACGCCAGCCACGTGTGTGAGCGCTGATGGAACGCTGGGCCCTGGTGAGTGGTCTCCAAGGAGACCTGGATCTGTACGAGCAGATCCAGAAGGAGTTGAAGCAACAGCGGGGTGTTGCCAATCTCTTCGTTCTCGGTGATTTGATCGGATCACAACGCAAGTGCAATGCACTGCTCGAGCGTCTGAGACAGCCGCATCGCGCTGATCTTCAGCCCGAGTGCATCTACGGCTGGTGGGAAGAGCAGCTGCTTGCTGAGTCTGGCTACCGCGGGGAACGCAAGGCTGAAGCTCTCAGACAAGAGCACGGCGAGGCTGGCGTCAACGCACTTCTTGCTGCCGTGGATGCAGACCATCTCAACTGGCTGGCATCGCTGCAGTTCGGTTTCATCGAACTCGACTGCGCCCTTATCCATGGCAGTTCAGCTGATGTTGGTGACCGGCTGACAGAAGACACTTCTGCCCTGGTGTTGTTGGATCGCCTGACGCGACTGGATGTCAATCGCCTCTTCACAGCACGCTGCCAGCGTCAGTTCCGGCTTGAACTCTCCGGTGGATCGATCCAATCGCATGTCAAGGACCATTCCGGAGAAGAGCAGAGCGAACAGGCCGTACCCAAGCGCAGCGTGATCGGTATTGGCGGAGGGAGGAACTACACCCTGTACGACCCCGCAACTGATCACATCGAGTTTCGGATTGCGGGAGAACCCGTCCACGCCTCGGGGCGGGGCTTTGGCTGACTGCCTCGTTCATTCAGGCCAAACAAACCGAAAGGGCGTTCATACGCTGGGGCAATCGCCATCAGTACATGAACGATCACAACCAACAACAGCTCACGGTGCGTGAAATGGTGAGGGCCCACGCTTACCCGGTGCTGGCTGCAGTCAGCAGCCTCAGCCTGCTCAGCATTGCTGTTCTGTTGATTCCGCAAGCCGTCAAAACCGATCGCTACAACCGCTGCGTCGATGCCCAGATCGCCATGCGGGTCGCGATCAACACCGACGGAAACACACACCCGGGCAAGATGAATTACTTGAAAGCCATCGAACACTGCGAAGGCTTCTGAACCAATGACCGCCATCCAACCTTTAACGGCTCTTGCCGTCGGTGTGGTGACCCTCTTGGTAAACCAAACGCCAGGATTGGCTCACAGCAAAGGGCTCTACGCCACCGAGGCGGAAGCTCAGCAGCGAGCTACCGAAATCGGTTGCACCAGCGTTCACGAGAACAACGGACGCTGGATGCCTTGCGCTGATGAACGGAAACTCCATCAACAGCTGCGCAAGCAATGAAAAAATCGAGAACAACGAGCCGTCAGGCACGACGCATCCACCGCTGGCTGGTGCCAATCGCCGCAGCACCACTGCTGATTACAGCAGGCACTGGCTCCCTCTACAGCTTGCTCCTTGAGCGGAACATCGATGCCTTCTGGCTGCTCAAGCTGCACACGGGACAATTCGGCTGGCTGAACCTCCAACCGATTTATCCAATCCTGCTGGGAGGGCTGACCATTGTTGTCACCGTGTCAGGGCTGACGATGCTGCTGAGGCCAGCCCGATCGAAAGGGGGTTGAGCTCAACCCAACTCGCTCACTCCGCACAGGTGCATCCACAGGAACCGCTGCCATGGCATGGCTCGTTATTGGGGTGGCCGCTGGCACAGGCCTCTGAACAGAAGCTCAGGCCATGCAGCATCACAGCTTTAGTCTCCTGAACCTCGCAGGTGCAACGCTCACAAGCACAAAGAAGTAGGGCTGAAGGCATAACTGACGGATCATCTGGGGATATTTATAGAGGCTTGAAACATGAGAAGCAAATAGAAGAACAAACCAACACAAAGAGCGAAAAAAGTAGCGAGAATGATTATCAGCAAAAACGCGACCAAGGGCTACAGAGCACTGACAGACAGGAGGCGTCAACAAAACCAAAGAAGGACAAGAGAGATGGTTATAGATAAAAAGTTTCAAAAGGCAGCCCCAAAAGAGCAGGAAAGCAATAGCTACATGAGGAACAACAATTGACTACGCTCAAACGTACACAAAAAAGAAAAATTGAAATACAATACGAGACAATAAAAAGATCCTCAAGTGAAAAATGCAATCAGAAAATATCAACAAACATCGCCATCGAGCTAAGACGCTCAATGACATCAAAGACTGGTGCTTTGGACGAGCGTCGCAGCTTTCCCTTGCAGGCCAACATCAGGCTGCCCAGGCGCTAACCAACGAGCACATGGAAGCCCTTGAGGTGATCAGGCCGGAAAAAATGCTGTGGCTGAAGCGTTAACAGACAGAGCATCCTTATCGCGACGACGCAATGTGTCATATCGAACTTCAAAAAGGGCAAATATCACAACAACGAACAAAGCCAACAATCCACAACGTGCTATAAAATCCATCTAATACAAAACCGCGATGACTTGTTTATACAGAACAGCAAATAAATAGGTGGCAACGCGACTACAGCAGAAAGCATCAAAAAGCACACGTCAGCACATCAATGAATACGAAGGGTGGAAATAATCCCAGGCAGCACAGGCCAATATGCCTGAATGCTTCGGAAACAGTGCTTCTCGATAGACCTAAAGGCAGAGAAGACGTAGAAATAACAGTAGAAGATGGAATCGTAAGAATTGGCGCCTACCAAGAAGGCAAGATAATTGATTTGACTTTAGCTTTTGCATGCAAATCTGAACCATGCAGATTCAAGTATCCTGAAGAGTTATCGATCAGGATAGAGGCGATAACAGAAACAAAATGCCAAGCAAGCTATTGCCATCATCCAGAACAAAGATTCAATGACGGCATCATGGAATGGGTGTTACAACTGCACATTGTCAGACTCGAAACAAACATAGAAAGTCGTCTCATGAAATTATTTCAACTATTAACCACCAGACTTGGGATACGTACGACCGATGGTTATTTGCTAGAGCACACTCTCTCTCATGGACGCATCGCTGAAATCATTGGAACTACAAGATCTACTGTTTCCAGAAGCATAAGCTCTCTCAGGAAATCTAATAAAATTTATATTGACGAACTAAAGAATCAACTGATATTGCCGGCAAATCAAATCAATGGCCACACCGACATGTTCCACCCTTCCATTTAGAACACTTTGACTTTTTACAGCCCTTTTTTTTGGACTGCCGTAAATTGTCGTCGGATGAATTGGCCAAGATCCAATGGGAATCAACTTTTTAACTCTAATCGCTCCAACAGGCCCAAAACACGGAAGAGAGTAACAAATGACACAAGGCCGTCAGTCTTCTTATTGATGCCTAAGAGACACAGCGAAGCCCCAAACAGACCACAGACATCTCCAAAGGGACTGCGATGAGGCTGACAACAAAAGTGAACAGGCAGACGTATAAAAAGCTACTTGGAAGTGCTCTATACGAGTAGCAGCAAATACAGCGCAACGGCAGTATAGGCGTGCCCAATTTGGGCTTTCCTGTGTGAGGAATTCAATGAAGCTTTTCCAGCAACTGCTGGTGGCTCCTGCTGCCCTTGGCCTTCTGGCC
>NZ_UCNW01000001.1 GCF_900474185.1 Synechococcus sp. UW69 | reverse complement strand
GTGTGAGCTGTGGTGTTATGGTTTTGTCTTGCGCGGGAGCCGAGAGGCGAGCGCGCAAGCCGAAGCGCTGAAGGCGAAAGCCTTGATGTGTCTTAGGCGACTTACAAGATCAAGAGGGAGCGATCCCACGGTGTTGTAAGTTCTTCAAGCGGCCGCGAAGGCCGTGATGACCAGCCAAGTGAACTCCTGAGAGGGAGTGAAGCGAAGTTTGGTCGCACCTGGACAATCGAAAAGTTTAGGAACTGACGCTTTCATCGCGTTTGGATCTGAGCCGACCCGCAAGGTGAGGTGAGGAGCCGAATGAAAGAGCGATGAAGGTGTGAGGTCCCGTCAAAAAATTTCGTTGCGTCGAAGCAATTCGCTGCAACGAGAAGGTTTTCACGAACCTTCTTGTTGTCGGTGTGCGAATTGTGGAGCAACAACCGGATCTGAGATCCCGGAAAGTCATTGAAAGAGAAATCTAGAGATGCACTCTTAAGAACCCTTTTTGTGTCAGCGAAGAGGAGGCCTCAACTGTTGCCAGATTGATCTGAGTAATGGGTGACGCAAATCATTTTGAGGGAGCGAAAGCTTCTAAAAGGAAATGATCTACAACGGAGAGTTTGATCCTGGCTCAGGATGAACGCTGGCGGCGTGCTTAACACATGCAAGTCGAACGAACCTTCGGGTTAGTGGCGGACGGGTGAGTAACGCGTGAGAATCTGCCCTCAGGAGGGGGATAACGGTTGGAAACGGCCGCTAATACCCCATATGCCGCGAGGTGAAATGAATTTCGCCTGAGGATGAGCTCGCGTCTGATTAGCTAGTTGGTGTAGGTAATGGCTCACCAAGGCATCGATCAGTAGCTGGTCTGAGAGGATGATCAGCCACACTGGGACTGAGACACGGCCCAGACTCCTACGGGAGGCAGCAGTGGGGAATTTTCCGCAATGGGCGAAAGCCTGACGGAGCAACGCCGCGTGAGGGATGAAGGCCTCTGGGCTGTAAACCTCTTTTATCAAGGAAGAAGATCTGACGGTACTTGATGAATAAGCCACGGCTAATTCCGTGCCAGCAGCCGCGGTAATACGGGAGTGGCAAGCGTTATCCGGAATTATTGGGCGTAAAGCGTCCGCAGGCGGCCCTTCAAGTCTGCTGTTAAAAAGTGGAGCTTAACTCCATCATGGCAGTGGAAACTGTTGGGCTTGAGTGTGGTAGGGGCAGAGGGAATTCCCGGTGTAGCGGTGAAATGCGTAGATATCGGGAAGAACACCAGTGGCGAAGGCGCTCTGCTGGGCCATCACTGACGCTCATGGACGAAAGCCAGGGGAGCGAAAGGGATTAGATACCCCTGTAGTCCTGGCCGTAAACGATGAACACTAGGTGTCGGGGGAATCGACCCCCTCGGTGTCGTAGCCAACGCGTTAAGTGTTCCGCCTGGGGAGTACGCACGCAAGTGTGAAACTCAAAGGAATTGACGGGGGCCCGCACAAGCGGTGGAGTATGTGGTTTAATTCGATGCAACGCGAAGAACCTTACCAGGGTTTGACATCCTGCGAATCTCTTGGAAACGAGAGAGTGCCTTCGGGAGCGCAGTGACAGGTGGTGCATGGCTGTCGTCAGCTCGTGTCGTGAGATGTTGGGTTAAGTCCCGCAACGAGCGCAACCCACGTCTTTAGTTGCCAGCATTTAGTTGGGCACTCTAGAGAGACCGCCGGTGATAAACCGGAGGAAGGTGTGGATGACGTCAAGTCATCATGCCCCTTACATCCTGGGCTACACACGTACTACAATGCTACGGACAAAGGGCTGCAAGTTCGCGAGGACAAGCAAATCCCATAAACCGTGGCTCAGTTCAGATCGTAGGCTGCAACTCGCCTACGTGAAGGAGGAATCGCTAGTAATCGCAGGTCAGCATACTGCGGTGAATACGTTCCCGGGCCTTGTACACACCGCCCGTCACACCATGGAAGTTGGCCACGCCCGAAGCCGTTACTCCAACCCTTGTGGAGGAGGACGTCGAAGGTGGGGCTGATGACTGGGGTGAAGTCGTAACAAGGTATCCGTACCGGAAGGTGCGGATGGATCACCTCCTAACAGGGAGACAAACAACGATTTTGATGCCTGAGTGTTTTTATTCTTAGGCCGAAGTCCTGTCACCTTAGGTCGATCGGTACCTCAGATTTGAAATCAAGATGATGCAGCAATGTGTCTTGCTTGATGGAGATTTTCAGTTCCTAAACTTTGTCTAGGTCACACCCCAAAAGGGATGAGACTCCTGGGCCATTAGCTCAGGTGGTTAGAGCGCACCCCTGATAAGGGTGAGGTCCCTGGTTCAAGTCCAGGATGGCCCATTCGGTGTTGGGGGTTTAGCTCAGTTGGTAGAGCGCCTGCTTTGCAAGCAGGATGTCAGGAGTTCGAGTCTCCTAACCTCCACTGACCGAACTTTATCCCCGTCTCCAAATTGTTGGAGTCGAGCTCGATTGGTGTGTGATTTAGATGTGTCCGCTGGATGACCCCAGCTTCCTGTCATTCCAAGTTTTTAAGTTTAAAGCTTTGAATTTGGTTGATAAGATGCTGGGCTCGAACTGAGAAATCAGTTTGAAGTTCTAGCAGAACCTTGACAACTGCATAGGTGAAGTCTGGAAAAACAAAGCATCTTACAGATGCATTGTTTTGAGTCTGATCTTTCGAAAGAGAGATTAGAAGCAGAACAATGAAAATTCTTTTGAGCAAGAGCCGAGACTCTTGAATGTTCTTTGATTCGTGTCGAGCGAATCAGAGTTTGATCTTGTTTTTAGCAATAAAAACTTGAGAATCTGCTTTCAACGGCGGTAAGCGTTCAAGAGGTTAATTGGTCAAGCTACAAAGGGCTCACGGCGGATACCTTGGCACACAGAGGCGATGAAGGACGTGGTTACCTGCGATAAGTCCCGGGGAGCTGGAAGCACGCTTTGATCCGGGAATTTCCGAATGGGGCAACCCTTAATACGGCCAGCTGAATCCATAGGCTGGCACGAGCCAACCCAGCGAACTGAAACATCTTAGTAGCTGGAGGAAAGGAAAGTAAAAACGACTCCCTAAGTAGCGGCGAGCGAACGGGGAAGAGCCTAAACCGATGCTTTCGAGTATCGGGGTTGTGGGACAGCAACGTGTATCAGGAATGTTAGGAGAAGTGCTTGAATGGCACGCCACAGAGGGTGAAAGCCCCGTAACCGAAAACTGAACTGAGCTAGCTGTATCCCGAGTAGCACGGAGCACGTGAAATTCCGTGTGAATCCGCGAGGACCACCTCGTAAGGCTAAGTACTACTGTGTGACCGATAGCGAAACAGTACCGCGAGGGAAAGGTGAAAAGAACCCCGGGAGGGGAGTGAAATAGAACATGAAACCGTGAGCCTACAAGCAATGGGAGCCCTACTCATAGGGTGACCGTGTGCCTGTTGAAGAATGAGCCGGCGACTTATAGGCACTGGCGGGTTAAACCGGAAATGGTGGAGCCATAGCGAAAGCGAGTCTGAATAGGGCGTTTGTCAGTGTTTATAGACCCGAACCCGGGTGATCTAACCATGGCCAGGATGAAGCTTGGGTGATACCAAGTGGAGGTCCGAACCGACTGACGTTGAAAAGTCAGCGGATGAGCTGTGGTTAGGGGTGAAATGCCAATCGAACCCGGAGCTAGCTGGTTCTCCCCGAAATACGTTGAGGCGTAGCGTCTCGTGCTCCAGCAGGGGGGTAAAGCCACCATTTCGGTGCGGGCTGCGAGAGCGGTACCAAATCGAGATGAACTCTGAATACCCTGTGTGTAGCGAGGCAGTCAGACTGTGGGGGATAAGCTCCATGGTCGAGAGGGAAACAGCCCAGACCGCCAGCTAAGGTCCCCAAATCAACACTAAGTGATAAAGGAGGTGGGATTGCATAGACAACCAGGAGGTTTGCCTAGAAGCAGCCATCCTCAAAGGAGTGCGTAATAGCTCACTGGTCGAGCGATCCTGCGCCGAAAATGAACGGGGCTAAGTGTTGTACCGAAGCTGCGGATTTTTATGGTAGGGGAGCGTTCTATGTGGGGCGAAGCATTAGCGTGAGCGGATGTGGACTGCATAGAAGTGAGAATGTCGGCTTGAGTAGCGAAAACATGGGTGAGAATCCCATGCACCGAAACCCTAAGGGTTCCTCCGGCAGGCTCGTCCGCGGAGGGTTAGTCTGGACCTAAGGCGAGGCCGAAAGGCGTAGTCGATGGATAACAGGTCAACATTCCTGTACCGGTCATGTTTTGGGAAGAGGGACGGAGAAGGCTAGCCAAGCCAGATGTTGGTTACTGGTTCAAGCGTTCGAGGCGTTGAGGAGCGGTGAAAACGTTCCGAGCTGAGGCGTGAGTACGAGCTGCTACGGCAGCGAAGTTGGTGACGTCAAGCTTCCAAGAAAAGCTCTATACCCGTTAAGGCATGACTGCCAGTACCCGAAACCGACACAGGTGGGGTGGTAGAGAATACCGAGGTGCGCGAGGTAACTCTCTCTAAGGAACTCGGCAAAATGGCCCCGTAACTTCGGGAGAAGGGGTGCCACCGCAAGGTGGTCGCAGTGAAGAGGCCCTGGCGACTGTTTACCAAAAACACAGGTCTCCGCTAAGTCGCAAGACGATGTATGGGGGCTGACGCCTGCCCAGTGCCGGAAGGTTAAGGAAGCCGGTCAGCGTAAGCGAAGCTGGCGACTGAAGCCCCGGTGAACGGCGGCCGTAACTATAACGGTCCTAAGGTAGCGAAATTCCTTGTCGGGTAAGTTCCGACCCGCACGAAAGGCGTAACGATCAGGGCGCTGTCTCGGAGAGAGGCTCGGCGAAATAGAATTGTCTGTGAAGATGCGGACTACGTACACCTGGACAGAAAGACCCTATGAAGCTTTACTGTAGCTTGGTATTGTGCCCGGGCTCTGAATGCGCAGGATAGGTGGGAGACGTTGATCTCATGCTCGTGGGTATGAGTTAGTCACTGGTGAGATACCACTCTTTCAGAGCTAGGGTTCTAACGTTCACCCGTTATCCGGGGAGCGGACAGTATCAGGTGGGCAGTTTGACTGGGGCGGTCGCCTCCTAAAAGGTAACGGAGGCGCGCAAAGGTTTCCTCAGGCTGGTTGGAAATCAGCTGACGAGTGCAAAAGCAGAAGGAAGCTTGACTGTGAGACCTACAAGTCGAACAGGGACGAAAGTCGGCTTTAGTGATCCGACGGTTCTGAGTGGAAGGGCCGTCGCTCAACGGATAAAAGTTACTCTAGGGATAACAGGCTGATCTCCCCCAAGAGTTCACATCGACGGGGAGGTTTGGCACCTCGATGTCGGCTCATCGCAACCTGGGGCTGAAGTCGGTCCCAAGGGTTGGGCTGTTCGCCCATTAAAGCGGTACGCGAGCTGGGTTCAGAACGTCGTGAGACAGTTCGGTCCATATCCGGTGTACGCGTAGGAACATTGAGAGGATTTCTCCCTAGTACGAGAGGACCGGGAGGAACGCACCTCTGGTGTACCAGTTATCGTGCCAACGGTAAACGCTGGGTAGCCATGTGCGGAGTGGATAACCGCTGAAAGCATCTAAGTGGGAAGCCCACCTCAAGATGAGTGTTCCCATGGGGTAACCCAGTAAGGTCACGGGAAGAACACCCGTTGATAGGCTCTACGTGGAAGTCCAGTAATGGATGCAGCGGAGGAGTACTAATAGACCGAGGGCTTGACCAACATTTTGGTTCTTGCCTGAAGACAAATTCTTTGTTGATTCAGACGTGTGGTGAAAGCCACAGATCCTATGCAGTTCTCAGGGTTCAACCCTTGAGAATGTTTATAACTATCCTGGTGTCCATAGCGGTGTGGTCCCACTCCGATCCATCTCGAACTCGGTTGTGAAACGCATCAGCGGCGACGATATTTGGGGGGTAGCCCCCTGAGAAAATAGCTCGATGCCAGGTAAAACATTCTCTTAATAGGTTGATGATTGGCTGATTGTTGTAGCAATCACCATCGCCAACCATGAAAAAGCCACCTCGATTGAGGTGGCTTTTTTGTTGT